>JAKAQM010000027.1 GCA_021822565.1 Actinomycetes bacterium | reverse complement strand
CCGTCGTTCCGCACTCCGACGCGATCAGGGTCCCCCAGAACCCCATCTTGGCGGCGAGGGCCACGTCGTGGCGGATCGCCTCGTCGTTCAACCCGCTGAAATCGCTCGTGAACGACGGAAGGGTCACATTGCAGGCGCCGTGCCACTGCGCACGGGACCGCTCCTTGACCTCGCCTCTACTGTATGCCGCTGGCATGCGGTTCCTCCTCAGCTTGATGTCGGGATTGTGCAACATTCATGGTGCAGCGTCTGTGCCCAAGTTCGCGGCTCGTCATTCGCCCCCGAGCTCGACTGGGGGCGTGACGACCACCTGGCGGGCCGCGGCCGGGGTGTTCCGGCTGCGCAGCACGCGTACCTTGCCGCCGATCACGATCGCCGAGATGCCCGGTACGTCACCGAGGGCGAGCGCCGCGCATGCGGACTCGGCGACGGATCCCCATGGCGCGTCCATGACGACGAGGTCTGCGACCTCCCCTGCTGCGATGCGTCCGCCCGGGATGCCGAACGCCCTGGCGTTGTTCCCCGTCGCGAGCGCCCACGCCGTCTCGCCGTCGAGGCTCCCGAGCGAGCACAGCTCGGCGAGGGTCTTCACGACCCCGAGGGGCATGACGCCCGTGCCGGTCGGGGTATCCGACCCGACGACGACCCGGGGAAGCGCATCGAGCTCACGCGCGATGTCGAGGATCTCGAGCGAGGAGCGGAGGTTGCCCGCCTGGACGAGCTGGAGCGTCCCGTCGGTCTCCCCCACGAGCCGCCGCACACCGTCCGCACGCAGCGCGGTCGGCCCGCCGTTCACGTGGCCGTAGACGTCCGGGCGGAGCACGAGCAGCGTCTCGGCGTCGATCGGCCGCGACCCCGGCACGCTCGCGCCGCCGCAGTGGCTCATCACCCGGATGCCGTGCGCCTGGGCACCGCGAACCTCGCTCGCTCCGTCCCGGGGGTCCGCGTAGTCGCCGAACCCGAACTTGGCGAGCCTCACACCACCTGCGGCGAGCTCTGCGAAGTCGCCGTCCGAGAGCCCCGGCTCGAGGATCACCGTGCCGGCGTGGACGCGCATGCCGTTCGGCGAGAAGTTGGCGAAGCAGGCTCGCGCGGCGAGCGCCAGCGCCTTGACCGCGACGGGATCGTGAGGACGTCCCGGCGCGTGGATCTCGCCCGCGGAGACGACCGAGGTGATGCCGCCGTGGGTGTAGCTCTCCAAGAAGCCCACGGTGCGCTGACGGGGGGTGTAGTCGCCGAGCACGACGTGGCAGTGCGAATCGATGAGACCGGGCGCGACCGTCGCTCCGCCGGCGTCGACGACGACGTCGGCGCGCCGGACGGACTCGTCGATGTCCCGCTCGGCGGCCCGGGCACCGACCGCGGTGATGAGCCCGTCCTCGCTCACGACGGTGTCGGCGCCCGCGACGACGGGCGCGTCGATCGCTCCGGAGAGCACGGTGCCCGCGCCGACGACGGCGAGGGTCGTCATCGACCGCCGGCCTTGGCGACCGCTTCCTCCAGCGTCATGCCACCGAGCCGCGCATGGAGCCGGCCCCGGTCTGCGACGGCTGCGATGACGACGATCTCGTCGGGCATCGGCGCGTCCGGCACGCGCACCTCGATGGCGTCGTAGTGGCTGCGCACCCACAGCTCGTCCTTGTAGGCGAGCGGCACGTCGATGGCCGTCCCGGGCGCCCCGACCTTCGTCGCTGAGCTGATCCACGCCTCACCACCGCCGATCGCCTGACGGAAGGCATTGCCGAACGCGGAGGTGAGGCAGGCGTTCGCGTGCTCCTGCTCTCCGCCGATCCCACAGATCGCCCCCTTGCCGTAGCTCTGGACGGGTCCTTCGAGCAGCTCGAGGGCACGCGCGCCGAGCTCACGGCCCAGCTGCTCGGACGGCTCGACGAGCGCCGAGAGGTCCTCGACGAACCCCTTGCCCGCGAGCGGATTGCGCACCACCGCCATCGCCGCGACCTTGTGCAGCGGGGTAGCTCCCGGCCTGCCCGCGGCAGACCTGGTCTCCTCCACGATGCACAGCACCTTGCGCACCTCGAGCGTGCTCAGCTTCTTCCTCCTCCGTCTCGCAGGTTCGATCCGACGGCTTCACGCCGCCAGAGCCTTTCGTCGACCTCCACCGTCCCGCCGACGTCCTCCTGGGAGCCGATCGGCTCTCCGCGCCCGCCGTCGGAGCACACGACCATCCCGGTGACGGCCGAAGACAGGAGCGGCGACACCAGGTAGAGGTACGTACCGGCGTGATCGGCCGGGCTCGCGGCGCGCCGCAGCAGCGCCTCGGCGGCGATCCGCCTGTCGCGCCCGGGATCCGACGCCACCGTGCGCGACGCGTCCAGCGCGGCCGGCGCGGACAGCGAGGTGCCGGTCGTGCCTCCCGGCGCGACACCGTTGACCCGCACGTGGGGTGCGAGCTCCCGGGCCAGGTGGACGACCAGGCCGCGCACCGCCCACTTGCTCGAGCCGTAGAGGACACCGCCGCCCTCGGGATGGAAGGCGGCGACCGAAGCGGTGAGGACGACTGCGCCGCGACGGCGTCGGAGCGAGGGCATCGCCGCTCGCGTGGCGAGGAGCGCGCTCTTCACGTTGACCGCGAAGAGCTCGTCGAAGGCCGCCGAGAGCCGCGAGATCTCCAAGTCGCCGACCGGGGTCCGGAAGTCGAAGACGCCCGCACACGTCACGAGCGAGTCGAGGTCGCCGAAGTGCCCGACGACCTCGGCGACGGCGCGCCGGTGGGCGTCGGGCATCGTCACGTCGCCCACGATCGTCCTCACGGCGTCGCCGAACGCGCACCCGAGCGTGTCGAGCGCGTCGGCGTCGCGGTCGACCACTCCCACGCGGGCACCCTCGGTCACAAAACGCTCGACCACTCCCCGGCCGATCCCCTTCGCCCCGCCCACGACGAGCGCCACCGAACCCTCGAGCAGGCCGGTCACCGCCACACTTCCCCGTGGGCTCGCCCGTTCCCCTCTGCTCCGGCGTGCCTCTCTGCTCCAGCGCGCGGCGGCTCCCCGCCGGGCTTGCCGGCGGTGTCGTCCTCCTCGCCCGAAGGCCCGAAGGGCTCCGTGAGCATCGCAGAGAAGGCAGCGGCCTCCTGCCAGGTGAGCGCCTCGAGCTGCAGGGGATCCAGGCGTACCGCGCGGTGCAGCCTGGGCGAGGACACCTCGAGACGCACGCCGTTGTGCGTGAGGACGCGCTGGACGAGGACCTCGGCGAACTCGTTCGCGACGACGAAGGTCTCGCCCTCCGATCCGGTTGCACGACCTGGGTCCGAGGGCGCCGCGGGCGCTCGGACCGCTGTGGACGCGTCGCGCGGCGGGAAGGAGGAGGACGTGGTCATGTCGAGCTCACAGGAAGATCGACAGGCTGTCGCCGCTCATGTTGCTCTGGTCCACGACGAACCACCGCCGCCGGATGCGGAACCTGGCGGTCCCGCTCGTCATGACGAGCTCGTCGTGCCGATCGGCCGAGTACAGCTCGAAGTCGGTCCGCTCCGCTCGATTGCGGTAGACGAGGACGTTCGAGCGCACCGCGATGGCGCCGTCGTCGAGCAAGCGTGCGCGCAGGTTCGAGACGAAGTGCCGCGTGCGCGACGGAGGCTGCTCGGCCCACGCGTACTCCGACAAGAGCCTGCGGACCCGCACCTCGAGCGTCGCCTTCGTGTCCGAGAACAGCCTGCCACGCTCGGAGAGCTGCGACGCCTGGCGGTCCCGGGTCACGCGCAGGGGCGCCTCGTAGGTGGCGTCCTCGGAGAAGAGCGAGAGCCACTCTTCGAAGCGGCGGTCGTCCAAGAGCTCCGACTCGAGGTACAAGAACCGCTCGACGGCGCGCTGCAGCTCGGCATCGATGCCGTCGGACAGCGACGGTGCCGATCCAGGGAGCTGGTCGGGGTGAGCGCCGGCGTCGGCGAGAGCAATGGCGTGGTCGGTCGTCATGGGCGCTCCAGGTACTCGAGCCAGGTCTGCCAGAGGTTCCGGAAGTTCGTCTCGGTCATGTAGGGCTGCATGACGACCCCGGGTCCGGGGAAGTCGTCGAGCGGCGCCCGTGTGAGGCCCATCAAGTAGGGGAAGCTCAAGTCACGGCACAGCGGTGACGACGCCATGCGCGTCACTCGAGACCAGTTGTCGAAGTCGTCCTGCTCGAACATCCCCGCCTGTCCGAAGGCGAGCGTGTAGGCGCGGTATGCGGCGTCCTTGTCCTCCTGGGACGCGTCGGCCGGGACGAGGCACCACGAGAGCATCTGCATCCGCCCCACGCCGACCGGCTGCCAGAGCCGCATGGTGCAGAAGCGGACGCCCGGCTCCCCTGGGACCGTGCTGAAGGGCTGGATGAGGAGGGAGAGGTTCGGGAAGACGGTGCCCACCGCCGTGCGGACCTCCCGGAAGATCGAGAGCTGTTCCTCGGAGAGCACCTCTTCCATGGCCTCCACGACCTCGGTCGGGTAGCCGAAGAACGGCGACATGCCCGGGGTCCGGCCGAGCCCGATCCCATGCCCCTTGTGCGGGAAGTGCACCGCGTAGCCGTCGGCGTGGGTGGTCGCCGAGGAGGCGTAGTAGCCGAGCTCGAAGCCGAACTGGTGCGCGACCGGCGTGTGGTAGCCGTCCCCGGCGAAGTTCTCGGCGCAGATCTTCCAGTCGGTGCCGGCCTCCCAGCGATCGGGGGGCGCGTAGGCCTCCGTGCCGTTGGGACCCGGGCGGAGGTACAGATCGAGGTAGAACTGGAACCCGCCCAGGTAGTCCTCGAGGCTGGGGGCGTCCGGGTCGAGGCACCCGAACACGAGCCCCGCGTACGAATCGGTCCGCACCGGCAGGAGCCCCCAGTCCGACCGCTGCATCTGGCCGGGTTCGTAGACCTTGCGGATGTGGGGCACGCCGATCAGCCTGCCGTCGTTGGCATAGGTCCAGCCGTGGTACGAGCAGCGGAAGTGCGACGCGTTCCCCTCCGATGCCTTGCAGACCTGGTTGCCGCGATGACGGCACATGTTGAGGAAGCAGCCGATGCGACCGGACTCGTCGCGGCACACGATCACCGAGTTGCCCGCGAGCGACCGCAGCACGTAGTCCCCCGGATCGGGCAGCTCCGACTCGTGCGCGAGGAAGAGCCACGCTCGCTGGAACAGGCGCTCCTGCTCGAGCGCGAACACGACGTCGGAGTTGAAGATCTCGACGGGAACCCGGCCGTCGGCCATCTCCGATCGCGCCTTGCCGAGGAGGCGGCCGATCTCGTTCGTCTGCGAAAGCGTGCTGGTCATGGGCGACCCCCTGCCTGGATGCTCGTGCGCGTGCCGCTCGCAGTGCCGCTCGCCGCGCCGTTCGCCGGGTCCGCAACCGCGACAGCGGTACCGGTGAGCCAGGCCGGAACCGGCTCGTAGGCGAGCGTCCGGAACGCCGCGCCGCCTGCCGCGCCCGCTGCGACGAGCCATGCGCGGACCTCGTGCGCCCCGTTCCCCGATGCCTCGAGCTCGGCGTCCGAGAGCGACAGGAGCCGCTCGGCTCGGCCCGCCTCGAACGCGTCGAGCACGCGGCGGTCGAACTCGGTGTCGATGGTCCCGGCTCCCGGCAGCCCGACCCAGTGCGAGAGACCGCCCGTGCCGAGCACCATCACCCGCTGCGCGGCGCCCTGTGCCTCGACGATGCGGCGGATCGCCGCGCCCAGGCGGTGGCAGCGGGCGAGAGACGGGTAGGGGGCGTGCACCGCATTGACCACGATCGGCACGACGGGGACGTCCCGCCCGCGGGCGAGCAGCGTCAGCGGCACGGCGAACGCCTCGTCGAACCCGTACCCGCCTGCCACGAGCGCCGGGTCGAACTCCTGAGAAAGCAGGCCGCGGTAGACGGCCTCGCCGAGCGCCGGATGCCCCGGGTAGCGACGCCGTTCGATCCCGAGGAACGATGCGAACGCGTCGCTCGCCGGGAGGTCGTAGGCAGCTGCCGTCCCGACGGCGAAGCTCGGCAGGTTGGCCACGAAGAAGTTCGTGAAGTGCTCGGTCGACACCATGACGAATGCGTCGGGGTCGACCTCGTCCACGACGTCGGCGAGCTGGTCGAAGCCCGCGAGCACGGCCTTGGCCGCCCAAGGGTCTGCACGCTCGGGGAACCCGGTGATCCCAGGGGAGTGCGACATGCAGGCGACGCCGACGACCGAGGAGGTCATGCGCGGTCCGCCACGCGCGGCTCGAGACCTTGTTCGCCTCCTGCGCGTTCGGCACCTTCCGCGCGCGTCTGCGCAGCAAGGGCCGTGTAGTACTCGTCGCGGCTCACGCCCATCTCCAGCGCGCCGAAGTAGAGGAGCATCGGCGCGACGCCGAACGAGAGGAGGCGCCCGAAGTCCCGTGCCAAGAGCGCGTCGATCTCCTCGTGGGAAAGCCCGTACGCGCCCATCGTCTCGACGGGCTCCCGCTGGACGGCAGCGACCACACGCGGGTCATGGCGCAGATCCCACAGCAGGCGCTCCAAGTCGAACGGTTCGGTCACGGCTCCTCCACGGCTCAGCGCAGCGCTGGCCACGGTGCAATCAAAGTCGCTTCCACTGGGGCGGCGGTATCGCCCGAACGGGTACTTTTCGCAGCCTGCCAGCGCCGACGGCCCCGTCAGCCTCGCGGGATCCGCCGGTTGGCCTCGCGGCGGCGGCCCGCGGGGTAACGTTCCGCATGCGCGCCAGAGGGATCGAGGCGGCCTCCCGTTCGAGCTCGCTCGTCCCCGTCATCGTGTGACGGGCATGGGCACGCACACCGTCGACATCTCGGACTGCACCCCGCACCACGCGTGGGACCGCGCCCTAGCGCCCGTCACGATCGTCGGGGACGGCGACGAGGTGCACGCGACGCTGAGGGAGGTCACCGACGACCAGCTCAGCCCGACCTCGACGAGCGCCGACCTCTCGGAGCTCGACCTCTCGAGGCTCTACCCGCTGCTCGGGCCCGTCGAGGTGGAGGGGGCGGAGCCGGGAGACACGCTCGAGGTGGAGATCCTCTCGGCCATCCACCGGGGATGGGGGTTCACCGCGGTGCTGCCGGGGATGGGGCTCCTCGCGGAGGACTTCTCCGATCCCTACCTCCACGTCTGGGATCTCGGCGAGCCGTCGAACACGATCGCTCGCTTCGGTGACGTCGCCACCGTCGCGTTGCGCCCGTTCCCAGGGACGGTCGGAGCCTGCCCGGACGTCGCGACCCCGGCACCGATCATGCCGCCGGGCCACTTCGGCGGGAACATCGACTGCCGGGACGTGGTCGCCGGCTCGAGGCTCTTCCTTCCGGTCCAGGTGCCCGGCGCGATGCTCTCGATCGGCGACGGCCACTCGGCGATGGGCGACGGCGAGGTGTGCGTGACCGCGATCGAGAGCCCGCTCGACGTCGCGCTCCGGCTCCGCCTCCACAAGGACCGCTCCATCCCCGGCCCCCAGCTCCTGGTACGAGGACCGCTGCATCCCGGTGCCGAGGACGGCGAGTGGTACGTCACCATGGGCGTGGGACCGGACCTCATGGCTGCGGCCAAGGACGCCACCCGTGCGCTCGTCGACTGGACGGCGTCTCGCTACGCCATGGAGCCGGTCGAGGCGTACGTGCTCGCGTCGGTGGCGGCACACCTCAGGATCACCGAGATCGTGGACGCTCCCAACTGGGTGGTGTCGGCCTACCTGCCGCTCGGGATCTTCTCCCGGGGCCGCCCGATGCCTGGTCGCCTGATCGCCTGATCGCCTGATCGGCCTCAGTGCTCGGCCACGAGCGCACGGACGACGTCGCCGAGTGCGGCCACCCGGTCCGCCGGCAGCACGACGTCGCAGAAGGGAATGGCCGCCGCCATCCCACGCACCAGCGGCTCGTACCCGGGCGCGGCAAGGCGGGGGTTCAGCCACAGCACCCGGTGGGCCCGTCGGCGCAGGCGGGACATGGCGGCGACCATGGCCTCGGGCGGATCGGTGTCCCAGCCGTCCGAGGCGATCACCACGAGGGCGCCCCGGCACGCCTCCCCATGGCGGGACGACAGGAGCGCGCGGAGGTTCGCGGCGATGCGGGTGCCGCCGAAGCGGTCGTCCACCCGGGCGGTCGCCTCCTCGATGGCCGCCTCGGCCGACGTGCGCGCCA
This sequence comes from Actinomycetes bacterium, assembly GCA_021822565.1. GTDB lineage: Bacteria > Actinomycetota > Acidimicrobiia > Acidimicrobiales > RAAP-2 > JAJYVT01. The sequence goes on along the minus strand of JAKAQM010000027.1, from coordinate 17,565 downwards.
GCACCGTGGTGAGCCGCGTGAGGGTGGTGGCGAAGGCGAACACCTCGGCATCGGTGGCCAGGGCCACGGCCCGCTGGAGGTGCAGGTAGGCCGTGACGTAGGGCTGCATGGAGCGGCTCACGTCGCAGAGCATGACGACACGCCGCGGCCGCGGCCGTGGGCCCGTGCGCACGAGCGCCACCGGCTCGAAACCGGTGCGCCGGGCCGCAGCCATCGTCGGGCGCAGCCCGATGCGCTGGCCCGCATGGTGCGGCTCCCGCCGGCGCGACGGCCGGGTCGGCCACCGGCGCAGCCCGTCGGCCAGCCAGTCGCCGAGGAGGGCCAGGTCCGCCGGGTCGAGGCGCTCGAAGGGCACGTCGGCCACGGCGCTCAGGCGACTGGGGAGCCGCTCGGGAAGGTCGAGCGGCGCCTCGTCCTCGTCGGCGGGCGCCACGGCTGCGGGGAGCGTGGCCCACGGGAGGCCCTCCCCCGCGACCTCGACGGAAGCCGCGCCGGGGACCGAGCGGTAGGACCCGCGCGCCGCAGCGGCCCCTGCGGGACCCGAGCCCCGGCGGGCGGCGGGATCGAGCGCGAGGCCGGTGGCCGAGAAGACGGCACGGAACACCGCGTCGAACGTCTCGAGGTCCGCCCATCGCTGGACGAGCGTCACCCGCGCCATCCAGTAGAGCATGCCGATCGAGCGGGGGTCCCACGCGCCGAGCGCCCGGGCGAAGGCCTGCGTCGCCGTGGTGCCGACGGCCACGCCGCTCTTGCGAAGGCGCACGGCGAGGGCCACGGCGAACGCAGCCCGGTCCACTCCGGCGAGCAGGGGGGAGACGGCGCTCGTCGACGAGCCGCCGTTCGTCACCCCAGAGCCCTCGGAGCCCCCAGAGCCCTGGAGGCCCTCAGGCACCGCCGCTCGCCGCGTACCCCAGCTCGGCCAGCGAGGCGCGCACGAGGTCGCCGTCGTCGGGCGTCTTCACGATCGCCCCCAAGGTCCGCTCGACGTCGTCCCGGGTCAGATGGGCCACCCCGAGCACGGTGAGGGCGGAGAGCCAGTCGATGGCCTCGGCCAGGCCCGGCGCCTTGTCGAGATCGAGGGTCCGCACGCGGCCGACGAAGGCGGCGGTCGACGTCACCAGCGGCTCACGCGCCGAGGGCACCGAGCGCCGGAGGATCGCCACGACCCGCTCGGCGTCGGGGAACTCGATCCAGTGGTACAGGCACCGGCGGCGGAGCGCGTCGTGGAGGTCGCGCGAGCGGTTCGAGGTGAGCACCACGGTGGGGCGCCGGGCGGCCACGAAGGTGCCGAGCTCGGGCACGGTGACCGACGCCTCGCCGAGGAACTCGAACAGGAGCGCTTCGAACTCGTCGTCCGCGCGGTCGATCTCGTCGATGAGCAGGACGGGCGCGACCGGCCCCGCACAGCGGACGGCTTGGAGGATGGGCCGCTCCTGGAGGAACTCCTCGGTGAACAGATCGGCGTCGTGGAGGGTCTGGCAGTGCGACTCGGCGAGGCGGATGGCCAGGAGCTGTCGCTGGTAGTTCCATTCGTACAAGGCCTCGCCGGCGGTCACGCCCTCGTAGCACTGCAGGCGCAGGAGGGGCGCCCCCCAGGCTCGCGCCAGCGCCTTGGCCGCCGCCGTCTTGCCCACGCCGGGCTCGCCCTCGAGCAGGAGCGGCTGACCGAGCGAGAGCGCCAGAGCGAGCGCGGTGGCGAGCCCCTCGTCGACGAGGTAGCCGACCTCGTCGAGGCGCCGACGCACCTCGTCGGGGTGGACCGGCTCCGGTTCGCCTGCCACCTCAGGCGGCGTACCGGTCGCGGCACCCGGTGCTGCAGAACCACACGTCGGCCCCCTCCACCACTCGGTGGGGGGTCTGCGGGCCGACCACGACGCTCATCCCGCACACGGGGTCGACAGCCTGGACGGGAGCTGGCTGAGCGACGTCGCCGACGGGCGGGCGCAGCCCTTCGGTCCGCACGGCCCGGACCAGCTCGGCTGCGATCGAGACCGCGACCTCCGAGGCGGTGCGCGCACCGATGTCGAGGCCCACCGGCGTGCGCACCCGTGACCGCTCCTCGGCGCCGAGGCCCATCGCATCCACGACGGCCTCGCCACGGCGCCGGCTGGCCACCAGCCCCACGAGCCCCACCCCGGCGTCCAGGGCGGCGCGGATGGCCTCCGGCTCGTCGTGGCCGCAGCTCGCCACCACCACGGCAGTGGCCCCTGCAGCCGCGCCCGCGGCCAGCACCGGGGCCTGGTCGGCTCGGTAGCCCAGCTGTCGGAGCAGCGAGGCGACGGCACTGGACAGCGGCGTCTCGCCCACGACGACCACGCGGCGGGGTGGCAGGCGCGGCTCGAGGAAGATCTCGAGGGCGCCCCCCGACAGGCACGGGTTGACCACCGACCGGGAGCCGAAGGCCGGCGGGTAGCCGGGATCGCCGTCGGGCAGGATGCGCAGCAGCAGCGGCTCGCCGTCCGCCAGCACGTCGAGCGCCGCCGTGCGAACCGACTCCTCGGCGCACTGCCCGCCCACGAATCCCTCCATGGTGCCGTCGGCCAGGATCAGCGCCTCGTCTCCGGGCCGGGCGGGCGTCGGCGGCTGCGCCCGCACCACCGTGGCGTGGACGAACGGCGTCCCCTCGGCGCCGAGCGCGGCGATCCGCTCGGCGAGCGAGGTCCCGAGCGTCGTCATACCGGCGGGAGGGGGTGGCCCTGCATGGCATCCCACACCCGCGACGGGGTGAGGGGCATGTCGGCGTGCCGGATGCCGAAGGGGGCCAGGGCGTCGACGATCGCATTGACGACCGCAGGGGGTGACCCGACGGTGGCCGACTCGCCGATGCCCTTCGCGCCGATCGGGTGATGGGGGGAAGGCGTGACGGTGTGCCCCGTCTGCCAGTCGGGAACCTCGAGGGCCGTCGGGATGAGGTAGTCCATCAGCGAGGCGCTGAGACAGTTGCCGTCCTCGTCGAAGGCGATCATCTCCATGAGGGCCATGCCCACGCCGTCGGTGAGCCCGCCGTGCACCTGGCCCTCGATGATCATCTCGTTGATCCGCGTGCCGCAGTCGTCGATCGCCACGAACTTGCGGACCTTGACGGCACCGGTCCCCGGGTCGACGTCGACGACGCAGATGTAGGCGCCGAAGGGGTAGGTGAGGTTCTCCGGGTTGTAGCAGACCTCCGCCTGTAGGCCGCCTTCCACGCCCTCGGGCAGGTCGCCGGCGCCGTACGCGCGCATGGCCACGTCCTGGATGGTGACCGAGCGCGTCGGGTCACCCTTCACCTGGAAGGCACCCTTCTCCCACTCGAGGTCGGCCACGGAGACCTCGAGCATGCCCGAGGCGATGATGCGGGCCTTGTCGCGCACCTTGCGGGCCACCATGGCGGCCGCCGCTCCCGACACGGGCGTCGACCGGCTGCCATAGGTGCCGAGGCCGAACGGCGTCTGGTCGGTGTCGCCGTGGACCACCTCGATGTCCGCCGGAGGGATCCCGAGCTCCTCGGCCACGATCTGGGCGAAGGTGGTCTCGTGCCCCTGCCCCTGGGTCTGCACCGACAGCCGGACCACCGCCTTACCGGTCGGATGGACGGTCAGCTCGCAGCCGTCGGCCATCCCGAGACCCAGGATGTCCATGTCCTTGCGCGGCCCGGCACCGACCGCCTCGGTGAAGAAGGAGAGGCCGATGCCCATGAGCTCTCCGCGGGCACGCCGTTCCGCCTGCTCCTTGCGCAGGTCCTCGTAGCCGGCGGTCTCCATGGAAAGGCGCAGCGCCCGCTCGTACTCGCCCGAGTCGTAGACCCAGCCGGTCTTCGTGGTGTAGGGGAACTGCTCAGGGCGGATCAGGTTCCGCAACCGCAGCTCGGCGGGGTCCATGTCCAGCTCACGCGCGAGCACGTCGACCATCCGCTCGACGAGGTAGACGGCCTCGGTGATCCTGAAGGAGCACGCGTACGCCACCCCTCCGGGAGCCTTGTTCGTGTACACGGCGGTCATGTGGCAGTAGGCGGCCTCGAGGTCGTAGCTCCCCGTGAACACGCCGAAGAAGCCGGCCGGGTACTTCACGGGAGCCGCCGTCCCGTTGAAGGCGCCGTGGTCGGCGAGCACGTTCGTGCGGACGGCCAGGATCTTGCCGTCGCGGGTGGCGGCGATCTCCCCGCGCATGAGGTAGTCCCGGGCGAAGCCGGTCGAGATGAGGTTCTCCGAGCGGTCCTCCATCCACTTGACGGGCTTGTGGAGGACCAGCGACGCCACGATGGCGCACACGTAGCCCGGGTAGATGGGCACCTTGTTGCCGAAGCCGCCACCGATGTCGGGCGAGACGACCCGGATCTTGTGCTCCGGGAGACCGGCCACCAGGGCGTACAAGGTGCGGTGGGCGTGGGGCGCCTGCGACGTCGTCCACAAGGTCAGCTTCCCGCTCACCCGGTCGTAGTCCGCCACGCAGCCGCACGTCTCCATCGGGGCCGGGTGCACGCGTGGGTAGACGATGTCCTGGCTCACCACCACCTCGGCCCGGTCGAACACCGCCTGGGTCGCGGCCGCGTCCCCCGTCTCCCAGTCGAAGCAGTGGTTGTCGGCCTTGCCCTCCAGGTCGTCCCGGATCACCGGGGCGTCGGGGTCCAAGGCGTGGCGCACGTCGACCACCGGCGGCAGCGGGTCGTACTGGACGTCGATCAGCTCGAGCCCGTCGCGCGCCGAATAGCGGTCCTCGGCGACGACGATCGCGACCTCCTGGCCCTGGAACCGGACCTTGTCGGTGGCGAGCACCGCCTGCACGTCGTTGGAGAGGGTGGGCATCCACGCCAAGCCCTTCTCTGCCAGGTCCGCCCCCGTCACCACGGCCTTCACCTTCGGATGGGCGAGCGCGCGGCTCGTGTCGATGGACACGATGCGGGCATGGGCGAAGGGCGAGCGCAGGATCGCCATGTGGAGCATCCCGGGAAGCTGGATGTCGTCGCAGTAGTGGCCGAGGCCGCGCACGAAGCGCGGGTCCTCCTTGCGCAGCATCCTGCCGTAGCCGACGGGCTTCTGGTCGTTGTCGGCGAAGCTGTCGAGCGGGCGGGTTCCGAGCGTGGTCACGACGCGCTCCCCACGGCCTGGCTCGCTTCGGCCTGGCTCGCTTCGTAGGCGGCCGCCCACTGGACGGACCGCACGATGGTGGCGTAGCCGGTGCAGCGACAGATCTGCCCGGAGATGGCCTCCCGGATCTCCCCTTCGCTGGGGGAGGGATTCCGGTCGAGAAGGGCCCGGGCGGTCATCATCATGCCGGGAGTGCAGAAGCCGCACTGCAGTCCGTGGCACTGCATGAAACCCTGTTGGACCGGGTCGAGCTCGCCGTCTCGCTCGAGGCCCTCGACCGTTCGCACCTCGTGACCGCCGGCCATGGCCGCCAGCACGGTGCACGACTTCACCGGCTCCCCGTCGAGCCAGACGACGCACGTGCCGCAGTTGGACGTATCGCACCCCCAGTGCGTACCCGTCAACCCCAGGTGGTCCCGCAGGAAGTGGACCAAGAGGAGACGGTCCTCGATCTCTGCGGTGACCGGATCCCCGTTCACCGTGAGGCTCACCTTCATGCTCAGCCCTCCCCTCGGCACCGGGCGACGGCACGCCGAAGCGCCCGGCGGGTGAGCTCGTCGGCCAGGTGGCGCTTGTACTCGACACTTCCCCTCAGGTCGGCCACGGGGTTGCAGCGCTCTGCGGCGATGGCGCCGGCCTGTGCGTAGGCCTCCTCCGATGGCTCCCGACCTCGCAGGGCGTCGGCGATCCCCTCGATGGCCGTGGTGTTCGGCCCCACGGCGGAGAGGCCGACCCGCACGTCGGCGATCCGCCCGTCGTCGTCCAGCCAGAGCGCGGCGGCGCTGGCGGCGACCGCCCAGTCGCCCGCCCGCCGTTCCACCTTCTCGTATGCGCTCGACCCACGCGGCCGACGGGGCACGCGCACCTCGATCAGCAGCTCGCCGTCGCCCACCGCGGTCTCGAAGGGTCCGCGGTAGAAGTCCGCCATGGGCACCTCCCGGGTGCCGCCGGCACTGCGGATGACGCACGTGGCGTCGACGGCGGTGCACACGGCCGAGAGGTCCTCCGCAGGATCGGCCTGGCACAAGGAGCCGCCGATGGTGCCGCGGTTGCGCACGACCGGGTCGGCGATCACCCGCTCGGCGTCGCGGAAGACCGGGTGGACCGCCGCCAGCTCGTCGGACTCGAGCAGCTCCCGGTGCCGGGTGAGCGCGCCGATCCGCACCTCGCCGGGTTCCACCCGGACGTAGCCCAGCTCGCCATGGAGGTCGTTGATGTCGACGAGGCGGTCGGGCGTCGCCAGCCGGAGCTTCATCATCGGGAGCAGGCTGTGCCCGCCTGCCACCACCCGAGCCGACGAACCGAGCTCGCCGAGGAGCCCGATGGCGTCTTCCACGCTCGTGGCACGGCGGTACTCGAAGGGTGCGGGCACCTGCATGCGATCCCCCCTTGTCGGGACAGCGAGTGTCGCCCCAGTATGCGTCGGCGCGCTCGATCGGTCAACGAGGCCGATCAGCCGGATCGGTTCGGCCGACCACCGCGGCGCGAGCGCAGCCTCCAGATGATCCAGAAGAGCGCGACGGCCCCGAGGACGGGGGCGACCCGCTTGGCCAGCGCCGGACCGGCCACCCGGACGAGGTCGACCGATGCTTCGGCGGGCGAGGCGACGGCAGCTCGCTCGCCGGAGGGGGCCGACCCTTCTGCCGTCACCTCCTCCGGGCCACCCGCCTCGGCTGCGGTCCCGGCCCCTTCGGGTGCACCGCCCTGTCCGGACAGCACCGTCGCCTCGAGCGAGTCGACGAACTGGCCCAGCAGCTTCGTGCTCACGTCGGCCAGCACCCCGCGCCCGAACTGGGCGACCCGCCCCGTGATGGTCAGGTCGGTGGTGACCGAGACCCTGGTCGCCGTGCCCGCCGGCTCGAGCTGCGCAGTGATCGTGGCGCTGGCGTTGCCCTGGCCGCGCGCCTCACGCCCCTCGGCTCGGAGAACGGCGCGGTGGGCGGCCTCGTCGCGCTCGACGAAGCTCGCCTTGCCGCGGTACTCGGCGGTGACCGGACCGACCTTCACCTTGACCGTGCCGCGGTACTCGTCACCCTCGACCTCGTCGAGCCGCGCCCCCGGCATGCACGGCGCGATGCGCTCCAGGTCGGTGAGGACCACCCAGGCCTCTTCGATCGGCACGTCCACCGTGAACTCGTTGGTCAGCTCCACGTGCGCCTCAGCTCCCCTCGCAGGTCCCTCCGTCGCGTCGGGCACCAGTCTTCTCCAACGACCCTGCCCTTGACCAGCCGGTCGGGCGCTGGCGGACCTCGGGCTCAGGTCCGGAACGTCGCGGAGACCACGCGCGCGGGCACCTCGGGGCGGCGCTCTGCGAGGTAGTCCGGCCGCGGATCGGCGGGATCGGGGCGCAGCGGCACGGTCACGAGGCGCACGGCCGGCTCGTAGCCGGGAAGCTCGGCGACCGCACGGCCCGCCATGTCCACCACGGTCGAGCCACCACAGAAGCGCAGGCGGCCCTCCCGGCCGACCGCGTTCACGTAGACGTGGGGGATGCGGTTCTCCACGGCACGCGTTCGCGCGTACAGGGCGTGGTCGGCCGCATAGGGGTCCATGTTCGCCGACACGGTCACGAGCAGCTCTGCGCCGGCTGCAGCGACCGTGCGAGCCGCCTCCGGGAAGTCGAGGTCGTAGCAGACGAGCACCCCCACAGCGACGCCGGCGAGTGTCACCACGACGTACTCGTCCCCTGGCGAGAAGAGCCGCTGCTCCGCACCGAAGAGGTGGACCTTCCGGTAGATCGCCGCCAGGTTGCCTTCCGCGTCGATGCACAGCGCGGCGTTCGCCATCCCAGGCGTCGATGCGCTCTCGCCGCTCTCGCGGATCGCCGCGCCCACCACCAGCGCGGTGCCGTGGCGGCGCGCGCAGGCGCCGAGCGCGTCGATCGGCTCGCCGGCCGGGTGCGCGTCGATCGGCTCGATCCCTTTCAGGGCGTAGGACTGCAGGTACAGCTCACCGAAGACCGCGAGGTCCGCGCGAGGGTGCTCGGAGACCAGCCGGCATGCCTCACGCACGTTCGCCTCCACGTCGTGGGCGCGCGGGGCGAGCTGCGCGACCAGGACGTCGAGCGTCGCACGGCGGGCCGGGGGTCTCACCGCTCCCAGCGGAACTTCGTCCATTCGGTCACCGGCACGGCTCCGAGGCGGCGGTAGAACTGCGCCGCGGCATCGTTGGTCACGTGCACGTCCCACTCGACCCGCCCGTCGACCATCGCGCGCAGCGCGTCGAGCAGCTGCCTGCCGAGGCCGCTGCGCCGGTAGGCAGGCCGCACGTAGAGATCCTCGACCCAGGCTCCCGGGAGCGCGCCCCACGACGAGTACGTCGGGTACCACAGCATGCAGCCCGCCGAGAGGTCCGGGGCGTCCTCGCTGAACGCGACGAACGCGCGCAGCGTCGGCGCGTCGCCGAAGAGCGCCTCGCGTGCCGCGCGCTCGTCGAAGCTGCATCGCTCGAGCGCCCCCTCGTGCGCCGCGTGCTCGCGCACCATCGCAGCGATCTCGCCGACGTCCGAGACCCTGGCTTCACGCACCGCCACGTCAGGCTCGCCTTTCCCGCGCGCGCACGTCCGCGACGGCGTAGCCGTGCTCGTATGCGAGCACCGGGTTGCACTCGATCTCGAGGCCCGGCTCTCGCTGCGCCAGCTCGGACATCGCCGCCGTGAGCCCGGCGAGGGAGCCCAGGTCGACACCCGGCTGCGCCCTCCAGCCCCGAAGCAACGGCGCACAGCGCAGCGAACCCCACAGCGCGAGCGCGTCGCCAGAGGAGAGGGGCGCGAGCGCGAGCGCCACGTCCGGGTCGACCTCGGCCGCCACGCCGCCACGGCCGACGATCACGAAGGCACCGAACGTCGGGTCTCGCCCCAGGCCGACGAGCAGCTCCACCCCCGGCGAGAGCATGGGCATCACCACGAGCGCACGCCCGGGAAACCTCTGCCACAGCGCATGGGCCGCGTCCGCGGCCGCACCGGGCGCGACGTCGAGCACGACGCCGCCCACGTCGGACTTGTGGGAGACCAGAGGATCCTCGACCTTGAGACAGAGCGGGAACGGCATACGGGCGGCTGCGTCGGCGAGCTCTGCGTCGTTCCGTACGGTCACGACCGCCGGGACGGCGACCCCCACGGCCGCCAGGCGCGCCAACGCCTCGGCGGTGGGCACAGCGACGCCCGCCTCGGCGGTGGGCACAGCGGCGCGATCGCCGGCAGGTGCCGCGGCCAGGCCCTCTTCGGTAGGGGAGGGCAGCCCGGCAACCCGAACCGATACCGCGCTGCCGCCGACGCCTCGTGCCGCGGCGAGCGCGACCGCGAGGCGCCGCACCGTCGGGTACACGGGGACCCCTTCACGCCGCAGGGCGACCACCGGCTCCTCGTCGTCCGCAGCGAACGCCGAGTGGACGAGCACGGGCGTCCCGGCGCGCGCGAGCGCCGCGAGGCGAGCCACCGCGTCGAGCTCTTCCGCCCGCCGGCCCCGGTAGCCGCCGAAGGTGCCCGTCACCACCACCGCGTCGACGGCCCCGTCGGCCGCGCCGGTCTCGGCGCACCGCGCGATCAGCCGTGGGTCGTCCTCGAGCCCGCCGGCGGTGTCGAGGGTGACGGGGTTGGCTCCTTCGGCACGAGGCGCAGCCGGAGGGACCAAGGCGTCGAGCGCGGTCCGGGTGCCCGAGCCGAGCAGCGCGAGAGGAACGCCGGCGTCGTCGAGGGCGTCGGTCGCAAGCACCGTGTCGCCACCGCCGTCGCTCAGGACGAGCACGCCGCGGATCCTGCGCCCCCGGGTCGCCTGGCAGGCTTCGAGCGCGTCGACGAGGGCCGCAGGGTCGGCGACCTGGCGGGCACCGCCCTCGCGCAACGCCGCGTCCCAGAGCCGACGGTCCCCACCCAGCGCCCCCGTGTGGCTCGCGACCGAGCGGGTCGCGGCGTCCGAGCGGCCGCCCTTCAGCACCACGACCGGCTTGCCCGCCTGCGTGCATGCGGAGAGCGCCTGCACGAGCCTTCTCCCCGAGGTCGCGCGCAGGCCCTCGACGTACAGCGCGATCGCGTCCGAGCCTGCCGAGCGGGCGTGGTGCTCGAGCAGCTCGGCGACGTCCACGTCGAGCTGGTTCCCGATCCCCGTGCAGCTCGACACACCAACGGTCGAGCCCGCCATCATCCGGCAGAGCGCGATCGCGACGTTCCCGGACTGGGTGAGGAGCGCCACCCTGCCCGCTGGGACCTCCCGCCACCCCGTGAGGTTCAACCCCACCGACCCTGCGTAGAGCCCGAAGCCGTTCGGGCCGAGCAGCCGCATGCCGGCTGCTCGCGCCGCCCGCGCGATCTCCTGCTCGGCCAACGCCGCCTCGCCGCCGAGCTCGCCCAGACCCGCGGCGGCCAGCACGGCCGCGCGCACCCCTGCGCGCGCCAGCTCGGTCACCGCGTCGAGGGTGCCCGACGCGGGCAACGCTACGAAGGCGAGGTCCGGCACCTCGGGAAGGTCGCGCACGGAGCGCACGACGGGCCACCCGCCGACCGGCTCACCGTCGGCGAGCGGGTTCACGCCGTACATCGCGCCGGAGAACCCGAGGCGCGCACACTCGACCATCACGTCGTGGCCGAGCTTGCCGGGACGCCGCGACGCGCCCAGGACCACCACGCTGCGTGGCGAATAGAACGCATCGAGCCCGCCCATCGTGGGCGCATGGCCGTGACCGGCCTGGCGAACCATGGGTGACGTAGCTCGAGCCGTGACCGACCTCCTCCGTGCACGTGGAACGACGACCTGACAGACTCTAGCCGGTCGAACGATCGACCGACGAGAGCCGAGAACGCGGGCCGAGAACGACCGGGAGCGACAGTCTGTGACGACGATGGCGGAACATCTGATGAGAGAGGTGCCCGGGCCATGACGAGAGCGAGCGACCTCGGGGTGCGCATCGGTACCGGTATGCCGGGACCACTCGACGCGATCACCGACGTCGCCGGCGTTCGCGTCGGCCACACCACGATCGTCCGGGGGGACGGGCCGCTGCGGGTCGGCGAGGGGCCCGTGCGCACGGGCGTCACCGTGGTCGTGCCCTGCGAGGACGTGGGACAGCGCCTCGTGTTCGCGGGGTGCCACCGGCTGAACGGCAACGGCGAGCTGACGGGGCTCGAGTGGGTCCGCGAGTCCGGCGTGCTGACCTCACCGATCGCGCTCACCAATACCCACAGCGTCGGCGTCGTCCACGACGCGCTCATCGCAGCACAGGTGCGCAGCCGGCCCATAGGCGAGGTCGCCTGGAGCCTCCCCGTGGTGGGGGAGACCTGGGACGGCGTCTTGAACGACGTGAACGGGATGCATGTCCAGCCCTCACACGTCTTCGCTGCGCTCACCTCCGCGTCAAGCGGGCCGGTCGCAGAGGGCAATGTCGGCGGCGGCACCGGGATGATCTGCCACGAGTTCAAGGGGGGGATTGGCACGGCTTCGCGCGTGGTCGGCGCCTCCGGAGGCAACTGGACGGTCGGTGTCCTGGTGCAGGCCAACTACGGCACGCGTGCGCGCCTCAGCGTCGCGGGCGTACCGGTCGGGCTCGAGATCGACGTCAGCGAGGTGCCGGCGCCCCCCGACGACGACCACCTCGCCGGCACGGGGTCGATCATCGCGGTGGTGGCGACGGACGCGCCGCTCCTTCCCCACCAGTGCGAGCGCCTCGCGCAGCGAGCCGGCCTCGGCGTGGCCCGGATGGGCGGGGTCGGCGCCAACACGAGCGGCGACCTCTTCATCGCCTTCTCCACCGCCAACGCCGACGTCCCGCTCGCCTCCGACCAAGACGAAGCGGCCCCGGTCACGACCGTGCGCATGCTGCCCAACAGCACCACCACCGCGCTGTTCGAGGGGGTCATCGACGCGACCGAAGAGGCGATCGTGAACGCCCTCGTCGCCGCTGAGACCATGACCGGGCGCGACGGCATCACCGCCTACGCGCTCCCCCACGACCGCCTCCGGGATGCCCTGCGCGCGTACGGCCGCCGGTGAGACCCACGGGGTCGCCCCTGAGCGCCGCGAGTGGCTGCCCGGGCGACCCCGTCGGTGGCCCTTTCCGAGCACCCGTCCATCAATCGGTCGATCGATCGCTATAGTGATGCCCATGGCCACGCACGACCCGGCGGTCGCGTCGACCGCCGAACGCGTCGAGCAGGCTGCGCTGCGGCTGTTCGCCCTGCGGGGCTTCGAGGGAACGGGGATCCGCTCCATCGCAGATGAGGCCGGCATCACGCTCGGATCGCTCTACCACTACATCGGCACGAAGGAGGACCTCCTCGACCGGCTCATGCAGAAGAGCATGCGCGGCCTCCTCGACCCCGGACGCGAGATCGTGGAGACGACCGAGAGCCCCCGCGAGCGCATCGTGAAGCTCGTCGAGCTCCACGTGCGCCGCCACGCGGAGGACAACCTGCTCTCGATCGTCGGCGACGCCGAGATCCGCTCCCTCACCCCAGCTCGCCGGCGCAAGGCCGTGGCGCTTCGCGACGCCTACGAGGCCCTGTGGGAGGAGACGATCTCCGACGGCTCGCGCCGGGGGGACTTCCACGTCCCCGACGTGAAGCTCGCGACCTTCGCGCTGCTCGAGATGTGCAGCGGCGTCGCGTACTGGTACTCCTCCAACGGGAGGCTCTCGCTCGACGCGATCACCAAAGCGTTCGTGGAGATGGCGCTGAGCCTCCTGGGCGTGGAGCCCCCGGTCACCCAGCCCGACGCGCGTCCCGGAGGCGGCCGGAGGCGCGGTGTGCACCCGTGACGACGAAGGACACTGAAGGGCGCGCACCGACGGTCCGCTTCGCGCGGGCCGCCGACGTCGCCGTCATCACGCTCGACCGACCCGAGCGGCTCAATGCGGTGAACGACGCGCTCGTGCGGGACCTGTGCGACGCGCTCGCCAGAGCCGGCGAGGAGCTCCCGGCTGCCGTCGTGCTCACCGGAGCCGGCCGTGCCTTCTGTGCGGGGCATGACCTGAAGGAGGCGCCCGAGGACGAGGACGACGCTTCCGCGCTCGCACGCCTCGACCGCCTCGCAGAGGTGACCCGGCGACTCCGCCAGCTCTCGATGCCCGTCTTGGCCGCCGTGCGCGGCTACGCGCTGGGGGCGGGGTTCGAGTTCGCCATCTGCTGCGATCTCGTGATCGCCGCCCCGGACACGGTGTTCGGTTTCCCCGAAGTAGAGGTCGGGCTCGCCGTCACCGGCGGGGTCACGCACCTCCTTCCAGCCATGGTGGGCCCCGCCAAGGCGAACGAGCTCGTGTTCATGGGCACGCGCCTCGACGCGCACGGCGCTGCCGCGCTCGGGCTCGTCAACCTGGTGGCCGAGGACCCGCTCTCGCGGGCGCTCGAGTGGGCCAACGTGCTCGCCGAAAAGCCTCGGCGCGCACTCGCGCTCGCCAAGAGCTGCCTCGCTGCGGGTCTCACGGGCGGCCTCGAGCAGGCGTTCACGCTCGAGACGACCGCGTCGCTCGCGCTGGCGGCCACGCCGGCCGCACGCGCGGCCGCCGAGGCGTTCCGAGGCCGCCACGGGGACGGCGAACCGGAGGTGTGAACGACATGAAGGTCGACGCCGTCATCCGGGCCAACATCGTGACCTGGGACCCCGCACGCCCGAGCGCGACGGCGATGGCGGTCCACCACGGGCGCGTCGTCGCGTTCGACGACGACGCCGACGCGCTCGCCCGAGACGCCGCGCAGCGCGAGGAGCACGACGGCCACCTCTTCCCGGGCTTCCACGACGCCCACTGCCACACCGTCGCGTTCGGCCTCTCCCTTTCCGAGCTCGACCTGTCCACTCCCCCCATCAACGACCTCGCCCAGCTCTACCGCGCCGTCGAAGCGCGCGCGAGAACGACGCCTCCGGGCGAGTGGGTCATCGGCACCGGCTACGACCAGAACAAGCTCGGCGGGCACCACCCGGAGCTCCACGCGCTCGACGAAGCGGCGCACGGCCACCCCGTGTGGCTGCGCCACACCTCGGCGCACATGTGCGTGATCAACTCGGCCGCCGCGTCCCAGATCGAGCTGCCCAGGGTCGTCGACGGTGGCCGGGTGGTCTTCGACGACGAGGGCCGGTTCACCGGGCTCCTCGAAGAGCAGGCGCAGCTGCTCGTCCAACGCGTGGTCCTTCCGCGCTCGTTGGACACGATCGCCGCCGCGATCGGCACGGCCCATGAGCGCTACCGCAGCGAGGGGATCACCTCCGTCTGCGACGCGGGGGTCGCCGGAGGATGGATCGGCCAGAGCCCCGTGGAGATCGCCGCGTACCAGCTCGCTCGTGAGCGAGGCCTGCTCGGCGTCCGCACCACGCTCATGGTCGCGGCCGACGTGCTCGGCGAGCTCCACGGCCACCGCGACGACATGCTCGAGGGGGCACTGGGCCTGCCAGGCGGCATCCGCACCGGTTTGGGGGACGATCGGCTCCGGATCGGACCGGTCAAGGTCTTCGCGGACGGATCGCTGCTCGGCCGCACGTGCTGGATGGAAGAGGGCTTCGAGGACGACCCGCAGAACACCGGCTACCCCCAGGCCGACCCCGGCGACCTCCGCCGCACGATCGTGGGCGCCCACCTGGCGGGCTGGCAGGTCGCGACCCACGCGATCGGCGACAGGGCGGTGCGCTTCGTGGTCGACTGCTACGAGGAGGCCCTCGCCCGCCGCCCGCGCCGCGACCACCGCCATCGGATCGAGCACTGCGGCGTGAGCTCGGAGGAGTCCCTCTCCAGGATCGCTGCCCTCGGCGTCGTCCCCGTCCCCCAGGGGCGCTTCGTCGGGGAGATCGGCGACGGCATGCGCGCCGCCCTCGGCCCCACGCGCACCAGCTACGCGTACCGCCTTCGCAGCTTCTCGGCCGCGGGCGCGATCCTCGCGGCGAGCTCCGACCGCCCCGTCGTCACAGGGCGTCCGCTGCTCGGCATCCGCGACATGGTCATGCGCCGCACCGAGTCCGGCCAGCCGTTCGGGGCCGAGGAGGCGATCAGCGCAGAGGATGCGCTGCGGGCATACTCTTTCGGCTCCGCGTTCGCCGAGCACGCAGAGGCCGGGCGTGGTGCGCTTCGACTCGGCCAGCTCGCAGACTACGTGGTCCTCTCCGAGGACCCCCGGCGCGTCGCACCGCAGGACATCTCGGGCATCGAGGTGCTCGCGACCTCCCGCCCGGCGGACGATCCCAGTTGTGCTACCATGTAGAACATGACGACGGTCGGCATCCGAGCCCTGAAGCAGAACGCCTCGCAGGTAGTGGCCAGAGCCGGCGCCGGTGAAGTGGTGACGATCACCGATCGCGGAAGACCGGTTGCACAGCTGGTTCCCGTTCCGCAAGGGCGGGTGGCGGCGCTCATTGCCTCAGGTCGGGCTCGGCCGGCGAAGCGATCCCTCGCCACCCTTGGCGTGCCCCCCGACACAGGCTCCACGCAACCGCTGCTGTCGCAAGTCATCGCGGCCGCACGCCGCGATGCACGCTACTGATGGCCTTCTACCTCGACACGTCGGCGGCCGCCAAGCTCGTCGTCTTCGAGCCTGCGTCAGATGCCCTGGCAGCCTGGGCGGCCACACATGAGACCGAGATGATCGCCAGCGACTTGCTGCGCACCGAGCTCCTTCGGGCGACGTGGCGTGCGGCTCCAGACCGGATGCAGCGCGCACGGGCCGTGCTCGACGCGCTCGTCTTGCTCGACCTCACGTCTGCCACGTTCGAGCGGGCAGCCACGCTCGATCCCAAGGAGCTGCGCAGCCTCGATGCCATCCATCTCGCCGCCGCCCTCGAATTGGGCGACGAGCTCGACGGCATCGTGACCTACGACGACCGCATGTCGGCAGCCGCTGCGCTCTACGGCATCGCAGTGGTCGCACCATCGTGAAAGAAAGACAGCTCCGCTGCCGGAGCCCCTTTGCTCACGACCAGTCCCGGCGTGTCGCGGGCATGCCGCTTCTCCCTGTCGAAGACGGCTTCACCCCGAGGACCTGGTGCGCCGACACGCCCCCGTCGTCGAAGCCATTGGCGGAGGCGGCCATGTAGAGCCGCCACACGCGCGCCCGGGCGAGGCCGACCAGCTCGATCGCTCTGTCCCAGTTCGCGTCGAGATTGCCGACCCACGTATGCAGCGTCTTGGAGTAGTGCTCGCGCAGCGACTCGACGTCACGGACCTCGAACCCCGCGCGCTCCATGGCGAGGACCACGTCCCCGACGTCGAGTAGCTCGCCGTCGGGAAAGACGTAGCGCCCGATGAACGAGCGTCGACGCATGACCGAGCCCCCGACCGACGAGATCGCGTGGTTGAGCAGCCTTCCGGGCTCCGTCAAGAGGGAGTGCAGCAGCTCGAAGTACCCCGCGGTCTCGCCCTTGCCGACGTGCTCGGACATCCCGATCGAGGAAATGGCGTCGAAGCGCTCCCCCCTCAGGTCCCGGTAGTCCTGGAGGCGAACCTCCACGAGGTGCTCGAGGCCGGCTTCCTGCACGCGCCGGCGTGCGAGCTCAGCCTGCGCGGCGCTCAGCGTGACGCCGACGACGTGCGCACCGTAGTGCCGGGCGGCGTGCAGCGCGGTCGACCCCCACCCGTAGCCCACGTCGAGGAGCCGGCTGCCGGGTCGCTCGTGAAGGCCGAGCTTCCGGCAGACGAGGTCGTGCTTCGACGCCTGCGCGTCGTCGAGACCGTCCACCCCCTCGGCGAACCGAGCACATGAGTAGGTCATGCTCGGGCCCAGGACGAGACGGTAGAAGTCGTTTCCGATGTCGTAGTGGTGGGTGATGACCTGGCTGTCCCGACCCCTCGAGTGCAGCCGTCCGCGAGCGGACGCCTCGACAGGGGGCCTCTTCGGTGGCGGGCCGAGCGCGCGCAATCGCACGAGCGCCTGCACCGCACGAGCCACCAGACGCGGGTCCGCTCGCAGCGGGTCCGCTCGCAGCGGGTCCGCTCGCAGCGGGTCCGCCAGCGATCGGCGCAGCGTGCGGAGCACCTCGAAGAGGTCCCCGCGGACCTCGAGCGCCCCCGCCACGTACGCCCGGACCAGCCCGAGCTCCCCGGGCGCCCACAGGGCGTGGCGCAGGGCCTCGGGGGAGCGGACCACGACCGAGCCGGGCCCGCCCTCCGGACCTACGGCGCTCCCGTCCCACAGCTCGAAGCGCACCGGCAGCGGGTGGCCGACGAACAGCGCGAGCAACGGCTCGATCGTCGCGGCAGCGCCGCCGTCAGGTCGGCTCCCGCCGCTCTCGACGCTCGGGCCGCCTGTCGACACCCGCTCGCGCGGGCGCACTGCCCCGCCAAGCGCCGGCCAGGCCACCCTCGCCCCCCTACCCCGACCGGCCTCGTCCCATGCGGCTCACCGCATCGGTCCCTGGCTCGCCGCGACCTCGCGGGTCGCGCTGACCTTGCGGGCCGCGCGGGCCTCGCGGACCTCGCGGAGCTCGGGGGTCTCGGAGACCTGCGAACCGTCGCGGCGGGCAGCCTTCACGACGAGCTCGGTGTGCCGCAGCGTGGCCAGCCGTAACTTGACCAGCGCCCGGACCACCCACCA
>JAKAQM010000154.1 GCA_021822565.1 Actinomycetes bacterium | reverse complement strand
CGATCTGACCGTGCACCGACCGATGGAACTCACCGAGCCGTTGCCCTCTGCGTCCTCCAAGAAGGCGACACCATCAGCCACATGCGACGAGCCCGACGGGGCGAGAAGCAGTGGTTGCGTCGCCCTCATCTTCCTCGCTGCAACCGCCATCGACCGGGCCTCCCTGGATCATCGATCTCTCACCAGAGATTATCTCACAGTCCAGACCAGAAACGGTGGATAGTCCCTGCTCACACGAGGTCAGCGTGGCTCTATGTCAGGAGGTCTGGATTCCGGTTCCCCTGACCGGGAAGCTCAGTCGATTTTCTGGAGCGTGGATCGAGGTTAGCGACGGCCGTAGGCGAGTTTCAGGGCCTCGGGACGGTTCCGTAGGCGTGCCATTGCCCATATCCCGATGGCAGGACCCACCGCCAATACCATCAGGACGTACGACCATCCGATGATTGGCTCAAGCCACCCGACCAAGTCGATGGAACCGATCGTAACCAAAAACCCGACGGCCATTTGCAGGGTTAGAGCACTTCCTTGCAGCGCAGCAGGACTGAGTTCCGTTACGGCGGTAGAGAACTGAGCCGAGTCAGCAACCACGCTGAACCCCCAGACGAGCGCGACGAGCATGGTCAGCCACGGCGCTTGTCGATAGGTGAATCCAATCAACAGCGCCATGGCCCCACTGACGCTCATGGCACCGATGGTGGCCCGGGTTCGTCCCCAGCGATCGGCCGCCCATCCGCCCGCGAGAGCCCCGCCGAAACCGGCCAGTCCGATAACGACGAAACTCGCAGCACCGACGATGCCGACGAGGGTTTGGCCCGTCCAATATGAGGCCCAGCTCGTCAGGAAAAACGCGGTCAACCACGTCCACATCGCATAAAGCTCCCACATGTGGCCCCAGTAACCTAGGTTGGCCCACATGACCGGTTGGTCGCGTAACACCGCACCAACCTTGTTCCACCGGAATGCAGGAGGATGAAAGGCGTCCGGATGTTCGGGGACAACCCACAGTACTAGGGCCCAGGAGACCACCGCCAAGCCAGCACTCCCGGCCATCACCGCTTGCCAATGCTGCAATAGGGGCAAGCCAACCAGTAGGTGGGGTAGGGCCGACCCGACCGTCAATCCGCCGATGAGAATGCCCACGGCTAACCCTCGCTGACGGGGGAACCAGCGGGCCACCCATTGCACAGCCACGGGATACACGAGGACCAGGCACGCGCCGGTCAAGGCACGCAAGACAAAGGGAGCCCATCCCCCATGGGACAGCCCCAGCAGGGCCACGGTGGTGAGGGCCGCTCCGAAGGCGCCCCACCCGATCAGGGTTCGGGGTTGGAACCGGTCGGCCAGCCCCAACGTGGCGCTGACCAAGGCTCCGGCGACAAATCCCAGTTGCACCGACGCGGTGAGCCATGGCACCGCAGCTCCGGAGATATGCCATTGGCGCGTGAGCGCACCAGTGACCGCGGATGCGCTAAACCAGACACTGAGCGCGAGCAGTTCCGCCAGGGTTATCCAAAACAGGGCAAGCCATTGGGATACGCCATGCCGACCCGACTCTGATTGTGCCGCCTTGCCGTTGGGAGTCGTTTGACACTCTCCTCAGACATCGGAAAATCACTCAATGAGGCGACCTTACACTCTTTCCGCAGGTCGGCTGACCGATATCTCGCCAGAGGGCTCGCGAGCTGTCTACGCGGCCCCAACATCTTGTGTCGCAGTGCCGATCGAGTGACCTAGGGACATACCCGTTTCTCCTGGTAAACCCACCACGCATCCAACCACTACATGTTGTGTTCGCGTAGTTATCTCGCGAGCCCTTACTCGCCAAATGGTTCTTCATCTCAGTGCAGTAGTGTGGCGGGGTGCTGCAGAGAGGGCCGGTGGCCAGCAGGGACTACCCGGGCTCGTATGGCGACCTGCTTCGCTGGTTCCCCGACGACGTCGCCTGCCTGGACTCAGATCTCCGGTAGTAGGGCGTCTCGAACCGTTGACATGATCACCCGGCGATCCGGTAGGCGATCGGCCGACGGTCGCCGGCGACATGGGTCGCCTGACCGGCGTTGAGCTCGCTGACGAGCTGGCCGAGTGCCCGTGCGATGCGCGCGGGGAGTCGGGCCGGTCGAGCGTGACCGCGATGCTCCGAGTCCCGAAGGCGATCGTCCCGCCGAGATGGAGAAGGTTCCGGGTGATCGAGCGGTACTCGTCTGGGTCCGTGAGGTAGGTGTTGAGCCGGCGTGCGAGGTCGAGCTCGGCGTTGTAGGCGAGCAGGCGGCAGACCATTTGGAGTGCCCGTGCCGCAAGGCGCGGCTTGGCCCGCTTGGCGTTGGGGTCGAGCTCGTTCCTCGGCAGCTTGGCGGGGACGCCCTTCAAGGCGGCGCTCGCTTCTTCGAGCGCGTCCTTGGCCATCGTGAGCTCGTCGCGCCGTGCGTTGATCGCGGCGATCCGTTTGTCGGTGCTCGGGTAGTGCTGCTCCATCGCCTGGCCGAGGGATCGTTCTGCCTCCGCGACGGCGCTCTCGGCGGCGCTCTTCGCCTGGCGCCTCACCTTGCGCTCGGGATTCGGCACGGGCGCGGTGTCCTCTTCGAGATCCATGGCATAGGTCGCCAGCCAGTGGGCGCCGTGGTGGTCCTCGATGTACTTGTTGAAGTTCTCGATCGACCAGCGGCCCTTCAGCTTGTGCACCACGGGCGCGGGACGAAACGTGGTGTTGGAGGTGAGCACCTGGAAGCAGACCTTTGCGTCCTCGTAGGCCGAGAGCTGGCGGACCGGGCCCTCCTCGTAGTCCTTCAAGGCGACGAGCTCGTCTGCAAGAAGGAGGGTCCGGCGCTTGCCGTCGACTGTCACCCAGGATCGCCGGGGCGCGACCGTCGGCGCGACGAGCGGGGCACGGCGCCAGGTGACCCAGTCCACGCCTGCTTCGGCGAGCTCGCTGAAGACCTTGGGGTAGGAACCTCCGCGGTCGAAGCCGACCATGACCGCACGACCATCGGCGATCTCTTTGAGCTGGCCGATCACCTCGTGCATGGAGACCGACAGTCCCCTCGGTTCGCCTGAGGAAAAGCAGATTGCCCGCCAGTGCTCGTCGGTGACGAAGGTGTCGTCGCGCCCCGGTTCTGCAAGGTGCCGGCGGATGTTGTAGCCCTTTGCAACCGGTCGCCCACCCCAGTAGGTGACGAAGTGGTCGTCGACGTAGAAGACCTCTGGAGGGTGGTCGTCTGCGGCGAGCATCGCCTTGGAGAACGCGCGCTGGATCTCGAGCGGATCGCTCTCTTCTGCAAGGTCTTTGAGACGCGGGCGAAGCGTGCGCAGGTGCGGAAAGGAGCTCAGGCCCACGAGCGCGCCGGCGTCCTTCGTTCGCAGGTGCTTGGCTCCTTCGAGTGAGGAGATCCCGAGCGCGAAGCCGAACGCAGAGGAGAGCACGAGGGAGGCCGCGTCGTAGCGGCGTGCGGTGGCATCGCCGATGCCGCGCAGGACGTCGTCGACGCCGAGGCGCGAGAGGAACGGGTGGAGCAGCATCGCGCCCGCGTAGCGAGACGGCACTTCCGCGCTGGCACTGCGTACGAGCGGCTCGGGAAGGAGGCGGCCACCATCTGGGTCCAAGACGGTGGCGGGTTCGGAACATCCCCCGCCCTCATCCGGCGCCCCGGTGTCGGTGTCCGGCGCCACAGCGTCGGTTGCAGGCGTTGGCGCGTTCTGTTCGGGGGTCACGTTGTCAGAAGCGCGCTCGCTAACCTCCGCCTCTGCATCGACGTCTTGGAGTGCAAGCTCGCTCGCCATGCCCCGCTGCGAACGCACCAGCGCGAGGTGACGGGCGACCGTCCCGTGGTGCACGCCGAAGCGCCTGGCGATCTCGCGGTCCGAGACGCCTTGCTCCGAAAGGCAGAGCGCCTTGTGCCACTTGGAAGGCGTCAGGCTCTTCTTGCGCCCGCGGGGCCGGACCAGGCCGGCGGAGCCGGCGTCCTTCGCGCGGCCCCGCAGCATCGAGACGTACTGGCGGGAGAGCGAGAAGCACGTGGCAACCTCGTTGACCGAGATGCCGGCGTCCGAGAGCGCGACCACCACCACGTTGCGCATGCCGAGGTCGTCTTTGTCGTAGCGCGAGAACAGGCGAGAGCCCCGAAAGACGAAGACCTCCCCGTCGTGCTCGAGGAGCTGAAGCGACACTGCTTCGGGCATTCCCGGCAGTTCGTCCTCTGCAATCGCCACTGCAGGATCGTATCATGACCCAGGCAACATGTCATGGATTTCGCGCCACATCAGCCAAGAGAAAAGGCCAGCTCACGCTGGTGACCCTCACTCAACTACCGGAGGTCTGAGGCTACGAATGTCTCGCCGAGAGCGAACACGAACAACCGGCAGCTGTTCGTAGCGGCGCGCGCGCGAACGCCAGCGAAGGAGGCAGCTCAAACGGGGGTGCCTCCATCGGGAGCTTGTGGTCGATGGACCCGGACGCTGCGGCAAAGCCGCCCTGGACCATATCGACAGCCTACGGAACACAACCCGAGCGTTGGTCAGCTTGCGGCCGACCGCGGGGCGTCCTCTATCGCGCGTCTCCCAAGATCGATCCGTTGCTGAGAGCGCGCGCCCACTACCGCTGCCGGAACCGGCACCCACTTCAGCGCGACAAGCGGTGTGAACCATCGAGGTGAACGCCACGCCAGGCGTCGGCTGCCTACCATCACAGGGGGAAGCACCAGTTCCAAGAGGAGGCCGCCGTGGAGCCCGTTGGGTATCGGGGCATCGCCTTCATGCCCACAGGGAGAGCGGCACTCCTGCTCAAGAACGGCGACTGGCTGACGCTGACGGCTGCACAGGGCGAGAACCTCGTGAGGGGCAGGGCTGAAGAAGGGCCCCGCCCGATCCCGGTGATCGACCCGCCGGCGGTCCTGCCCACACGGGATCCACTGAGGCGACGACCGGGTCCCAAGAGTCGTCGGATGATCGAGTTGCCGCCTTCGGTCATCACCGAGCCCCTCATCGTGTGGCGCGGCACGGGGTCCGCCTCCCTCACCTGCACTCGAGTGATCCCGTATCCCGATGGCTTCGAGATCGAACTTGTTGCGCAGGGACTCCTGATCGAAGACGCCGAGATTCCGCGGGGTCGCTCGTCGCGGGGCTTCTGGCATTTCGAGGGTCTCCAGCTCACCGTCGGCTTCGCCGACGGGCGAAGCCACCGCGTCGACGACCTGACATCGGAAACCCGAGAGGGACCCGTGACGGTCAGCCCGTTCCGCCGCGACGACGCGAGGCCCGAGACGCTGTGGTTGTGGGTGATGCCGACGCCTTCCGACGGCCCCGTTCGCCTGGTTGTCACATGGCCTCTCCGGGGCATCGAACAAGCGACCGTGGAGTTCCACGTCGCCGGTAGCCCATAAGAGCCCGGCTCGATCGAGGTGTCCCCCGCAGCGAACGCCGGGCAGGGGACGCCCTGGCTGTTCACTCTTCACCGTAATTCGTAGACTTGGGCCGTGGTGTCAAAGGTCCATGGGTTCGCCCAGTGGGCGAACGAGCGTCTGGAATGGCGCCGAGATCCCCGTTCCGCTTCGGCGGCAAGCGCTAGGCGCGTCCATGATGTGGGCGATCAGGGATTCTCGCGTTCTGCGATCAACAGAATTGGGTGCGGCGTTCCAGGAGTGACTACGCAGCCAGCGGGATGATGCCCCCGTGGTAGCGCGACTCGTGGACGCGGTGGCGTTCGTGGTCCAGGTGGAAGCGCCAGTAGTCGTCGAAGTCGCCGTTC
>JAKAQM010000153.1 GCA_021822565.1 Actinomycetes bacterium | reverse complement strand
CGAAGAGGACGCTCACCGACTTGGGCGCAGCGAACGTGAGGTCGTACCCGCTGACCGTCGTCTCGCGCCTTCGGAGCCGGTGGCCCCCCGAGGGGTGACGGCCCGAGAGCACCTCCGAGAACGCGCGGCCGTCGACCTGACCGGCCAGTCCGAGCCCTGCCGCCGCGGTGCCGAGCCACCGGCCTCCGCGGGGCTCCCGGGCACCAGGCGACCCGAGGGCCACAGACGCCGCATCGAGCTCGGAGGCGAGGTCCATGAGGTAGTAGCGCCCGGTCCGGTCGCTGATCCGTGCCACGCGCAGCATGTGGGCTCACCTGGCGCTCGATGGCACGTCACCGCCGAAGATCGTGTGCGAGCGCGGCGTGTGCGAGCGCGGCGTGTGCGAGGTCCCTACTGCATCATGACTTGTCATGCACTTTCATGCTAATCCCTACTGGGCGGAGGGTGCGTAGAGAGTTCGCAGCAGGCGCGACGCCGCTTCCCGCCCGACGCCCTGGAGGTGTGGCGGGCCGACGACCCGCGCCCTCGGGCCCGCCTGCAGGAGGAGGCGTTCGAGCCACGCACGTCCGCCCACTGCGAGGGTCACCTCGAGCGCAGATCCCGGCCCTTGGCGCACGTCGAGCACCGGCACGGAGTCGGCCACCCACCGGGCATCGCCGTCGAGCTCCACGGTGACGGTCTGGGCACCGGGCCCGGGGACGAAGGCGCCCGCACCCGAGCGAATCTCGGGACGGGCGGTGACCGGCGTGCCGAGCGGGCGCAGCTCGCGGATGCGGTCCACCCGGAACCGTCGCACCCCCTGTGCCCTGTGGCAGTAAGCGTCGAGGTACCAGTGCCCGTCGAGCGAGACGACGTCGAGGGGCTCGACGACGCGCTGGGTCGTCTCGTCCGTGGACGCCGAGTGGTAGACGATCTCGGCCTGCACGCCCGCAGCGACCAACGCCCTCACCTCTTCGAGGAGGGGCGCCGCGTCGATCCGCACGACGAGGCGACGGTGGTCCCCGATGACCGTCTCGAGCTTGTGCAGCGCCCGGGCGAGCGCCCCGTCGGCGTCCGCCCCTGGCACCGCCAGGATGGTCCGCGCGGCCGCGGCCAGCGCCAGCCCCTCTGCCGGGGTGAGCCGCCTGGGCCGGGCCAGCTCCTTGGGCAAGAAGGCCTGCACCTCGGTGCCGGTCACCACGATCTCGAGCAGGGTGTCGGGCGAGTACGGCGGGACCCCGCAGCATGCCGCGAGCTCGAGCTCGTGCACGACGTCCTGAGGGGCCATGTCGAAACGTGCGGCGAGCTCGGCGATCGGCACCTCCCCCGCTTCGGCGAGCAGGGAGACGATGGCGAGGAGCCGCCGGAGCCGTGCGCTCGCACGAGCACCCTGGATGCGAGGAACCGCTGTGGCGCGCGTGGTGGCCCCACGGTCCGATCCCGCCTCTTGGCTTCGCTCCGCGGGACTGGCCACGCCCGCCGGCGAGCGTGGCGCAGCGATCTCGGCGATCTCCCTCAGCCACGAGACGACGGCCTCGCGCGCCGCAGGCGGCCCGACCACCTCGGCGTGGTCGAGGAGCCCGAGGACCCAGGAACGCAGCAGCTCGAAGCTGCTGACCCCGAGGTCGAGGAGCGCCGACCCGTCCGTGGCGCGGTCGCGGACGGCGCGCTGGCCCACCTCGGCCACCACGCGCGGCCCCTCGACCGCGTCGACCCGGACCTGCACGCGCTCTGCCTCCGCGTCGTCTCGCCAGAAGTCGAGGGCCGCGTCGCGTGCGGCGACGGCCTCGGGGACGACCCCGCTGCCAGGGGGCCCGGGAGGGCCCAGCGACTCGATCCGGTCGACGCGGTACGTCCGTACCGTGTCGCTCGCGCGGTCCTGGCCGACGACGTACCAACGACCGGAGCGGAACTGGAGGCTCGCAGGCGCGACGGCGCGCGCTCTGCCGTGGTACGTGAAGCGCACCTCGGCCTGCGAGCGCACCGCGTCGAAGAGCGGGACGAGCGCACGGGGGGCGTCCAGCTGCGCGACCGGCCGCGCGTCTCTCGTTCCGGAGGCGCCCAGCTTCGCCAGCGCGTCCCTGCCGCTGGGCTCGCCGAGGCTGACCTCTGCGACGGCGAGGTGCAGCGCGGCCTGCTCGTCGAAGGTGAGGTCGAGATCGGGCAGGTAGAAGACGTCGGGGTCGATGCGGTAGCCGTACTGCTCGGGGCCCTCGATCGGCTCGGTGACCACGGGGATCCCCTCGTCGCGCAGGATCCTCTTGTCGCGCTCGAACGCCTGGCGCCGCGCAGCGGCCGACGTGGGGTACCCGGGCACCGCAGCGGCGATCTGCTCGAGCGTGCGGGGAGCGCGTGCGTCGAGGAGGACGAGCACGAGGTCCGTCAATCGTTCGAGCCGGTCGAGCGCCGCCACGAGGGCCAGAGTAGGCCGCCGGTCGGAGCGTGACGCTGCTGGGCGGCGGCTCAGATGTGGTAGTGGCCGAAGGGCAGCGGCGGACGTGTGACGAGCAGCGTGGCCAGCAGCCTGCGCCCGGGAAAGCCCAGCTCCACCACGGCCAGGTCGCCGCTCGGCGCACCGATGGGGTGCGCGACCCCGCGGGCAACGAATTCCCCGCCGAACGCGACGAGGCACACCTGCGCGAGCCGCCTCCCGTCTACCTCGGCGGCATTGAAGAGGAGGGGCGCGTGCGCGCCGAGCGACGTGACGCTCACCAGCCTGACGCCGCGCAGCCTCCCGCGGTCGTGAACGGCGTGGGATGCCAGCGCGAGGTCGACGAAGCAGCCGCTCGCCGCGGTGCCGAGCTCCTCACGTGCCGCAGCACAACCGCCGAGACCGAGCGCGCTGACGGCGAGGGCTGCGCACGCGAGCAGCGTCCGGGCCCGTCCACCCAGGCTCGCTCGCCGGACCCGCGCCGTCGATGCCTGCGCCATGGCGCGTCCCGCCCCGCTCACGTCACTCCGTCGCCCCGCGGTGCGCTCGGCGCCGCGCTGGCTCCTCGGGCTCGTCGCGCTCCTCGGGCGCCGCGTGACTTCCCCGCACGTCTCCGCCATGTCCTTCCCCCTCGTCTTCCGGGTCGTCGGGGTCCGCCGTGGCGGTCAGCACGCCAGGCTCCACCTGGGCGCGCAGCGCGCTCCTCGGCCAGCGCCCGCGACGCACGCCGAGTGCCAGAGCGCTCCACGATCCCCAGCCGATGAACAGCACGAGCCAGAAGCTGATGAGCCGGTAGACGAGCACCGCGGCGATGTCGGCGGCCGTGCCTCCCCCGAAGTACGCGAGCGCGATGGTGATGCTGCCTTCGACCACCCCGAGCCCGCCCGGGGTGATGGGAAGGTTCGCCGCGAGCTGTCCGGCGCCGTAGGCGAGGAGCAGCCCTTTCCAGGGCACTGGGGAACCGGTGGCGAGGAAGGCCAGAGCGAAGCAGATGCAGTCGAACAGCCAGTTCATGAAGCCCCAGCCGACGATCTCGAGCGCGCCGGGCGTGGAGAGCCGCACGCGCGACAGACGCTCCAACAGCACGATCACCTGCCGCTCGTGATCGCCGCGAGGTCGTCCGAAGAGGCGGCCCGAGATCTCGAGCGCCCAGCGGGCGACGACCTCGAGCGGACGCTCGTAGACGAAGAGGGCGCCGAGCACGAGGGTCCCCACCAGCGCGCCGAGCACCGCCGGCACCAGGTTCAAGGACGCTCCCTGGTCGGTCGCGAGCACCAGCCCGATCCCGGCCAGCAACGCGAGCGAGAGCGCGGCGAAGACGGTCGTCCCGACGAGCGCCCAGCTCGCCAGGGTGTCGTCCGCCCCGAGCCGCCGGTACCACCGGAAGCCGTACACGAGGGCTGCCGCAGGGCCCGCCGGGACCGAATTGCTGAGCGCCTGCGAGGCCAGGGTGACCCCCGCGAGCGGGACCAGCGGCGGGCGCAGCCCGCCCGCGGCCAGCAGGCGTGTCGCCAGGCCGACGAAGGAGAGCACCGAGGCAGCCTCGGCGCCGAGCGCGGGAAGGAGCCACCACCAGCGCAGGTGGGTGAAGACCGTCCCCACCGTCGACAGCTCGCCGGTGTGCGACGACAGGACGTCGAGCGCCACCGCGAGGATGCCCAGCCCTGCGACCCAGCGCATGACGGGCCACCAGCGCCGCAACGCCCGCGAGGTCCGTCGCCAGAACCCGGCGGCCGGGTTCGTCACCGCCCTTGGACCGGGATCGGTCACCTCTTGGGGACCGGGAACGGTCACCGCTTGGGGACCGGGATCTTCCGGTACTGCTCTGGTCGGCGTGGTGGCTCCCGCGTCAGCTGGGCGGCTCGGCCGCCAGGGGTGGGTGTACCTCGAGTGCTGGCGAGCATACGGCCAGGCCCGGTGGCAACGGAGCACGCCGGCTCCCGCCGCCTTCACCGTGGCCCGATACACGCGTTCGTCCCCGAGCTACGGCTTCGCTTGGCGAGCGACACGATGAGGCTGTGGGAGGAGGCGGAGCGGGCGATGGGCCGTGGGGAGCTCGACCCGCCCTTCTGGGCGTCGGTGTGGCCAGGCGGCCTCACCCTGGCCCGGTACCTGCTCGAGCACCCGGAGAACGTGCTCGGACGCTCGGTGGTCGACGTGGCCAGCGGGTGCGGCGTCGTCGCCATCGCGGCGGCCCTCGCCGGAGCCGGGAAGGTGCTCGCGCACGACACCGACGCGCTCGCCGTCCGTGCGACGAGGATGAACGCCCGCCTGAACGGCGTCGGCGTCTCGGCCTTCGAGGCAGACGTCCGCCTGGTCTCGGCTCCGAGCGGCGCGCTCGTGACGGCCGGCGACGTGTTCTACGACCGCGCCATCGCTGCGGCCATGCTCGAGGGCCTCGCCCGCCTGGCCGGGACCGGCGCGGAGGTCCTCGTCGGCGACCCGCACCGCGGCTTCCTCCCCCGTGCGCGCCTCGATCCGCTGGCCGAATTCGACATCAGCGTGGGCACGGACCTGGAGAGCGAGCCGGTGAAGACGACGCTGGTCGCACGCTTCGCCTGACGCTCCCGGCGATCAGTTGTGCACGTACTTGATGTAGGTGAGCATCGGGAGGTAGAGGCTGACGATGACCGTCCCGACCATGCCGCCCATGACCACGACGAGGAGCGGCTCCAAGATGGAGGACAGGTTGTCGACGGTCTGGTCCACCTCGCCCTGGTAGTAGTCGGCCGCCTTGCCGAGCATGTCGTCGAGCGCACCGGTCTGCTCTCCGACCTCGACCATCTGGACCATGAGCTGGGGGAAGACGGGGTTGGCCCGCATCGGATCCGCGAACGGCCGGCCCTCACGCACCGCACGCTTGATCTCCTGGGTCGCCTTCGCGAGGACCGCGTTGCCCGCGGCCCGGCCGACGATGTCGAGCGATTCGAGGACCGGCACCCCTGCAGAGACGAGGGACGACAGCGTGAAGGCGAAGCGTGCGAGCGCGGCCTTGTGGGCCAGGGGCCCGAAGATCGGGGGCCGCAGCTTCCAGCCGTCCCACTTCTCGCGGCCGCTCTCGGTCGCGATCCAGCGCCGCCAGCCGATGATCGCCATGACGACCACCGCGATCACGATCCCGGCATGCCAGCTCGCGAGCGTGTTCGAGATGGTGATGACGATCTTGGTCGGGGTGGGGAGCGGAGCGTCCAGGGTGACGAACAGGCGCTTGAAGACCGGGACGATGAAGACCATCATCACCACGAAGAGCAAGGAGATGACGCTCACCACGACCGCGGGGTAGGTCATCGCCCCACGGATCTTGCGCGCGATGGCGACCTGCTTCTCCAGCT
>JAKAQM010000026.1 GCA_021822565.1 Actinomycetes bacterium | reverse complement strand
CCGAGAGCGCCAACACCCGGCGCGCCCGCTCCGGACGGCCATCGCCCGTCTGCTCCCGGCGTAGGTCGTCCAAGCGGACGAGGCAGACCGAAGCCCTGCCGTCCGACGGCCGGCCGAGCACGAGATCCGCGGTCGCACGCAGCACCACGGCGCCACCGCCGAGCGGCACCTCGAGCCGTTCGGCGGTACGCGGCAGCCACGCCGCGGGAACCGGGCGCCACTGCGAGGAGATCGCCGCCGCGCGTGCTCGTGCGAACACCCGCAGGTCCGCTCGATCCCTGGCGGGCAGGCGGCCGATCGCGTCGAGGAGGTCGGGACCCTCTTCGGTGACGGAGATGGCACAGAGCGCGTCCTCGAAAGGATGTCGCAGAGGTCCCTGGACGACGACGAGGCGGAAGATGGCCCGGGTGAGCCGAGCGCGCAGGACGCGGAGGCCGAACGCACCGGGCCGGGCGAGCGCGACGCCACGGACGAGCGTCCCGTCGCGCACGACGGCCGGCCGCTCCGGCCTCCCGGTGCGCCCGACCCTGGCTCCGCGGTGATCCGGTCGCCCGACGCCGGCGATCCCGTCCTCCAACCACGCTCGCAGACCGCCGGCCAGCCCGTGGTCGACCGGCGGCCTCGGCGGAGCGGGCGAGACGAGGCGGGCGAGGAGGTCGGGACCCCAGGAGCCCTTGCCGGGCTCGGTGGCCGGCTCTGTGAGACGGAGAGGTGCATGAGCGATGGTCACCTGCCCAGGGTGCCCGAGGGTTGTGACGCGCTCGGGACGTCCCTAGCCTCGGGGAGGTGAGCTTCGAAGTGGTCGACCTGGCGGCGGCGGCTCCCGTCGCGTTCTACGCGGTGTTCGGCGTGTTCGTCGCGGCCTTCGTGGTGCTCGCCGCGGTCACCGTGCGCTGGGCGGTGCGCCGCGACCGGGCAGGGAGGGCCGACTGGGTCCGCCGGCGGGCAGCAGCCGCGCACGACGGGTCGCTCGACGGCGCGGCGGCGAACGGCCATGCACCCTCGGGCGCGCTGCGGCGGGCGCCCGGCACCAACGTCCGCTCCCCTGACCGGAGCGGGAGCCGGAGCCGGAGCCGGAGCGGGGGCCGTGGCCGTCGTCCGCGGGCTCCGCGCTCGAGACCGTGAGCGTCCACCGAGACCCGGCGCAGGAGCCGGAACGGCCGCGCACGGCGTTCGTGCTGGCCGGCGGCGGAAGCCGTGGCGCGGTGCAGGTGGGCATGCTGACGGAGCTCGCCGCACGCGGGATCCGGGCGGACCGCGTGTACGGGGCCTCCGTGGGCGCGGTGAACGGCGCCGCCTACGCCGGTGACCCCACGCCGGAGGGGATGGAGCACGTCCAGGAGGTGTGGTGCTCACTCTCGGGCGACCGCGTCTTCCCCCGGAGCCTTGCGAACGGCCCCTGGACCTTCTTCCAGCAACGGCCGGCGGTGCATGCGAACACGGGGCTGCGGAACCTCCTCGGAGAGGGGCTGAGCTTCGAGCGCCTCGAGCAGGCGGCAGTCCCCATCGAGGTCGTCGCGACCTCCCTGCGCGATGGCCGCGAGCGATGGTTCACGGAGGGACCGGCGGTCGAGGCCATCCTTGCCTCTGCGGCCATCCCTGCGATCTTCCCGCCGGTGCGGATCGGCAACGAGCTGTTCGTCGACGGGGGCGTCGTCGACAACGTGCCGATCAGCCGAGCGATCGACGCCGGCGCCACCCGCCTCTACGTGCTGCTCTGCGGCCCGCTGCACTATCGGCCCCGTCCGGCCCGGCGGCCTGTCGAGGCGGTCCTCACCGGGTTCTTCGTCGCCATCCAGGCCCGCTTCGCTCGGGAGCTCGCTTCGCTTCCTGCGGGTGTGGAGGTCACGGTGTTCAGCGGAGGTGGGGACCCTGGGGCCGACTATCGGGACTTCTCGACGACGTCCGAGCTGATCGCTGCAGGCCGGGCAGAGGTCGCTGCGGTCCTCGACGGGCACGACGGTGCGGCAGCCCACGACGGGCACCGCGGTCACAGCCGGCTGGTGGAATGACCACCACATGAGCGATCCCGCCGATCCCTCCACCTCTGCGACAGCGGTCATCGAGAGCTTCCACCCCGTGTTGGCGGCGTGGTTCCGGTCGCGTTTCGCCCTCGGCCCGACCGAGCCGCAGGTGAGAGCGTGGCCGCTCGTGCGGTCGGGCGCCGACGTGCTCGTGGCGTCGCCGACCGGTACCGGCAAGACCCTGACCGGCTTCATGGTCGCGATCGACGCGGCCTACCGTCGCCGTCTCGCCGGGTCGCTCTTCGCGCCCCCTGGCTCGAGCGGAGAGCGAGCCGAGGTCGGGCCCCCGGATGCTGGGATGCGTGGACCCGAGGTCGTCTACGTCTCGCCGCTCCGGGCATTGGCGGCCGACGTGCACGAGAACCTGCAGGTCCCCCTCGACGGGGTGCGGGCCGCTGCCGCCGAGCTGGGCATCGACCTTCCCGAGCTCACCGTTGCCGTGCGCACCGGCGACACGCCCGCCGCCGCCCGGGCGAGCATGCGCCGCAAGCCGCCCGACCTGCTCGTGACGACGCCCGAGTCCCTGTACCTCCTGCTCACCGCGGCGTCGTCCCGGGAGCTTCTGCGCAACGTGCGGACGGTGATCGTCGACGAGGTCCACACGCTCGCCCGTGACAAGCGGGGGGCGCACCTCGCATTGAGCCTCGAGCGGCTGAGCCGCCTGGTCGGCGCCGGGGGCGGTGGTCGGCGGCTGCAGCGCATCGGGCTGTCCGCCACGCAGCGCCCGATCGAGACCGTCGCGCGATTGCTGTCGGGAGCGGGTGGGCGCCCGCTGCCGGCGATCGTGGACTGCGGGCACGCACGGGGGCTCGACGTGGCCGTGGAGCTTCCCGGGTCCGAGCTCGAGGCCGTCGCGAGCCACCAGCAGTTCGGCGAGGTCCTGGACCGCATCGCGGACCACGTGCGCGCGCACCGCACGACGCTCGTGTTCGTCAACACGCGCAAGATGGCAGAGCGGGTCGCCCACCAGCTCGCCGAGCGCCTCGCCGACGAGAGCGCGGCCGATGGCGCGGCCGACGGAGCCGCCGAGAGCGAGACGCCAGCCGGCGACGGGCTGGTCGTCGCTGCGCACCACGGGAGCCTCTCCGCTGCGCGTCGCAGGCTGGTCGAAGCGCGGCTTCGCGCGGGAGAGCTGCGCGCCCTGGTCGCGACGGCGTCCCTCGAGCTCGGCATCGACGTCGGGCCCGTCGAGCTCGTGTGCCAGATCGGCTCACCCCGTGCGATCGGCACCTTCATCCAACGCGTGGGCCGCGCCAATCACCGTGTGCAGGGGACGCCGGCCGGCCGGCTCTACCCGCTCACCCGGGACGAGCTCGTCGAGTGCACCGCGCTCCTCGCTGCCGTCCGGGAGGGGAGGCTCGACGCGCTGGTGCCGCCGGAGGCTCCGCTCGACGTCCTCGCCCAGCAGCTCGTCGCAGAGGTCGCAGCGGCAGGGGAGTGCGGCATCGAGGAGCTGTTCGACATGGCGCGCTCGGCAGCCCCGTACGCCAGTCTCGACCGCCCCACGTTCGACCGCGTCGTCGAGCTGGTGTGCGAGGGGATCGTCACCGGCCGGGGACGGCGGGGGGCCCATCTGCATCTCGATGGCGTCCACGGCCGTCTGCGCCCGCGGCGTGCCGCGCGACTCAGCGCGCTGACGGCGGGAGGTGCGATCCCCGAGACCGGCGACTACCGGGTCGTGCTCGATCCCGACGGGGTGACGGTTGGCTCGGTGCACGAGGACTTCGCCGTGGAGGCGAGCATCGGCGACGTCTTCCTCCTCGGGACGCACTCGTGGCGTGTACGCCAGGTGGAGGTCGGCACCGTGCGCGTCTCGGACGCAGGCGATGCGGCACCGACCGTGCCGTTCTGGCTCGGCGAGGCCCCCGCGCGCACCGCGGAGCTCTCCGACGCGGTGGGCCGGCTGCGCGAGACCGTCGACACGTGGCTCGAGCGGGGTGACGCCCGCGGCGCGCAGCGCGCGGTCGCCTCCATGTCCGGGGTGACAGAGGAGGTCGCGGACCAGGTCGTCGCCTACCTCGACGCGGGTCGCGCCGCGCTGGGCGCGCTGCCCACGCAGCGCCGGCTCGTGGTCGAGCGGTTCTTCGACGAGGCGGAGGGCATGCAGCTCGTGGTCCACTCGCCGTTCGGCGGCCGGGTGAACCGCGCCTTGGGGCTCGCCTTGCGCAAGCGGTTCTGCGTCACCTTCGACTTCGAGCTGCAGGCCGCCGCCGACGACGACACGGTCGTGCTCTCGCTCGGGCCCCAGCACAGCTTCCCGCTCTCCGACGTCCCCTCGATGGTCTCGAGCAGGACGGCGGAGGCGGTGCTCACCCAGGCGGTCCTCTTCCACCCGATGCTCCAGGCGCGTTGGCGGTGGAACCTGAACCGTGCGCTCGTGGTGCTGCGCGCACGGGGTGGTCAGCGCCGGCCGATCCACCTCCAGCGCATGGAGGCCGACGACCTGCTCGCGGCGACCTGGCCCGCGCTCGCCGCCTGCCAGGAGAACACCGCCCCAGGGCCCGTCCCGGTGCCCGACCACGTGCTCGTCCGCCAGACGGTTGCCGACTGCCTGAGCGAGGTGCTCGACGCCGCAGGGCTGGTCGAGCTGCTGCGAGCCGTCGAGCGCGGTGCCGTCGAGGTGCGCTTCGTCGAGTCCCCGGAGCCTTCGCCGCTGGCCCACGGCATCCTCACCGGACGGCCGTACACGTTCCTCGACGGTGCCCCGCTCGAGGAGCGGCGCACGCGCGCCGTCCCGCTCCGCAGGGGCATCGGGACCGCAGGGACAGGGCTGCCGGTGGCTGCGGGAGCGCTCGCGCCCCTCGACGCCGGCGCCGTCACCGCGGTGCTCCACCAGCTCCGTTCCCGGCCCCGGGATCCCGACGAGCTCCACGACCTCCTCCTCTCGCTCGTGCGGTGCCGCCCGGTCGAGGAGTGGCGCCCGTGGTTCGAGGTGCTCGAGGCGTCCGGGCGCGCGTCGGTCGTCGGCGGGGACTGGGCAGCG
The DNA here is from genome assembly GCA_021822565.1 of Actinomycetes bacterium. Lineage (GTDB taxonomy): Bacteria > Actinomycetota > Acidimicrobiia > Acidimicrobiales > RAAP-2 > JAJYVT01. The sequence goes on along the minus strand of JAKAQM010000026.1, from coordinate 20,803 downwards.
ACCGAGCGCCGTCTTCTTGCGGCGGCGATCGCCGACGACGACGAGGCGGCGGCAGCGTGCGCGAGAGGCCACCTCGACCTCGCAGGCCCCGTCAGCGTGAGCGGGCTCGTCTCGGACGGGCCCCTGCCCGCCGGCGTGCCACGAGGAGCGCCGCTCACCGAAGCGAGGGCCCGTACCGCGCTCGCGCGTCTCGAGGCGGCCGGTGCGGCCCTCCAGATGGCGGACGGGACCTGGTGCGCGCGCCACGTGCTCGCTCGCATCTACCGGGCGGGCCGGAGCCGCCGTCGGCACGGGGTCGAGGCGGCGAGCGTCAGCGACTTCCTGCGGGCACTCACGCGCTGGCAGCACGCCGCCGGAGGAAGCCGGCTCGAGGGACGTGCAGGCCTCCTCGCGGTCGTCGAGCAGCTGCAAGGGATCGAGGTGCCCGCCGGCGACTGGGAGACCGAGATCCTGCCTGCCCGCGTCGTGGGGTACGACCCACGGTGGCTGGACGAGCTGTGCCTGGGCGGCGAGGTCGCGTGGGGACGGCTGTCGCCCCGCCCCGACCCCGAGCGCAGGGGCTCTGCCGTGCCGTCGCCGGCCACGCCGATCGCCATCGTGCTGCGTGACGACCTCGCCTGGCAGCTCGCTGCGGTTCGGATGGGGGGCCAGCCCGCGAAGCCGCGACGGGGTGCGTCGGCCGACCTCCTCGCGGTCCTGCGCGCCAGCGGTGCGAGCTTCAGGTCGGAGCTGGCCACTGCGTCGGGCCGGCTCCCCGCGGAGGTGGACGAGGGGCTCTGGGACCTCGTGGCGTCAGGTCTCGTCACCGCGGACGCGTTCTCGGCGGTGCGCAGCCTCCTGTCGGCCCGTCATCGGTGGCGAGCCCGCCAACGGCGGCGACCCGGCAGCCCGCTGACCCGGGGACGCCGCACGGCACCGGCGGGGTCTGGGATCGGGGAGGGTCGCTGGTCGCTCTTGCCCGGCCATGGGCTGCACCCCGATGGCACGGCGCCGAGTGGCGCGCAGGTGGCTGGCTCGACGCAGGGCGTTTCGTTGCAGGGCGGTCCTCTCGAGGGCGAAGCGCTCGCGGAATCGGTCGCGGGACAGCTGCTGGTGCGCTGGGGCGTCGTCACCTGGGAGCTGTGGGCGCGCGAGTCCTATCGCGTCCCCTGGCGCGACGTCGTGCGGGCGCTGCGCCGCTTCGAGGCGCGTGGGATGTGCCTGGGTGGTCGGTTCGTCGCGGGCCTCTCGGGCGAGCAGTACGCGCTGGAAGAGGCAGCCGAGCTGCTCGCGCAGGTGCGCAAGCAGCGTGACGGCGAGGTGCTCTCGATGGCCGCGTCGGACCCGCTGAACCTGACGGGCCTCGTCGTACCCGGACCGCGGGTCCCTGCCGCGCGCCGTCGCCATGTCCAGCTCCGCGACGGGCTCCTCGTGGAGGAGCACCGGGCGGGCTGACCGGCTCGGTGCGGCACGCTCACTCGGTGCCGGGGGCCTCCGTGCGCCCGATCGCCGGAGGCGGCGTGCCCGCCGTCGGCTGCTGCACGGCAGGCTGGACTGCCGCCGTCGGCTGCTGCACGGCAGGCTGGACTGCCGCCGTCAGGTCGTCGACGGCCCCCGCGTCGAGGTGGGGGCCGGCCAGCGGGGTGACCTCGCTCACCCTGCGGGCACGAACCTGGCCCGTGCGCGCGGGGCGAGCGTAGGTTGGAGCAGCTGCGAGCGCCTCTGCGTGACGCCGCGCCCGGTCGACCGCAGCCTGGAGGTCCTGCCACTCCTTCCCGCGGAGCGCCTGGAGGTTCTGTGGCATCTTGGACCGCAGGCGAGCGGACTGTTCGCGGTAGCGCTGCGCGATCGCGCCCATGACGAAGATGGTCGCCGAAGAGAGCACGGCGTCCGGGGACGGGGCTGAGGTCGCCAGAGCGTAGAGGCGGGAGGAGGCCACCTCGGCGTCCTGCATCCTGCCGAGCGAGTCCTGGAGCTGCGTGAGCTTCTTCGCGAAGTGCAGTGCAGGCGGTCCGTAGATGGGTGAGGTGAACTCCAGGGCGTACCGGAGCCGCTTGCCCCGGATACGCACGCGGTGGAAATCGTGAGCCGTTCCGGTCCGCCGCGCGCGCTTCGCGGCGGCCATCATGGCGCGGTGGTGCTGGTCGATGAGGGGGGGCACGGCGATCGTTGCGGGCACCCTGGCGCCCGGGACGCGCCTGCTCGGTCCCTGGCGAGCGAGAGCGAGGAGCGCCGCCGTGAGGTGCTCCCAGCGAGCGGAGTCCAGCGCCTCGAGCAAGCTCTCGCGCGCGCGGCTGCGTTCGGCCTCGAGGAGCGTGCGAAGCTGAGCGAGCCCTCCACCGTGCTCTGCGCCACCCCATTCGTTGGAACCGTCGCCCGCCTGCGCCAGCTCTTCGAGCTGCACGTCGAGGTCACGCACGGCTCCGAGCTCGTTGGCCATCCAACGCAGCTCGTCGCGCACGGCACCGGCACGCGAGGGGAGCGCGCTCGAGAAGAGGTCCATCGCGGCTCGCAGCCGCCGGGTGGCGACGCGCAGGTCGTGGAGCTCTTCGGGGTCCTCGCCCAGGCGCGTTCCGGGCTCGTGCGCGTACAGCTCGCGAAGCTGCCGGCGGATCACCGCGTACGCGACGTCCCCCAGCGTCGCGTCGGGCTGGATGTCGGTGGGCCCGACGTCGGGGGGACCGGGGATCGAGATGCCGGCAGCGAGCAGCCCTGCCTCGAACTTGGAGACCACCGCAGGGCTCAGACCGGCGGAGGCTCGGAGGTCCTCGACGACCGGCCTGAGGCCATCGAGCCACCCCGGGGCGACTTCGACTTCCACGCGCCGCAGGCGAGCGGGGGCCTGGTGTTGGCCGACCACGATCGTCGTGTCGTCGAGTGCGACCTCGGCGATCTCCGTGCCGGCGGCACGCAACGCGAAAGGCTGGCGACGGGTCCGCACTTCGAGCACCCCGACGAGCGGCCGGCGTCCCGCGACGGCGTGCACGCGCCGGCCGACGGGGCCGTCGGACCCGAGCGATCCGAGGCCCGCGGGCAGGGACTCGCTGAGCTCCAGGCGCGTGCGCACGCCGGTGGGGTCTGCCGGGCGCGTCTCCTTCAGCGTCGCCTCGACCGCCCGCCCGCGCTGGCGCGTGCGCAGGGCGAACCCGGCTTGTCCGACGCGCAGGTCCGCGGTGTCCATGTAGCGGTCGATGAGGCGGCGCGTCGGCTTCGCGAGCACGGTGAGTGTCGGTACGCCGGGGAACGCGCGCGACGCCAGCGCGGCGAGCCAGCGCTCGACCGGGCGAAGGTCGAGCGCGTCGAACTGCCACTCGACCTCGGTGATCGCCCCCCGTTCGGCTGCTCTTGGTCCTGCGGGCTTCGTTCGAGCCGCCCCTCGACCGCCCGCGCGTCTTCCATCGGCGTTCGCCGACCCGGCCTCGGCGTGCTCGTCGCCCATCCACAGCGAGGCTAATGCGGCGCAGCGGAGCGCCGGGATGTCCCGCCGTCGTGGAGGCTCCCGCAATAGGCTCGGCGTCCGTATGGGCGATGCTGCGACGCCAGAGCGGGCTGGGCCGGTCGGGCCGCTCGTCCAAGCTGCCGGTGGCATGATCGTGCGCCGGACGCCTGACCGCCGGGTCGAGGTCGCCCTCGTGCACCGCCCCCTTCGAGGGGACTGGTCGTTCCCGAAGGGCAAGCGCGAGCCCAGGGAGAGCCTCGAGGAGTGCGCGATCCGCGAGGTCGCCGAGGAGACCGGCTTCACCTGCCGTCTCGGCCCATTCGTCGGGCACACCGAGTACCGCGATCGCAAGGACCGCCCGAAGATCGTGGTCTACTGGGTCATGGAGGTGCGGTCTGGAGGGTTCGTCCCCGGCGAGGAGGTGGACGAGCTGCGGTGGGTCGACCTTTCCGGCGCCGGGGAACTGCTCACCTACCCTCGAGACCGGGACCTGCTCGTCGCCCTCGAGGCGGCGGCCGACGACCTCTTCGCCGAGCGCGTGCGACCGGGGGCCTCGTAGGCTGGAGCCCGGTGTGCGGGCGGATCGCGCAGAGTGACCCGGGCCGGTACGCGCAGCGTCTCAAGGCGCTCGTCGATCCCGACCTCGATTGGCACCCGAGCTGGAACATCCCTCCTACTGGGAGGCTCCTCGGGGTGCGCGAGGTGCACGGCGCGCGCGAGCTCTCCGACTTCGTATGGGGTCTCCTCCCGGGGTGGTGCGACGACCCGAAGATGGCTGCGCGCGCGTTCAATGCGCGCGCCGAGTCGGTGGCGACCAAGCCGATGTTCCGCCAGGCGTTCGCGCGCCGCCGTCTCCTCGTGCCGGTCGACGGCTTCTACGAGTGGGCCGCGGTCCCCGGATCATCGCGCAAGCAGCCCTACTTCTTCCGGCGCGCCGACGGAGACCCCGTCGTCCTCGCGGGCCTGTGGGAGTACTGGGCCCGCGACGAACAGGAGCGCCGGAGCGCGACCGTCCTCACCTCGAGAGCCGGCCCTGACATGACGGTGCACGATCGCCAGCCGGTCGTGCTCGAATCGCAGGACTGGGCGCGTTGGCTCGATCCGGGGACCGGCGACGAGGACTTCCTGCGTACCCTGCTCGTGCCGAGAAGCGGCGTCCTCGTCCACCATCCCGTCGTGCTCGGCGTGAGCTCCGTGCGAAACGACGGCCCGTACCTGGTGGAGGAAGCCGCCCCGATGCCCGGGGCCCCCCTGTGAGGGCGCCGTGCACGTCCGGGCGTCAGGGGCGCGGCGCGAGGGGTGGCGGGGTTCGCGAGGGGCGCGTCGCGACGTCCGGCGGCGTGGCGGCCGGCGCGCCGGCGAGGGCTTCGAGCACGAGGGCGATCGCGCGGTCGAGCTGGGGATCGCGACCTGCTCCCCAGTCCTGAGGCGTGACGGGCACCTCGACGTCAGGGTCTACGCCGTGGTTCTCGACGCTCCAGCCGAGGTCGTCGAACCAGAAGGCGTAGCGAGGCTGGGTCACGCTCGTCCCGTCCACGAGGTGGTAGCGACTGTCGATCCCGATGACGCCGCCCCAGGTTCGGGTGCCGACGATCGGCCCGAGCCCCAGCTGGCGGAACCCCGCCGTGACGATGTCGCCATCCGAGCCGGCCTGCTCGTTGACGACGAGCACGCGTGGCCCGCGTGGTGCATGGGGGGGGTAGGTCATCGGGCCGATGTGACGACCGACGTCCCAGGCCCGCACGGCGCGCCCCAGCGTCTCGAGCACCAACGCGGAGGTGTGGCCTCCCCGGTTGTCGCGCGCGTCGATCACGAGCCCCTCGCGTGCGACCTCCACGCGCAGGTCGCGGTGCAGCTCCGCCCAGCCCGTGCCGACCATGTCGGGCACGTGCAGGTAGCCGACCCGACCGTCGGTCACCGCGTGCACGTGCTCCCGCCGTTCGGCCACCCACCGCTGGTAGCGCAGCGGCCGCTCGTCGCCGAGCGGCTCCACGACGACTTCGCGCGTGGTGCCCGAGGCATCGCGCACGGTGAGCTCGACGGGTTTCTCCGCGGCGCCGACGAGCGACGCCGATGGCCCGAGCACGGGGTCCACCGGCCTTCCGTCCACTGCCACGATGGCGTCGCCGACCCCGATCCGCGTCCCGGGTGCGAGGAGCGGGGCGCGTGCCGCGAGCACCGAGGACTCCCCTGGCAGGATCCGTGCGATACGCCAGGCTCCCGCTTCGTCGGTGACGAGATCGGCCCCGAGCAGCCCGAGGCGGCGTTCGTCGTCGACCGGCCGGTGAGGCGGGACCTCGTAGGCGTGCGACGTCCCCAGCTCCCCCTGCACCTCCCAGAGGAGCTCCGAGAGGTCGTCGCGCGTCGCGATCCGGTCGAGCAGCGGGCGGTACCGCGCCACCACTGCACCCCAGTCGACCCCGGCCATGTCGGCGACCCAGAAGTGGTCGCGCATCAGGCGGGCCGCCTCGTCGTACATCTGGGCCCACTCGAGCCCGGGGAGCACCTCGAGACGGACGCGCCCCAGGTCGATGTCCACGACCTCGGGGGACGGCTCACCGTCTGACGGTGTCTCGACCCTGTGGTCCGCAGGGAGTGCGCGCAGGTGCCCTCCGTCGCGTGCCACCACGGCCCTGCCGTCGCCGCTCACCTCGTAGCCGTCCAGCTCGTCGACGAGGTGGGACGCGCGCCGTTGGACGAGATCGAACCTCATGAGCGACGCTCGCGCCGGTCGTGCCCCCGGACCGGCGCGCCCCTCGCCGAGGACGCCTTCGAGCGGCTCGGACAGCCACAGGAAGCCGTCGTGGCATGCGCTGAGCCCCACGTACCTGCCTGCAGGGACCGGGAACGCCACGACGCGCTCTGCGAGCCCTGCGCGGTCGAGGAGCACTCGGGGCTCGCTCTTGCCGCCACCCGCGTGCTCGCCCTCGCCACCCGCGTGCTCGCCCTCGGGGTGCCGCTCCTCCCTCTCGTCTTCGCGTGTGCTCCCATGCCTGGGCCGGCCTTCGAGCTCGGCGTCGAACGGTGACGGCGTCGAGGACGCGAGCGGCACCAGGTACGGGCGGACGCCCGCAACGAAGGACAGGTCGAACACGTGGGCGTCGTAGAGGGGGTCGAACGTCCTGGCCGAGAGGAAGGCCAGGTACTTGCCGTCGACGCTGAAGACCGGTTCGTCGTCGACGAAGCGAAGCGGGGTGACCTCGTCCACCACCCCGGTGGCGATCTCGGCGAGCTTCACCTGGCGCAGCGGGTCGGGACCCGCCTCTGACCACGCCAAGAAACGGGAGTCCGGCGAGAACGAGAGTCCACTCGCGTCACCGTGGTCCGAGGAGGAGAGCGTCCGGAGGTCGCCGCCGGTGAGCCCGACGAGGATCACGCGTCCATCGTGGGTCGCGACCGCCGCATGGGCAGCGTCCGGGGAGATGGCGAGATCGAGCACGCGGCCGAGCGCACCGGCGCCGATGCGCGTCCGCACCTCCGGCAACGGCCCGTGCGCCGGAACGATCTCGATCGCGTCCTCGCCCTCGGCGTCGGTGACGAATGCGACCTTCGCCGAGGCCTCGGTGCCGGCGGCTCTCGGCAGCCGCGCCCGCACGCCTCTGCCCCCGCCGAGCAGCCTCGCCGGGCCTCTTTCGTGCGTGAGCCAGTAGACCTCTCCACGCGCCTCGACGGCGCTCGCCCGTCCTCCGTGGTCGGGAGCGTGCTCGCCGAGCACGTCGGAGGCCCTGAGCGAATGCGCGACACGGCCGCTCCTCGGAGCACCGAGCGAGATGTCCATGCGCACGGGAGCCGAGTCTCTCGCGAGGTCGTCGACGCGGTACAGGTCGCCGGCGCACTGGTAGACGACCACCCGGCCGTCGCTCGACGCAGCGCGCGCGTAGAAGTCCGCGTGGTCGCTGTGGCGTCGGAGCCCGGTGCCGTCACGGAGCGCGGAGTAGAGGTTGCCGTAGCCCTCGTGGTCGGAGATGAACGCGACGCGGTCCCCCACGAGCATGGGGTCCTCGAGCTGCCCGTCGAGCTCGCGCAGGTAGCGCACGAACGCTCCGTCCCCCCGCAAGTCGATCCACAGCTTGGCGGCCGTCCCGCCGCGATAGCGCTTCCAGGAGGCGCCGCGGCGCAGGCTCTGGTCGACGCCGAGGACCACCGTGCCGCTCGATCCCGTGCTGAGCCCGCTGATGGGGCCGAAGCCGAGGCGATCGAGGTCCGACCCGTCGACGGCGACGCGGTACCCCCACGTCCTGCTCCGGAACGGCTCGCCCGCGGCCGAGACGAAGAGGATCTGCCCTTCCGGCGTCCAGCCGATCGGACGGGTGCCCTCGTCGCTCAGGTAGGTGAGCCTCCGCACGTCCCCGCCCGCAGTCGCGACGACGAACAGCTCCGGCGGACCGTCGCGGCGGCTCGCGTACGCCACCCACTCGCCGTCCGGGGAGATCCTCGCGAACGACGCCGGGGCGTGGTCGGCGGTCAAGCGCCTCGCGATGCCTCCGCCAGAGGGTGCGAGCCACACGTCGTCGTCCGCGATGAACGCGAGGAGATCCCCCTGGATGCTCGGGAAGCGGAGATAGCTGGGTTCGGCCACGAGAAGCGACCGTAACCGGCGGCTGGCGATCGGACGAACCGGGCGACCGCGAGATGGCGGTGCGGCGTAGGATCTGGTGCGGTCTGCGCCCCGCTGGGCGTGGTCCACCAGGAGAGGTGCGAGAGCGGCCGAATCGGACTCACTGCTAATGAGTTGACTGGGGGAACCCGGTCCGAGGGTTCAAATCCCTCCCTCTCCGCGGCAAGGCTCGGCGTCGAGGAACCGCCCGCGTCATGGGCGACACCTCGGCGAGCGGCTCCCGCTCGCTCGGCGAGCCGGAGAAAGAGCCCGCGGCTGCGTTGCTCGCGAGCTCGGGACCGAGGGAGAGGCGGGGCCGTGGCCTCGAAGGAGGGTTGATGCACAACGGGCGTTACTGGCTGCAGACGCTCGGTTGTCCGAAGAACCAGGTCGACTCGGACAAGCTCGCCGGCCTGCTCGAGGCCGACGGGCTCGAGCCGTGCGCCCGCCCCGAGCAGGCAGACCTCTTGGTGGTCAACACCTGTGCGTTCATCGAGGCTGCCCGGCAGGAGTCGATCGAAACGGTGCTCCAGCTCGCCGACGCCCGACGCCCGGGGTCCCGTCTCGTCGTGACGGGGTGCATGGCCGAGCGCTACGGCACCGAACTGGCCTCCGCGCTGCCCGAGGCCGACTTGGTGGCCGGGTTCGGGCAACCGCTCGTTCCCGCAGAGGCCGCCGGGGGGCCGGCGAATTCTTCCTCCCCGGTCGAGCTTCGTGCCCGCCGGCGTGCGCCGTCGGCGGGGGCCGAGGCCTTCGATCTCCTCTCCCTGCCTCGTCCGCCGTCACCGGCGCCGTGGGCGTACGTGAAGGTGGCCGAGGGGTGCGACCGTCGCTGCGGGTTCTGCGCCATCCCTTCGTTCCGCGGCGCGCAGCGCTCGCGCCTCCCTGCTGATGTCCTCGCCGAGGTGCGGGCGCTCGCGACCGACGGGCGCATGCCCGTCAGGGAGGTCGTGCTCGTCGCGCAGGACCTCGCCTCCTACCGCAGGGACCGCAGCGCCTCGCGCCAAGAGGGCATGGGACGCTCCGGTCGCCCGACGCCGCTCGTGGAGCTGGTCAGGTCCGTCGCCGGCGTGGTGGCACGCACGCGCCTGCTCTACCTGTACCCGTCCGGGCTCACCGACGAGCTCGTCGACGCGGTGCTCTCCACGGGTGTGCCCTATTTCGATCTGTCGCTCCAGCACGTCTCGCGCCCCCTGCTCACCCGCATGCGCCGCTGGGGGAACGGCGAGCGGTTCCTCGAGCGCATCAGCGCGATCCGACGCGCCGAGCCGCGCGCGACGTTCCGCTCGTCGTTCATCCTCGGCTATCCCGGCGAGACCGAGGAGGACCACGACGCGCTGCTCGCGTTCCTCGAGGCAGCGCAGCTCGACTGGGCCGGCTTCTTCACCTTCTCGAAGGAGGCCGGGACGTTCGCGGACGGCCTCGGCGGGCAGGTGCCCGAAGAGCTCGCGCTCGAGCGGCTGCGCGAGTGCACGGAGCTTCAGGACGCGATCACCGCCCGTCGTCGCGACGCCCTCGTCGGCGAGGTCTGCGAGGTGCTCGTGGACGCGCCGGGTCGGGGTCGGACCGTGCACGAGGCGCCGGAGATCGACGGGATCGTGCACGTGCCCGAGTGGCTCCCCGTCGGCTCGCTGGCAGAGGTGGTGGTCACGGCTTCCCTCGGCACCGACCTCGTCGGCGAAGGAGCCGCCCAGTGACCGACGCCTCGACGCCGAGCTACGGCCCGTCCGCGCTGGCCACGCCCGCCAACGCGCTCACTGCCGCGCGCCTCCTCGCCGCACCCGTGTTCGTCGGGCTCATCGCCACCCAGGGTTCGAGCTGGGTGAGCGTTGCTGTCGGTGTCGCCGTGGCGAGCAGCGACGGCGTCGACGGTTGGCTCGCTCGCCGGCACGGCGCGACGCGCTCGGGCGCCTTCCTCGACCCGCTCGCAGACAAGTTCTTGGTATTGGGGGCGTGCTTCGCGCTCGCCGCGCAGGACCGCATGCCCTGGGTCCCGGTCGGGCTCATGACCGCGCGAGAGGTGGGCATGAGCGCCTACCGATCCTGGGCCGGACGGCGAGGGATATCCGTGCCTGCGCGCCGCCTCGCCAAGGTGAAGACCCTGGTCCAGGAGCTGGCCATCGCGTCCTACCTCGTCCCACCGCTCGCAGGACAACGCAAGCTCCAGCTCACGGTCACCTGGGCGGCGACCGCGCTGACGCTGGCGAGCGGGGCGCAGTACCTCTGGAACGGCTGGAGGGCGACGGGCGCCGCCTCGCCTTCGTCGCCCGACCCCTCGACCGCCGGGTGACCGGTCGAACGGCATGAACGTCGAGATCGTCGCCGTCGGCACCGAGCTGTTGCTCGGGCAGATCGCCGACACGAACGGCCGGTGGCTCGGGGAGCAGCTCGCAGCTGCCGGCGTCGACTCGTACTTCCACCAGGCTGTCGGCGACAACCAGCGGCGCATCGTGACCGCACTGAGCACCGCCCTGGCGCGTAGCGACGCTGCGATCACCTGCGGGGGGCTCGGCCCGACGCAGGACGACATCACCCGAGAGGCGATCGCCGAGGTGATGAACGTCCCGCTCGTGCGCCACAGCGAGCTCGCTCACCGGATCGAACAGTTCTTCAGCGCCCGCGGACGGACCATGCCGGAGAACAACCTGCGCCAGGCCGACGTCCCCGAGGGAGCCGCCGTCATCGACCAGCGGCGCGGCACCGCCCCGGGACTGATCTGCCCGATCGGGCGAAAGGTCGTCTACGCGCTGCCGGGCGTGCCCCACGAGATGGCCGAGATGTTCGAGCGGGCGGTCCTGCCGGACCTCGAGCGACGGATGGCAGAGGCCGGCGAGCGCGGTGTGATCCAAAGCCGCGTCCTGAGGACGTGGGGGGTCAGTGAGTCGGCACTCGCAGAGGCGCTGCAGGGGCGGATCGACGCGCTCGACGCGCGGTCCGGGACCGGGGGACGTACCGGCACGCTGACCATCGCGTTCCTTGCGAGCGGCATCGAGGGCCTGAAGGTCCGGCTCACGGCGCGGGCGGACGACAGCGCTGCCGCCCGGTCGTTGCTGGACGCCGAGGAGCGCGAGGTGCGCGGGGTGCTCGACGCGGCATTCGGGGACATCGTGTTCGGCGTCGACGAGGTGTCCATGGAGCAGGCGGTCGCGACGCTGCTCGTCGAGCGAGGGATGACCCTCGGGGTGGCCGAGTCGCTCACCGGCGGCCTCGTCGCCTCGCGCCTGGTCGACGTCCCTGGCGCGAGCACCTGGTTGCGCGGCGGCGTCGTGGCGTACGACTCGAAGGTCAAGTTCTCCGTCCTGGGACTGCGCGAGGGACCTGTCGTCACCGAGGAGGCCGCCGTCGCGATGGCCCAGGGCGCCTGCAGGGTGCTCGGGGCAGCGGTCGGTTTGGGCATCACCGGCGTTGCAGGGCCCGATCCCCAAGAAGGCCTCGCGCCGGGCACGGTCTTCGTCGGCCTCGCGCTCGCCGAAGGGGCATCCGCGGCGCGCAGGCTTCGCCTGTCGGGCGACCGCCAGCGGATCCGGCAGCTCTCTGCGATCTCCGCGCTCGACCTCCTCCGGCGCACCCTGCGCACACCTGCGCACGGGTTCGAGGGGCCGACGCTCGGCTGAGGGACGGTGCCAGCCTGCGGGCGCCCCGGTGACGTCGGCGCGCGGCGCGCCGTGTGCGCCCGACCGTTCAGGTCGTGGCGAAACGGGACGTCGAGCTCTCCGACGAGGTGGTGCGGTGGTACGTGCGGCTCGGCGTACGGGACCGGGCGTATGCGGACCGGGCGCTCGACCGGCTCGCCTCTTCGGGCTCCGACCTCCGGATGCCCCAGAGCCGAGCCCTCGGCGGCGGCCTGCACGAGCTGCGGTTCACCTGCCAAGGTGGGTCGCGGCGCATCACGTACGCGCTCGGTCCCGAAGGGCGCGTGCACGCGCTCACGACGTTCCGCAAGCAGCGCGGCCGTGAGCGCCACGAGATCGACCGCGCGCACCGCGTGCTCGAGCGGGTGAGGTCCCAGGCACGCGAGAGGGAACGGAGCAGGTGATGGCCAGGTTGAGCGACGTCCGGCGCTGGTTCCCTCCCGAGGACGCCTCGATGTACGCGGCCGCGTACGCGGAAGCCGAGCTCGCGGAGAGGCTGGGCACGCTGGTCCAGGCGCTGCGGAAGGCCGCGTGCCTCGACGCAGCGGAGCTGGCTGCCCGGACGGGTGTCCACGAGGACGAGCTCGGGCGAGCCGAGGAGGGGGACGCATCGATGACCCTCGGGCTCCTCGACCGCCTGGCGCGCGAGGCCGGCGTGCAGGTCACGCTCGCCGGCGCCGGCGTCGAGGTGGTCCTCGGCGCGGTCGCTCCTGCCCCGGGCATCGGTGCGGAGCCCGGAGGGCCGTCGCTTGGCTGATCGGCAGGCGGGCTGGGAGGACGCCGGGGCCGGCGGAGGCGAGCCCGCGGCGCGCCTGTTCGTGGGCGTCTGGCCCCCGCCCGAGGTGGTGGCCGTCCTCTCGGCCCTCGAACGCCCCTCGCTCGACGCACTGCGGTGGACCAGCCCGGAGCGCTGGCACGTGACCGTCGCCTTTCTCGGGGGCGTCCCGGACGCTCGGGTCGGCGAGGTGCAGGCGGCGCTCGCCGCGGTGGTGGCCAGTGCCACCGCTCCGCCCGAGGCGCGCCTCGGCCCTTCGACCCGCCGCGTCGGGCGCTCGCTGCTCTGGGTGCCCGTCGAAGGGTTGGAGGGACTGGCTGGCGAGGTCCGGCGCGCCCTGGGGGCGCTCCTCGCCGATGCAGGGCTCGACGAGCCGTTCCAGGGGCACCTCACCCTCGCCCGGGCGCGGCGCCGCCACGTCGTGCCCACGTCGCTCGCCGGCGTGCCGATCGACGCGTCCTGGCTGGTTCGAGAGGTACGGCTCGTGCGCTCGGAGCTCGGCCGATCCGGCGCCCGCTACACCACGCTCCTCACGGCGACGGTGGCCCCGTGACGGGCCGGGGCTCCCCATCCCCCATCGAACACGCGTTCGCTACTAAGGTTCGTCACACCCCAGCCGTACAGTCGCCGACGGCAGACCCGACGCCACGACCAAGGAGACGACAGAGTGATGGCAGTTGAAGACCGTGAGAAGGCGCTGGCGACGGCGCTCGGCCAGATCGAGAGGCAGTTCGGCAAGGGCTCGGTCATGCGGATGGGCGAGCACGTCGACCTGGGCATCGAGGCCATCCCGACGGGCGCCCTCTCCCTCGATCTCGCCCTTGGTATCGGCGGACTCCCGCGCGGGAGGATCGTCGAGCTCTTCGGCCCCGAGTCGAGCGGGAAGAGCACCCTGGCGCTGCATGTCGTCGCGGAGGCGCAGCGCAACGGCGGGATCTGCGCGTACATCGACGCCGAGCACGCGATGGACCCCACCTATGCCCGGGCGATCGGCGTGAACGTCGACGACCTCCTCATCTCCCAGCCCGACACCGGGGAGCAGGCGCTCGAGATCGCCGACATGCTCATCCGCTCAGGCGCGATCGACGTCATCGTGATCGACTCCGTCGCCGCGCTCACCCCGCGCGCGGAGATCGAAGGCGACATGGGGGACACGCACGTGGGGCTCCAGGCGCGGCTCATGTCCCAGGCCCTGCGCAAGCTTGCCGGGACGCTGAACAAGTCCAACACGATCGCCGTCTTCATCAACCAGCTGCGAGAGAAGATCGGTGTGCTCTACGGATCGCCGGAAGTCACCCCCGGCGGTCGTGCGCTGAAGTTCTACGCGTCGGTCCGGCTGGACATCCGACGGACCGAGTCGATCAAGGACGGGGCTGAGATCATCGGCAACCGGACCCGTGTGAAGGTCGTGAAGAACAAGGTCTCGGCCCCGTTCCGCCAGGCAGAGTTCGACATCATGTTCGGCACCGGGATCAGCCGGGAGGGCTCGCTCCTCGACGTTGCCGTCGATCTGGGCCTGGTCAAGAAGTCTGGCGCCTGGTTCACCTACGAGGGGGAGCAGCTCGGTCAGGGACGCGAGAACGTGAAGACCTTCCTGCGGGAGAACCCGCAGCTCATGGCCGAGATCGACGAGCGCGTCCGCCAGCAGCTGGCGCCCAAGGAACCGAAGGGCGCGACAGGGACGACAGCGGCGGGAGAGATCGACCCGGACGACTTGCCGATCACCTTGAAGTGACTCACGGCGTCGTCGTGACGCTCACCGTCGTGGGCACGAGCTCGACCCAGGTCCTGCCAGGCTGCAGGGGGATCGTCCGACCCGATGTGGTGGTGAAGCTCGTCGGCTGTGTCAACGACGCGCGTGACCATCGTCCGGGGATCTCGACCCCGTTGCGAAAGACGATCGCACTCCCGCTCGCGTCTGTCGCCAAGTTCGCCTGAACCTCGAGCGCCCCCTCCGAGTTCTCGACCCAGGGGCCGTAGTAGATGCTCACGAACTGGACGATGACGTTCGAGGCGCTGTCCTGCACCCCGTTGGAGAGCACGTCGGGGCTCGTGTCGTAGAAGCGAAGGAACGTGCGCGTCTTGCTGTCGTACTTCCAGACGACCGGCGAGTAGCTCGAGAACGGGATCGACACGGTGTCGACCGCTGCCCCAGCGGGGACCGCCGATGTGTACGTGAAGACCGGTCGGGGCACGTCGGTGGCTGTCGGGCGCATCTGCCACACCGCTGTCGTCGACGTGTAGGTGTCGTAGGGGGCGACCCGGCCGGGTGGGTGCTGCACGACGGATGTCGTGTAGTCGCCGAGCTCGAAGTCGTTGATCGGTGAGGCCAGGATGTTGTCGATGACCGGTTGGATGCCCCCCACGTGCACGAGCAACGGGTGCCCGAACTCGCCGAGGATGCCGATGTCGATGTTGCGCGCCGAGCGCACGGGGCCGACGACCGCGGTGCCGCGACACTGGAACACCGCGACGTAGCGCGTGATCCCACCCTCGACGGGCTCTTCGAAGACGATGTCCGCGGCTGTGATCCCGGTCTGCGGCCGCGCTGTGGGGTAGTTGTCGACCTTCACGGCCAGAGCGGAGCGATCGGGGACGGCGCCGTGGGGCGCGGGGGTGCCGGTCAGGGGGCAGTCCGGGCCCTTCGAGACCCCGTCTGTTGCAGGCGCCGTGCTCGTGCTCGTGCTCGGGGACGACGTCGCCGGCGTCGCCGGGCTCTTCGTGGCGGTGGGGCTGCCTGACGCGCATCCCGCGAGCAGGCACCCCGCCCCGAAGAGCACGAGCACCCCTCGAAAAGGGACGCGAAGCCGGCGTGCTCGGATCCGACCGGGTCGGCGGTGCGCCGGCTCGCCTGCGTGACGCGTTCCTTCTCCCCGTTCCCCTCTGCTCATGCGCCAGGCAGTCTGCCAGAGGGAAAACGAGCCGCGGCGGACCGATTTCTTCACCGCCTGCCCGGGATCGAAGAAGGAAAGGAGAGGAAGGAACGGAGGTGACGGGCGCGGCGTGTAGCGTGCCGAGGGAATGAGCTGGTCGCAGCGTCTCCGGCCCGCCGTGCGGCGTGCGAGCGCCGAGGCGCTCCGGCGGGGGTGGGAGTGGGCGACCTTCGCGGCGGCGGTCGGCCCTTGGGACCCGCGCGCACGGCGCTTCGCCGCTTTCGGCGAGGGCAGCCTCCTCGCCTTTCCTCCAGGCACGATCTACAACGAGCGCTACATCGAGGTGGGCTCGGGCACCATGATCGGCCCCTACGTGTCGCTCGCCGCGGGGATGGCTCCCGGTCAGGAGCTGCTCAACTCCCCGGTCGTGCGCATCGGCGACCGCTGCGTGATCGGGCGCGGCAGCCACGTGGTCGGCCACTGGTCGATCGACATCGGCGACGACGTCCAGACGGGCCCGTACGTCTACGTCACCGATCAGAACCACGCGTACGAGGATCCGGACCAACCGATCGGCCGGCAATGGCCGGTCGAAGCTCCGGTGTCGATCGGTGCGGGGAGCTGGCTGGGCGCGCACGTGGTGGTCCTCCCCGGGGCGCAGATCGGTCGCCACGTGGTGGTGGCAGCTGGCGCGGTGGTGCGAGGCCACGTGCCCGACCGCTCGGTGATCGCAGGAGTCCCAGCGCGTGCGGTGCGTCGCTGGTACCCCGACCGTGGCTGGGTCGACGTGGGCCGCGGGCGTACCTCCCGATGACGCACCCGGCTCCCGATGGCACACCCGATTTCCGATGACGCAGCCGATGATGCTCCGGTGACCGGTACGCCGATCAGCGTCGGCGTCGGCGTCGGCGTCGCCGTCGCCGTCGTCGGGTTGGGGAACTGCAGTCCCCAGGACGAGCAGCTCGCGGAGGAGGTCGGGCGCAAGCTGGCAGAGGCAGGCGCCCTGGTGGTGACCGGAGGACTGGGTGGCGTGATGGCCGCGGCGTGCCGGGGCGCACGAGCAGGAGGCGGGACGACGGTCGGGATCCTTCCGGGGGAGCGCCGGAGCGAGGCCAACCGCTGGGTCAGCCTCGCCGTGCCGACCGGGCTCGGCGAGGGGCGCAACCTGGTCGTCGTCCGGGCCGCAGACGCGCTGGTCGCGGTGGGCGGCGAGTACGGCACGCTCTCGGAGATCGCCTTCGCGCTGAAGCTCGGCCGCCCGGTCGTCGGGCTCGCCACCTGGGAGCTGCGACGGCACGGAACCGTCGGTCCCGATCCGGGGGTCCACCTCGCTCGCGACGCCGCGGCTGCGGCTGCAATGGCGGTGAGCCTCGCCCAAAGGACCGCGTCGTCGTCTGGCGGACCGCGCCCCGACGACCGGGTGTCATGACCGAGCACGACGACCGGGTGGGAAGCCGGTGACACTCCTTCGAGAAGCTGCTATGCTGAGGACGTCGCGGATGGTGCCTCATGGGTGAGTAACGGGGAGGTGGCATGGAATTCCGGGCCTCCTCTGTGAGGATGTTTCGTTGCTCCCGATGAGGTAATCATCCTGAAGTCGCGGACCGTATGGTTCCCTATGCTCCATGGGCGGGGGTTTCAGTAACGGTCTGTGAGGTGTCGGCCCCCCATCCCCATCCCCATCCCCCGGGGGGCCGACACCAGCTTCTTTTCCCCTGCGCCGTGTGGACCGTCGCGGCCACCCATCGCGGCCACCCAGTTGAGGGCTATCGCGGCCACCCAGTTACGGGCACTGGACGCCGTAGCGGTACGCTTTCGGGGAGGACAGGGGAGCGGGGCGGCGTAGCGTCGCCCCGGACAGGGGAAATGCGCAAGGCTGAGGAACCCAGGCCGCGTGCGGGCGACCCGTACGCGGGGCTCGACGGCGTGGACGATCCGGCGTACGTCGCCGGCGGCAGCCTGAGCCTGGACCGGCAGAGCGACGTCGCGGGCTGGCTCGAGGCCAGCTTCTTGGACCAGCTCCCGGCTGCCGTGGTCGTGGTCGATGATGGTGGCGACGTCGTCTACTGGAACGGCGAGGCCTCGAGGCTCTTCGGGCACCGCGTTGGGGAGGTGGTCGGGCGGCGCGTCGCGGACGTCGCGGTCTGGCCGCTGGGCCTCATGTCGGAGCAGGGCGCTGTGGCGATGCCGGGAAGTCGGTGGGACGGCGAGTACGACGCTCGGCGTGCCGATGGGACCTCGGTGCCGGTGCGCAGCGTGCTTCAGCGCATCAGCGGGCCCGCCGGTTTCCGCGGCGTCGCAGGCTCGTCCATCGACATCTCCCAATGGCGCGCGCTGGAGCTCGATCTCGCTCGGCACGCGCTGCGAGCACTCGCGGGGGTGTCGAGCCGCGAAGTCTTCCTCGAGCACCTCGGGCGTGCGCTGGCGCGCGACGCTCGCAGCGGCAGCCGGACCGCGGTGCTCCTCGCCGATCTGGACGACTTCGCGTCGCTGAACGACAGGCTCGGCCACGACCACGCAGACGACGTGTTGCGCTCGGTCGCCCAGCGCATCGCTGCGGTGGTGAGAGCGGGGGACGTCGTCGCCCGGACGGGCGGCGACGAATTCGCGATCTGCTGCGAGAGCCTTGCCGGCGACGAAGAGGCGATCGGCGTCGCCCAGCGCATCGTCGACGCGCTGGGAAGCCCCTTCTCGGGGATTGCGGATCTGCTGGGAACGGTCTCGGTGAGCGTGGGCGTGGCCACCGCGGTCACCGGTGCAGACCCCGAGACCCTCCTCCGCCAGGCGGGCATCGCCCTGCACCACGCGAAGGAGCGAGGGAGAGGGCAGGTGCAAGTGTTCGACGAGGAGGTGCACCGGTACCCCCGGAGCGACCAGATCGCCGGAGACCTCGAAGGCGCGGTGGCGCACGGCGACATCGACGTCGCGTACCAGCCCGAGTACCTGATCGGCACCGACGAGCTCTTCGGCTTCGAGGCCCTCGCACGATGGACACACCCCGAGTGGGGGCCGGTCCCACCCGGAGACTTCATCCGGGCAGCGGAGCTGAACGGGACGATCGGCGAGCTGGGCGCCCAGGTGCTCGCAATCGCGTGCGGCGTGCTGGCGAGCTGGGTGGCCGACGGCACCCGGTCGGTGCGGATGACGGTCAACGTGTCGGCCCTCCAGCTCGCCGACCCCGCGTTCGTCGATGTCGTCCGCCAGGTGCTCGAATCGACCCGGGTGCCGCCGCAGCTGCTGTGCCTCGAGATCACCGAGTCGGCGCTCGCCAGCGCCGATGTCGCCGCCCGCGCTCTGGGCCGGCTCAAGGCGCTGGGGGTGGAGACCTCCATCGACGACTTCGGGACGGAGTACTCCTCCTTGTCACGATTGCAGCAGTTTCCGATCGACTACCTGAAGATCAACCGTGGGTTCGTGAGCGGCATGACCGACCGCCCTGTCTACGCTGCGATCATCGACGCGCTGCTCGGCCTCGCTCGATCGCTCGGCATCCGCGCCGTGGCCAAGGGTGTCGAGACCCAAGTGCAGCTCGCAGCGCTGAAAGCGGCAGGCTGCGAGCTCGGGCAGGGGTTCTTGTGGAGCAAGCCGCTTCCGGCGGCGGAGGCGACGAGGCTCGTCGAGCAGGCGAGGCGCTCCGGCCTCGCACGGCTCGGGCCGCGTTCTCAGGGTCGCTCCAGCTGACCGGCGTGCGCGCCGCGGCCTTCACCGCCGCCGGCGTGCCGGAGCTCGCCGATCCGGCAAGCGATCGCATCCTGGTCCTGAGCGCTCGTCTCGATCTCGAGGACCTTTCGGCGGGAGGTGCGGCCCGAGACGAGGCGAACCGCGTGTCCCCGGGTCCCGAGCGCGCGGGCGACCGCGCGGAGCGCTGCCGCCGTTGCGCGCCCCTTCTCCGCTGGTTGGCAGACCCGCACGACCAGCGCGCCGTTGAATGTGCCTCCGACCGATTCGGCCTTTGCTCCAGGCTGGACCCGGATCTCGAGACGCACAGCGATGGTCGAAAAAGCCGGATCAGGCGACGGTGCTCTGCGCGTCGACGCGTGCCGTCTCCTGCAGGGCGCGGCCCGTGCTGCTTCCAGCTCCCGGGTGCGGCGGGCGCAGGCGGGCGGTCGTCGCGTCCGCGCGCAGCTCGGCCCACACGGACTTTCCGGTGCCATGAGGTTCGGTCCCCCATGCTGTGCACAGGATGCTCACGAGCAGAAGGCCCCTCCCGTGGTCGTCGTCGGTCCCGGCGCGCTGGACGTCGGGCATGCCGCCGCCGTGGTCCACGACGGCGATCCGCAGCACGTCGCCGCGCAGCCCGACGGTGAGCTCGCACCCGGACTGCACGTGGACGAGCGCGTTGGCGACGAGCTCGGAGACGACGATCGCGGCTGCGTCTGCCGCTGCGGACTTCCCCCATTCGACGCAGCGGCCGACCACGAAGCGGCGGGCGAGCGCGACCTCGCGACGGTCGGGCCTCAATCGAATGGTTGCACTTCGCGTGACACGAGCCCCGATCTCCTCGAGAAGATCGATGACGTATCGCACGTCCCCGGTCTTCTCGGCGCAGGCGTCGAAAGCGTGCGAGGCGAGGTCGCGATCGGGTGGTTCGGGAGCGCTCACGACGACGACCAACGCTGCCGGCGCAGCAGCGCGCAGCCCGGTGAGGAGCTCGCGCCCTGCCAAGTCGGGCAGCCCGAGGTCGAGCACGATCAGGTCGGGCTGGCACACGCCGGCCAGTGCGATGGCCGTCGCTCCGTCGCCGGCTTCTCCGACGACGCTGAAGCTGGGGTGGAGCCTCAGCGCGTGTGCGAGAAGGGCACGAACCTCGGGAACCTTCTCGACGAGCAGCAGCCGAAGCGCCACGTTCGTGCACGCTAGTGCACCAGGTCGACCGCGCCCCCATTCTGCACTCTTGGAGACACCCCAGATCTATCCTCACGCGCATGTCCCTCGCGTCGTTGGCGGCCGGGCTCGTCGTGGGCCTGGCACTCGGAGGCTTGGTCGCCTGGCTGTGGTGGCGGGGCAGGGAGCTCCAGCTGCGCGCTGAGCGCGATGCCGCGACCAAGGGCGCGATCGCAGAGATCGCCCAGGCGTCGGTGAAGGCGGCTGCCGAGCAGTTCCGTCACCTGGAGGACGCGAGCTCGAAGGCGGCGAGCGAGGAGCTCGCGCGCCGCCAGGTGGCGCTGGAGCGGTCGGTGACCGATCTCGTGAAGCCGGTTTCCGAGCAGCTGGACCGCTATCGCCAGACGGTCGAGGAGCTCCAGAGGAGCAGCAGCCGGATGCACGGGGAGCTGCGGGGCGAGCTCGAGCGCCTTGCCATGGCCAATGCGGGCCTCCAGAAGGAGACGGCCAACCTGGTCGGTGCTCTGCGCCGGCCCGAGGTGCGCGGCAGCTGGGGAGAGCAGCAGCTGCGGCGGATCGTCGAGCTCGCTGGCATGGTCGAGCACTGCGACTTCGACGAGCAGGTGCATGGTGAAGGCGAGTCGGGGCGTGCACAGCGCCCGGACATGGTCGTCCACCTCCCGA
>JAKAQM010000152.1 GCA_021822565.1 Actinomycetes bacterium | reverse complement strand
CTCTTGGGTTCCCTTGCCGGCGTGGACACGACGCTTGTCGTGGCAACCGCCTTGCTCGTGACCGTCCTGCTGATCGTCAACTATCGCAGCCCGGTGGCGTGGCTTCTCCCGCTCGCTGCCGTCGGCTTTGCCGAGCTGCTTGGGAACGCGGCGACCTATCTCGTCGCACACGTGGTGGTGGTGACGGGGGAGAGCACTGGGTTGCTCACGGTCCTCGTCTTCGGCGTGGGGACGGACTACGCACTGCTTCTCACCTCGCGCTACAGAGAAGAGCTCAGTAGAGGACGCAGCGATGCCGCGGCGCTTGCCCTGGCCTGGAGACGCGCCACCCCGGCCATCGGCGCCTCGGCGGTGACGGTGATCGCGGGTCTGGCATGCCTGCTGCTCGCCAAGGACGGCGTGACGCACGGCTTTGCGCTCGTGGGCATGCTCGGAGTCGCCTCGACGCTCGTGGCGATGCTGACCGCCTATCCCGCGATGCTTCTCGCCGCCGGACGGAGGATCTTCTGGCCGGTCGTGCCCGGCGATCCCGCACGTCCGGTGCCGGGCCGCATGTGGCGCGCGATCGGCAAGGGAGTGGTTCGGCACCCGAAGGTGGTGTGGATGGGGGGGATCTCAGTTCTCGCGCTCATGGCACTCGGGATCACCCAGCTGAACATCCACGTGACCACGGTGAACGACTTGCCGGGGTCTGCGCCATCCGTCGAGGGGATGCGCCTTCTGTCAGGAGGCTTCCCCGAGGGCATCACCGCGCCGGCATTCGTCGTTGTCCGGACGAAGATCGCCGTTCCTGCCGCGCTCCGCGCCGCTCGGCGTTCTCCAGGGGTGCTCAGCGTGGGCCGTCCGACGAGCCGGGGGAAGCTCTCGGCCTTCGACGTGGTGTTCAGTGCGCCACCACTCGGTGAAGGAGGAATCGCGCCGGTGCTCGCGCTCCGGGATCGCCTCGAGCGCTCCGTGGGGCCTGCGGCGCTCGTAGGGGGCCAGACTGCCCAGGACATCGACACTGCGAGGACCTCCGTACGCGATTTCTTCGTGGTGGGTCTGGCGGTGCTTGCCGTGACGGTCCTGGTGCTCGGGCTCTTGTTGCGCGCCCTGGCTGGCCCGTTCCTCGTCGCGGCCACTGTCGTCGCGTCCTACGGCGCTGTCCTGGGTTTGGTCGCGGCCCTCTCGGGGCCGGTCTTCCACTGGCCGGGGATCGATCCGAGTGTACCGGTCCTCGGTCTGGTCTTCCTGATGTCGCTCGGGGCTGACTACAACTTCTTCCTCATGTCTCGCGCGCGTGAGGAGCTCACCCGGGACGAGATGGGCGCGGTCGAACGAGCGGTCGCAGCGACGGGTGTGGTCCTCAGCGCGGCAGGGTTGATCCTCGCAGGGACCTTCGCAGCGCTCCTCGTCTCGCCGCTCATTCCCACGAGGGAGATCGGCGTGGTGGTGGCTGCCGGGGTCCTCCTTGACGCGTTGTTCGTACGCAGTGTGGTCCTGCCGGCCCTCGTTGCCGACACCGGAAAGAGGTTCTGGTGGCCGACCCGGGCCGGTAGCCGGTAGACCGCTCGGAGCCGATGGAGCGGGGCTCTGGTGAGAGCCCCGCTCCATGAGCGGGCTAGACCACCCGCACGTTCTGTGCCTCGGGACCTTTCCGTCCCTGGGCCAGGTCGAATTCGACCTGCTGACCCTCCTCGAGGCTCTTGTACCCTTCACCCACCACGTTGGAGTAGTGGACGAAGACGTCCTTCCCCCCGCTGGTCGGGGTGATGAACCCGAACCCTTTTTCGCTGTTGAAGAACTTCACCGTTCCGGTTGCCATGTCCTTGATCTTTCTGCTCTCTTTTTTCCTGAGATGTCTTTTCTCTCAGATCTCGTCGTGCTGCCGTGCCGTCGCGTCGTTGCGTCGCCGATCGCCGGGGCGAACAGGTCAGGCGCGGTTGCGCGCGCCGACCTTCGTGTACGGGTCCCCGCAGGGTGAGGGCTCGCCGATCTCCCCGTACATCCGGCACCGTGGGTCGTCGCACCATCCCACGAGCAGCCCTCCGTCGCGCAGGTCGTGCGTGTGCGCGGCGCAGAGCGCGATGTCAGGGAGGATGACGGTGACCGAGTACGACGGGTCGGCGGGGTCGAGCCCGCGAGCCAGCGTCTTGCGCGCCGGCTCGACCGTCCCGGTCGCCGGGGCGCCGCAGATCGCGCAGGAGAGGTCCGTGGCGTTCGGCGTCACCGGCGGATGGCCTCTCGGAGCTTGTCCACGCCAATCAGGCGACGCGTGACCTTCTCGGGATCGGCTGCATCCCTTTCACGGATCCGCTGCTCGAGCAGGTCGAGGCGCGCTTCCTCGTTGTCGATGAGCCGCTGGCGCTCGTCGCCCTGGTGCGCCCCGAGCGCGCGAACGAAACTTCGGTGCGCGTCGACCGCCCGGCCGAGCTCCAGGCGGCGGGCGATCGCCGAGTAGGAGCTGCCGCTCTCTCGCAGCGCGAGAGCCTGGGCGTCGACCTCTCGGGTCGCCGGGCGCTGGCGCCGTGCGGGCCTGCTTCGTTCGGGGGCCGATGTCGAACGTCGCGGCGGCATCGCGGTGTGCGTGCGTCTAGGCACGGCGACACCACACAGGGCGGCCGAGCCAGCCTGCCGTCTTCCTGGTCGCAGGCGACGAAACGGTCGCAGGCGAGGAGACGTTCGCCGTCACGACGCCGTCCTCCGACGACGCCTCCTGGCGCAGGTCCCGGGACGACCCAGGGAGATGACGATGCACGACGAGCTCCGTTCGAATCGGGCCGACTCGGGGAGCTCTCGAACAGGCCACGCCAGCCGACGGCAGGCGACAAGGGCAGAGTAGCAGTCTGGCCTGGCCGCTCGTGCGCTGGGAGGTCGCACGATCGCGAGCCGCTCCGCCGTCCACGTCGTGCGCCGCGAGCTCCGGCCTGGGCTCAGCTGGTCAGCAGCTCGCGCACGCCCTGATCGACGGTGGGGTGGCGAAGTTTCGACATGGCTCTGGCCTCGATCTGGCGGATTCGCTCACGGGTGAGGCCGAAACGGGCACCGACCTCTTCGAGGGTGCGCGGCTCTCCGTGGTCGAGGCCGAAGCGAAGCCGGATGATCTCTCGCTCCCGATCGTCGAGGTCAGCCAGCATGGCCTTCACGAGGCCCGGGAGCAGGCTGGCTGTCGCGGCGTCGGACGGCGAGACCGCGCCATGGTCTTCGACCAGGTCTCCCAGCTCGGCGTCGCTGTCATGGCGTAGCGGTTCGGACAGCGACGCCGGCGTGGTCGCGTGGCGGAGGATCTCGACGACCCGCTCCACGGCGACGTCGAGATCGGCTGCCAGCTCGGTCACACTTGGCCTGCGCCCGAGCTGGGCTTCGAGCCGGGCGCGAGCCTTGGTGACTTGGTTCAGGAGGTCGCTGGCATGCACGGGGAGGCGGATCGTCCGGGCGCCGTTGGCGATGCCACGCGTGATTGCCTGGCGGATCCACCAGGTGGCGTAGGTGGAGAACTTGAAGCCCTTGCGCCAGTCGAACTTCTCGACTGCGTGCATGAGCCCGAGGTTGCCCTCCTGGACGAGGTCGAGGAGGGGGAGGTCCGATGCCTGGTACCTCTTGGCGATCGATACGACCAGGCGGAGGTTGCCGTTGACGAACGTCTCCACGGCGGCGTCGCCGGTCCGCGCGACCCGGCGGAGCTCGCGGGCCCGAGCCGGGGTGAGCTTCCCTCCTGACGCGAGCTCGGCGTGAGCCTCACGCCCGGCCTCGGCCGCCTGGGCCAAGCGGGCCTCGTCCTCCTTGGTCAGCAGCCGATGCCGGCCTACGTCGCTCAGGTACAGACGGACGAGGTCCTCTTCGGGCATCTGCGCAGGCTTGTTGGGCACGGCCCTCATCTCACGAGCCCGGCGGATCGCAGGGGCACGCAACCGAGCGCGGCACGGTGCTCCCTTTCCTTCGCCGACGAACCCGGGCACGTCGCCAGCGATGCGCGTGGCGTGAGGTTACTCGAATCGGCTCGCCAGGCGGTCGGCGGACTTCCGCTATGCTCCATTCGATGCCGCGGGCGCCGCCTGCGGTGGCTGGCCACCTGGTGCCGGCCGGGCCCACGAGACCTCACATCGAGTCGGCCATCCATTTCCCCTGACCGACTGGAGCCTCATGAGCACACCTCTTCCGTCCTACGCGCCTGCCCGTTTCTCGGACCTCGGCGTTCCTCCGGAGCTGTCGGCCGCCCTCGAGCGGCAAGGGATCACGACCGCCTTCCCGATCCAGGCGGCGACCTTGCCCGACTGCCTCGCCGGGCGCGACGTCTCCGGCAGGGCTCCGACCGGGGCCGGAAAGACGCTCGCGTTCGGCTTGGCGGTGCTCGCGCGACTCGCGGCCATGCCTCGGGGCGAGCGGCGGGGCCGCCGGCATCCGTCTGCGCTCGTCCTGGTTCCCACTCGTGAGCTCGCAGCCCAGATCGAAGAGGTGGTCGCGCCCCTGGCTGCGGCCATCGGTTGCCGGGTGGCCTCGATCTACGGCGGCGTCGGGTACAAGGAGCAGCTGGCTGCCCTGCGAGCTGGCGTCGACGTGCTCGTGGCGTGCCCCGGGAGGCTGACCGACCTCGTCCAACGCGGCTCGGCCGACCTGTCGCACGTGGTCATGGTGGTCATCGACGAGGCGGACCGGATGGCCGACATGGGATTTCTGCCAGCGGTCCGCCGCCTCGTCGACAAGACCAGCCCGTCGCGCCAGACGCTGCTCTTCTCCGCGACCCTGGACGGTCCCGTCGACGCGCTGATCCGTGACTACCAGCACGACCCGGTGCGCCACGACGTGGAGCTCTCCGACGCCGGCCGCGGAGACGTCTCGCACCACTTCTGGCGCGTCGAAGCCCATGACCGTGTCGCCGTGACGACCGAGGCGGTCAGCGCCAGTGGCCCGGCCGTGGTCTTCTGCCGCACCAAGCGCGGCGCAGACCGCCTCTCGGACCGTCTCGCCCGATCCGGACTGGCATCGGCCGCCATCCACGGCAACCGCAGCCAGAGCCAGCGCGAACGGGCGCTCGCCGCGTTTCGAGCTGGCCGGCTCGATGCGCTCGTCGCCACCGACATCGCGGCGCGCGGCATCCACGTCGATGCGGTGCCGCTCGTGGTGCACTTCGACCCGCCAACGGACCACACCGACTACGTCCACCGGTCCGGCCGTACCGGTCGCGCGGGTGCTGACGGGATCGTCGTGTCGTTGATCGGGAGCGAGCAACTCGCCGCGACGAAGATCCTGCAGCGAAGGCTCGGGCTTGCTGGCGGGATCTCGTTGCCCGACGTCCCTTCCCTTGGCGCCGCCGACGACGGTCGTTTTCGCCAGGGTGAGCCTCGAGGGGCGGCAACGACGGGGGAGCGCAGCGACGCCGCGCGGACCCAGCGTGCATCGGATGAACGGACGGCTCGGGCGACGCGATCGTCTCGGTCCCGGAGGCGTCGCGGGCGCTAGCCCCGGGCGACGCGAGCACCCCGCCGCTCTCGCACCCCCGCCGCTCTCGGAGGGGGTGGAAGGCGGTGAGGTGCTGAGGGTGGTGCCTACGCCCGGATCGAGCCGGCGCGCTTCGGAGCCTCCGTGCAGTCGGCAGTCGTCCGACCGGGGCTGGGGCTCTCCGCCGGGGTGTTCCCGACCGCCTGCTCATCAGGCTCTGGTGGCTTGGACGCGGGTTCGATGTTGACCGCCGGCTCGGGTGCGATCTCGCCGGAGGCCGCCTCGAGGGTCTGGCCCTTGGGCTCGGGCAGGGCGACCAGGGTGAGGCCGATCCCGACCACCGAGACCGCCGCCATGATCCCCATCACCCCGCTGATGCCGAC
>JAKAQM010000151.1 GCA_021822565.1 Actinomycetes bacterium | reverse complement strand
ACGGCGGCGCTCGAAGACGAGCGAGGACAGCACGCCGGCGAGCACCGCCGGCTCGGCGTCGGCGAGCACGTCGTCCACGAGTGCCTGGGCGACGAGGAGGTCGCACTCGTGGTAGATCCGGGAGAGAAGCTCGCCTCGTGACGTGAGCTGCCACCCGTCCAGGTAGCCCAGCTCCTCGAGGACGGCGAGACGGCGGCCGAGGTGGTCGACCAATACGTCGCGTCGTGGGGTGTTGCGTCGCTTGGCCTGGGCCCCCCCCGGCGCTCCGCCGCCTGCTGCCCCCGGCTTCCCAGCTGCGACATCCGCTTGCCATTGGGCGAACGAGCGGCGCAGCACCGACACTGCGGTGGGTCGATCGAAGCGCCGCACGAGGTTGACGGCGAGGTTGTAGGTGGGGCGGAACGCCGAGCGGAGGTCCGGCGGCGGGGCGACGGCGATCCTGGCCATCTCGGCGACGGGGACGTCAGGTGCCCACAGCACGACGGCATGGCCGACGTCGTCGAGACCGCGCCGACCTGCTCGCCCGGTCAGCTGGGCGTACTCCCCCGACGTGAGCGGCGCCCGGCCGGCGCTGCCGTACTTGTCGAACCGTTCGATCGCGACCGTGCGCGCCGGCATGTTGATGCCGAGCGAGAGCGTCTCGGTCGCGAACACGACCTGGAGGAGGCCTCGGGCGAAGCACTCCTCCACCGTCTCGCGGAACGCTGGGACGAGGCCTGCGTGGTGAGCCGCGATCCCCGATGCCAGTCCTTCCAGCCACTGGGTGTAGCCGAGCACGTCGAGCGCGTCGTCGCTCAGGTCCTCCACGTGCGCCTCCGCGATGTGGCGGATCTCCGCGCGCTGGTGGTGGTCGGTGAGACGCATTCCCTCTCGAAGGCATTGCGCGACGGCGTCGTCGCACGCAGCCCTGCTGAAGATGAACACGATCGCCGGCAGGAGGTCGCGCTCTTCGAGCGCCTCTACGAGCTCGGTGCGCCTGGGCGAGCGGAATGGCAGGCGAGGCCACCGCCGGTCGCTGCCCCGCCAGCGCGGTGGCGGGGCCAGCTGCGCCATCTTGCGCGCGGTCTCGTCGAGCCGCAGCGCCTCGGCGCCAGGGCGCGAGTCATGGAGGAGGGGCAGGAGATCGGTCTGTGGCATCCCTCCTCCCTCCGGCTGGCGACGGTGGACCGCGAGGTGGTGGCGCAGCACCACGGGACGCCGCCGTTCCACGACCACGGTCGTCGGGCCGCGCACCGAGGTGAGCCAGTCGCCGAGCTCCGAGGCGTTGGAGACCGTGGCCGAGAGGCATACGAAGGTCACTGTGGGAGGGCAGAGGACCAGGACCTCCTCCCACACCGCGCCCCGGTAGGGGTCCTGGAGATAGTGGACCTCGTCGAGCACCACGGTGCGCAGGCCGCCGAGGAGCTCCGAGCCCGCGAGCAGCATGTTGCGCAGAACCTCGGTCGTCATGACGACGACGGGCGCCTCCGCGCGCACCGCCGTGTCGCCGGTGAGGAGCCCGACGCGCTCGCTCCCGTGGGCCGCGCAGAGCTCGGCGAACTTCTGGTTCGAGAGCGCCTTGAGCGGCGTCGTGTAGAAGGCCTTGCCTCCCATCGCCAGTGCGCGGTCGACTGCGTAGGCGGCCACGAGCGTCTTGCCGGAGCCGGTGGGCGCGGAGACGAGGACCGAGCGGCCGTCGTCGAGCGCATCGAAGGCCTCGGTCTGGAACGGGTCCGGTTCGAAGCGCAGCGTGCGGACAAAGCGCGCCCGGTGGCCGCGCGGGACCCCGGCTGCCGCTCCCGTGGCCCGCCCCGCAGGTCGTGAGCTCAACGTCGGAGGAGCTTGCCGACGCCGATGGACGCGAAATAGAAGACGACGAGGGGGACTCCGAGGGCGATCATGGAGAAGGGGTCCGAGCTCGGCGTGAAGACCGCGGCAGCCACGGTGATCCCGATCACCGCCCATCGCCAATGGCGCAGGAGGGCGGCGGGGGTGAGCACGTGGGCGAGCTGCAGCGCGACGAGGAGCACCGGGAATTCGAACGTGAGCCCGAAGAGCAGCATCATCAGCATCACCAGCGTGAGGTATGCGTTCGGGTTCAACAGCGCGTGGATGCTCGGTCCGCCGATATGGATGAGCCAGCCAAGGGTGTGCGGAAGCACGAGGTAGACGACTGCGCAGCCGGACAGGAACAGGACGACCGAGGCGATCACGAACGGCACCGCGTAGCGCTTCTCGCTGGAACGCAGCCCGGGGGTGACGAACCGCCACAGCTCCCACAGCGCCACGGGCGAGGCGAGGACGAGGCCGCCGAATGCGGCGAACTTCACCCGCAACGAGAGCGCATCGAGCGGGGCGGTCACGTAGAAGCTGCAGGAGCCGGCCTGCTGGATCTCGCAGAAGGGGTGGCGCAGCAGCGCGAACTCCCAGTTGTAGAAGAAGACCGACACGCATGCGAGCACGACGAACGCCGCGACCGTGATCATCAGACGGCGGCGGAGCTCGGCCAAATGCTCCCCGAGCGTCATCGCGTCGGGCTTCGCGCGCAGGCGCCGCAGCGCCGGCACGCGCTCGGAGAGGGGCATGGCCATTTGTCAGTTCAGGTTCGGGTCGTCGGTGTCGAGCCTCGCCAGTGCCGGAGCGACGAGGCGGGCCGCCGCAGCGCCGGGCTCTGCGGTGCCAACCTGCTCGGCATGTCCGGAGCCGGGCTCTGCGGTGCCAACCTGCTCGGCATGTCCGGAGCCGACACCAGGCGCCGCAGCGCCTCGGGTGCCGTTCCCCTGGGGGGAAGTCCCGGCGCCGCCAGCATGCCCGTCACCGTTGGGCGACGGCGGATCGCCGTGCACGTCCGCCAGCTGGTTCAAGAGGGAGACCGGGGAACGAGCGAAACGCACGATGTCCTGGCTGCTCGGCAGGTCCGGGACGGCTTGCCGGATCTCGCTGTCGAGCCGCGTGTGCAGCTCGCGCACCTTGCGCCATCCCGCGCCGAGCTGGCGGGCGACCTCGGGCAGGCGCTTGGGCCCAAGGATGACCACCACGACGACGAAGATGATGAGGAGCTTTGTCGGGCTGAGGTCCAGCACGCACCTCGATTGTACCCGGAGGCTCCGTCTGGAGATGGCCCTGGGTGGTGAGACTCGCGGGAGGCGTCGAAGCTGGGTGGTGGGGCCCGGGGGAAGGCTAGAAGTACCGGAACTGCGACGGCGGCCAGAGGATGAGGAAGACCTTCCCGACGATGTAGGACCCCTTGACCGGGCCCCACATCCTGCTGTCGCAGGAGTTCACCCGGTTGTCCCCCATCACGAAGTAGTCCCCCTTCGGCACGGTGAACGGTTTGGACATCGTGGTGTACGTCTGGTTGCCCTTGGGCAGCCAGGGCTCCTTCAGGAGCTTGCCTGTGATGTACACCTGCCCCCCGTGGGCGGAGACCGTCTGGCCCGGCAGCCCGACCACCCGCTTGACGAGGTCCGGGACCGGCGGGCCGCCGCAGTCCTCGGCGGGCGGCGTCTTGAAGACGATGATGTCGCCCACGTGGATCGTCCCGTAGAGCTTGTTGACGACGATCCGGTCCCCCGCCTTGAGCGTGGGCCACATGGATGTCGACGGCACGTAATAGGTCTGCGCCACGAACGTGCGCACGCCGAAGGCGACGCCGATGGCGACCACGATGACGACGATCCACTCGACGATCCAGCGGTACGAGCGATGTCCAGGCCCTGCTCCCCCGCCGGCTCCCTGATCGCCGCCGGTCCCCTCGCCGGTCCCGTCGCCGGTCCCGCTGGCTGGCTCGCCGCGGGTCCCGAGGCTCGGCTGGCCCCCCGAGCCGTCACCACTCGAACCGTCACCGGCCTCGCGGCCGGCCGTCCGGCCTGGCTGGCCGACACCGACCGCGTCGCCCGGCACGGCGGTGCCGGGCCCGCCGCCGACCGTCGGACCGGTGCTTGGCACGGCGCGGGCAGGGAGTTCATCGCTCACGGGGTCCCGAGGCTACAGGGTGCGCTCCTCCTTGGCAGGGCGCGTTCAGCCCGAGGGAGCAGCCGGGAGGGCAGCCGAGGGAGCAGCCGGGACGGCAGCCGAGGGAGCAGCCGGGAGGGCAGCCGAAGGAGCAGCCGAGGGATCAGAGCGAGGCGATGAGGCGCTCCACCCGCTCGTCGTGCGAGCGGAACGGATCCTTGAGCAGGACGGTGCGCTGAGCCTGGTCGTTGAGCTTCAGGTGGACCCAATCGACGGTGAAGTCGCGCCGGCGCTCCTTTGCACGTCGCACGAAGGCGCCGCGGAGCCTCGCGCGAGTCGTCTGAGGGGGCTCCGTCATCGCCGTGACGATGTCGGCGTCCGTGCAGGTGCGCTCGACCTGGTCCCTGGCCTGGAGCTTGTAGAACAGGCCGCGGTCTCGGTCGACGTCGTGGTACATGAGGTCGACCATGGCGACCTTGGGGTGCGAGAGCGGCAGGTCCTGACGCTTGCGTACCTGGTCGATGAGCCGGTACTTGGCCACCCAGTCACACTCCCGCCACAGCGAGAGCGGATCGGACTCGAGGCCCTTCAGGCAGTGCTGCCACATCTCGAGCGCCCGGTCCTCCTCGGGCCCGAGCCCATGGCGATCTCGGAAGCGCAACGCGCGCTCGAGGTACTCCATCTGGATGTCGAGCGCGCGCATCTCACGCCCGTTGGCCAGGCGCACGCGGCGCTGGCACGTGATGTCGTGGCTGATCTCTCGGATCGCCCGGATCGGGTTCTCGAGCGTGAGGTCGCGCAAAACGGTTCCGGAGTCCTCGAGCATGGTGAGCAGGATGGCCGTGGTGCCGACCTTGAGGTAGTTGGCGTACTCGCTCATGTTCGAGTCGCCCACGATCACGTGCAGCCTGCGGAAGCGCTCCGCGTCGGCATGGGGCTCGTCGCGCGTGTTGATGATCGGGCGGCTGCGCGTGGTCGCAGACGAGACGCCTTCCCAGATGTGCTCCGCTCGCTGGCTCATGCAGTAGACCGCGCCGCGCGCCGTCTGGAGCACCTTGCCGGCCCCGGCGAAGATCTGGCGGCTCACGAGGAACGGGATGAGCACCTCGGTATAGCGGCTGAAATCGTCGTTGCGCTCGGTGAGGTAGTTCTCGTGGCAGCCGTAGGAGTTCCCGGCCGAGTCCGTGTTGTTCTTGAACAGGTAGACGTCGCCGCGGATCCCCTCCTCGCGCAGGCGCGTCTGCGCGCCTGCCACGAGCTGGGAAAGGATCCACTCCCCCGCCTTGTCGTGCACCACGAGGTCGCTGATGCGGTCGCACTCGGGCGTGGCGTACTCCGGGTGGCTTCCGACGTCGAGGTACAGCCGGGCGCCGTTCTCCAGGAACACGTTCGAAGAGCGTCCCCAGCTCACCACGCGGCGAAACAGGTAGCGCGCCACCTCATCGGGGCTCAGCCTGCGCTGGCCGCGCAAGGTGAAGGTGACCCCGTACTCGTTCTCGAGCCCGAAGATCCGTCGCTCCACACTGGTCACGGTAGTGCCGGGCGGGCCGCCAGCGAGCGTCAACCAGGCGCCCGCGAGGAGCAGCCCGCCAGCCCGCCAGCCCGCCAGCCGCCAGCCGCCAGCGAGCGTCAACCAGGCGCCCGCGAGGAGCAGCCCGCCAGCCCGCCAGCCCGCCAGCCGCCACCCGCCAGCCCGCCAGCGAGCGCGAGTCCGTCGAACGCCTATTCGCCGCTCTCGACGGCAGCCTGGTCGTCCGCCCCGCCGGAGGTCCGGGGGGAGGCCCCACCTGCCTGCGCAGGCGACGCAGGCGACGCAGGCTCGACGCCTTCGATGATCTGGGCGAGCTCGCCGTCGGTGATCCGCTTGAAGGCACGGCGCCCGTTCTCCCT
>JAKAQM010000025.1 GCA_021822565.1 Actinomycetes bacterium | reverse complement strand
CTCTCGTCGCGGGTGGGCGCTAGAGGACTCGAACCTCCGACCTCAGCCGTGTGAAGGCTGCGCTCTAACCAACTGAGCTAAGCGCCCGAAAGCACGCTGGTGCAGGGTGTGGCACGACGACCATAGCGCGGCCGGAGGGGCTGCCAGCTGCCTTCACCCGCTGGGCGGCACCCGCTGGGCTGCACCCGCTGGGCTGCACCCGGTGGCCGGTGGCAGTGCCCGGCACCCGCTGGCAGCGCCCGGCACCATGGCGATCCTGACAGGTAGCCTGGCGGACATATGCCGCCGGGCGCCACAGAACCGACCACATTGGGCAACCTCGGCCAGCCGACCATCTGGGGGCGGCTCTCCCAGACCTTCCTCCGGCCGCCGGCCCCGAAGACCGCCCGCGACGAGCATGTCGACTTCTCCCGCATGAGCGACGAGGAGAAGCGGGCACGCATCGTCGGGGTCGACCCGACCGAGAAGAAGATCGGCATCGCGGCGTCCCTGCTGGGCATCGCGTTGGCCATCTACGCCAACGTGCCCTACATGGTGTCCAAGACGTCCGTCGTCACGACGGTCAAGCCCAAGGACAAGACGTGCAGCCCGGTCCTCGGGATCACGGACCTCCACTACGTGGCCTCGACGAGCTCGTGCGATGGCATCTACTCGGCGAGCCACTACGTGCTCCCACTCATCGTGTCGCTGGTTCTCGCCATCGCCATCTACGTCACCGTGCTCATCAGGCGCCGTGCGCCGCTCGCCTTCACGATCGTGATGACGGGCCTGGCATTCGGCTCCTTGCTCGTGCTCGTTCCCTACGGCGTCGCAGGAGGCTGGATCATGCTGCGAGCGTGGCGGACGCAGAAGTACGGGTCGCCGACGGCCAGGACGGCGATGACAGGCTGGGTGGCGCCTCCGCCGCGCGGCACCACCCGCCGGGCCCGGGCAAGCGCTCCGCGCGGGCGGAAGGGAAGAGAAGCGACGACCTCCACAACGCGAAAGCCGCCCGCAGCGAACAAGCGCTACACGCCCAAGTCTCCGCCGAAGAAGAAGGTCGCCCCGCCGACCAGCTGAGCGGCCGGCATCCGGGAGCCGAGCGCCCCACGTTCTCAGCTGGTCAAGAGCGCCGAGCGCAGCAGCTCCAAGACGTCGGCGCGGCGGCGCACGAGCGAGCGCGCCGTGGGCTCTTCCCCGAGTGCGCGCAGCACGTCGACCTCGGTCACCATCCCGATCACCGTGGAGTAGATCGCGAGCAGCAGCAGGTTCGGGTCGTGGCGCCGCATGTGCCCCGCGTCCATCTCCGCTTCGAGGAAGTCCGACGCCCGGCGCAGCAGGGGCTGGAGCCCGACGGTCATGCGCGTCGAGGCGGGAGGGCCCAGGCGGGACACCTCGCGGACGAGGCCGAGGAGCTGAGGGCGGCGCGAGGCGAGCCGGAACACCGAGCGCACCACCGCCTCCACCTTCGCCCATCCGTCTCCCGCGCCGTCGAGCCCGCTCTCCATGGCCCCGGCGAGCTCCTGCGCGCTCCGGGCGATCAGCGCATCGAGGAGCGCCTCCTTGCTCGGGAACCAGTAGAGGATCGACTGCTTCGTGATCCCCAGGTCGGCAGCGAGCGAGTCGAGCGACGTGGCCTCGTAGCCGCGGGTACCCCACGCCCCCAGTGCCGCGTCGAGGATGCGTTCGCGCGTCGAGGTGCGCGCCACGGTGGGCACCTTTGAAGGCTAGCCCATCCCTACCACTCGGTAGACAGCGGCACCTACCAGGTGGTAGACCGTTGCAATGCCGATCCCTGCTGGGCTCGCGGGCAAGCGGTTCTTCGTGACCGGCGGCACCGGCTTCCTCGGCACCGCGCTCATCGAGCGGATCCTGCGCACCGTGCCCGACGCCGAGGTCGTGGCGCTCGTCCGTCCCGGCCGCAGGTACAGCGCGCGCGAGCGCGCGGCACGCGAGATCCTTCGCAACGATTGCTTCGACCGGCTCCGAGACGAGCTCGGCGATCGGTTCGACCAGGCGGCTGGACGGCTCGTCGCGGTCGCAGGCGACGTGGGCCGCGACGGCCTCGGCCTGGACGCCGAGGGACGCCGACTTCTCGCCTCGTGCGACGTCGTCGTGCACTCGGCGGCGACGGTCAGCTTCGACGCTCCGCTGGACCAGGCCGTCGAGATCAACCTGCTCGGGCCGTCGCGCGTGGCAGGCGCGCTCTCGTCCGCCCGAGCCGAGGCGGATCGGGTGACACCGGTCCACCTCGTCGCCGTCTCCACCGCGTACGTGGCGGGCACCCACCACGGGGAAGCACGCGAAGAGCTCCTCAGTGCCAACCGCTTCTCTCTCGACGTCGACTGGCGGGCAGAGGTGGCCTACGCGCGACGGCTGCGCCAGGACTTGGAGGACCGATCGCGCAGCGCCGTCACCCTCGCGTCCTTGTCCAAGAAGGCCCGCGAGGAGCTCGGCGCCGCCGGCGATCACCTCCTCGCCGCACGCGCCGAGCGGCTGCGCGACGAGTGGGTCACGGAGCGCCTCGTCGACGCAGGCACTGCACGCGCCCGGTCGCTCGGCTGGCCCGACGCCTACCCCTTCACGAAGGCGATGGGAGAGCGGGCGCTCATCGAGAACGTCGAGGTTCCGCTCAGCATCGTCCGGCCGTCCATCATCGAGTCGGCGCTCGCCGAGCCCCGACCGGGGTGGATCCGCGGCTTCCGCATGGCCGAGCCCATCATCATCTCCTTCGCCCGCGGGCTGCTACGGGAATTCCCCGGAGTACCCGAAGGCGTGGTCGACGTCATCCCCGTGGACATGGTCGTCGCGGCCATCTTGGCGATCGCTGCCGCGCCGGCGCCCGAGCGCCCTGCCGTCTACCACGTCGCCTCTGGGGTCGCGAACCCGCTGCGCTACGGCAGGCTCGTCGAGCTCATCCAGGAGTGGTTCGCGCTGCACCCGATCTACGACGACCGTGGCCAGCCCATCAGCCTTCCCGAGTGGTCGTTCCCAGGACGGGGTCGCGTGCAACGCCAACTCCAGCACGCGACGAGAGCCATGGACGCGGCCGAGCGGGTGCTGAGGGCCCTCCCTCTCCGCGGCAGGCAGGCGTCCTTCTCTGCGACCGTCGAGGAGCGCAACACGCTGGCGAAGCGGGCCCTCGGCTACGTCGAGCTCTACGGCGCGTACACCGAGACCGAGGCCCGCTACCGGATCGACCGGCTCCTCGAGCTGTGGCGCCGCCTCGACGAGCACGACCGCGAGGCCTTCTGTTTCGACCCCTCGGTCATCGACTGGGATCACTACGTCCACGACGTCCACCTGCCCTCCGTGGTCGCGCACGCCCGCGTCAAGACCACCCCCGCACGTGCCACGCTCGCCAGCCGCCCCGAGCGCGCCCGCCAGGCGATCCTCTCCCAGGACCGCCACCTGGCTGCGTTCGACCTCGAGCACACGCTCATCGCCGCGAACGTGGTCGACAGCTATGCATGGCTGGCCTCGCGCCACCTCTCCGCGGCGCGGCGCCCGAAGCTCGTCGGCGAGCTGCTCGCCCAGGGCCCCGCGCTCCTCGCCCTCGACCGGCGAGACCGCGGCGACTTCCTCCGGCTCTTCTACCGCCGCTACGACGGCGCGCCGGTCGCCCAGCTCGAAGAGGACGCGTGGGAGCTGTTCCACCGCCAGCTCCTCCCACGCGCGTTCCCCGCCGGGCTCGCGAGGGTCCGAGAGCACCGAAGGCTCGGCCACCGCACGCTGCTCATCACCGGGGCGCTCGACTTCGTGATCGCCCCCTTGCGCCCGCTCTTCGACGACATCGTCTGCGCCCGCATGGCCCAGTCGAAAGGGCGCTTCACCGGGAGGCTGGACGAGCTCCCACCCATTGGCGAGGCACGGGCGCAGCTCCTCGCCGAGTACGCCGACGCGCACGGTCTCGACTTGAAGGAGTCGGTCGCCTACGCGGACTCCGCCAGCGACCTCGCGATGCTCGAGGCGGTCGGCTTCCCCGTCGCCGTCAACCCCGAGTCTCGCCTCGCGGCGATCGCCAGGCGCAGGGGCTGGCACGTCGAGCACTGGTCGCGCGCCGCGGGCGGTGCGGCGCTCCCACTGCCCCTCGGACCGCTCGACGTACGCCCCCTCTCGCGCGCCAGAAGGCCGTCGTGAAGGCGCTCGTCTTCGAGCGGAACCTCCCGAGGTTCGCCGCGTCGAGGCTCGCGTCGAGGCTCGGCTCGGGAAAGGGCGCGGCGATCGGACCGCTGCGGCTCCTCGAGACGGACCCGCCCGAGCTGCCGGCTTCGGACTGGGTCCGGGTGACGCCGCTGCTCTCGGGGATCTGCGGGTCCGACCTCGCCACGCTCGACGCCAAGAGCTCCCGGTACTTCGAGCACATCGTGAGCTTCCCCTTCGTCCCCGGTCACGAGGTCGTGGGCGAGCTGGACAGCGGTGCACGCGTCGTGCTCGAGCCCGTGCTCGGTTGCGTTGCGCGCGGCATCGACCCCCCTTGTGACGCATGCCGGCGCGGGATGATCGGCGACTGCGAGCGCATCGCGTTCGGCAATCTCGCGCCGGGCCTCCAGACCGGCTACTGCGCCGACACCGGCGGGGGGTGGTCGCACGCCGGTCTCGTCGCCCACCCGAGCCAGCTCCACGTGGTACCCGACGCCTTGAGCGACGAGGACGCGGTGGTGGTCGAGCCCGTCGCGTGCGCCGTGCACGCCGTCTGCGACGCGGGGCTGGAGGGAACACAGATCGTCGCGGTGCTCGGTGCGGGGACGCTCGGGCTCGCCGTCGTCGCTGCGGTGACGACCTTGTCGGCCTCGGGCCGCATCCCGACGCCCGGCGCGCTGCTGGTGGGAGCGCGCTACTCGCATCAGCGTCGGCTGGCCACCGAGCTCGGGGCGGCGTCTGCGCTCTCGCCGGACCAGCTCGTGAGAGCGGTCCGCCGGCAGAGCGGCTCGCTCTCGTTGTCCGATCCGCGGCCGGGACACGCAAGCGGCCCCTTGACCGGCGGTGCGCACGTCGTCTTCGACTGCGTCGGATCCGCCGGCTCCATCGCCCAGTGCCTCGAGATGGTCCGCCCGCGCGGACGGGTGGTGCTCGTCGGCATGCCCGGACGCGTGCACGTCGACCTCGCCCCTCTCTGGCAACGCGAGGTACGCCTCGCCGGCGCGTACGCGTACGGCACCGAGGTCCTCGTCTCCGGCGAGCGCGTCCGGACCTTCGACCTCGCCTTCGACGTCGTCGCCGCGCACGGCTTGGGCCGTCTGGTCTCGGCCGCCTACCCGATCGAACGATTCGAAGAGGCGGTGCAGCATGCCGGAGCCGCCGGGCGGCGGGGCGCGGTCAAGGTCGCCTTCGACCTGCGCCGAGGGAGCGAGCGACGCCCCGTCGTCGAGCGACATCACGACGACATCACGACGACGAGCGCGGGCCGCGCCGGCCGCGCAGACCGCGCGAGCCATGCCGGCCGCGCCAGCCGATCGACCACGACAGGAGGCACGCCATGACGCCCCGACCAGGGCTCGTCTTGGAGGTGGACCGCTCCACCCCGCCCACCCTCTTCTGGCATGGCGAGCGCTTCGTCCTCGAGCGGCTGCCCGAGGGGAGCCGGGTCGTCTACGCACCCGAGCCCCTGCCCGCGCTCGAAGATCCCAGTACCGAGATCCGCCACGCCCTGCTCCACCCTGTCGGCGACCGGGAGCCCCTGCCCGCGTTGCTCCACCCGGGCATGCGGCTCACGATCTGCTTCGACGACGTCTCCTTGCCGCTCCCGCCGATGCGCGCGCCCGACGTCCGCCAGCTCGTCATCGAGCAGGTGCTCGACGTGGCCGCCGAGGCGGGGGTCGACGACGTGGTCCTCGTCGCCGCGCTCGCGCTCCACCGGCGCATGACCGAGGCAGAGCTGCGCCATGCCCTCGGGGATCGGATCTACGACGCGTTCGCCCCTCACGGCCTCCTCACCCAGCACGATGCCGAGGACCCGTCGAACCTCCTGCACCTGGGGACCACCGACAAGGGCGAGGACGTCGAGATCAACAAGCGCGCGGCGACGAGCGACCTCGTGGTGTACGTGAACATCAACCTGGTCGCGATGGACGGCGGGCACAAGAGCGTGGCGACCGGGCTCGCCAGCTACCGCAGCCTGCGTCACCACCACAATCCGGCGACCATGGTGCACAGCCGGTCGTTCATGGACGCCCCGTCCTCCGAGCTCCACTCGTCCAACTGGCGCATGGGGCGCCTCATCGCAGACAGCGGCGTGAAGATCTTCCAGATCGAGACGACGCTCAACACCGACACGTTCCCTCGCCAGTTCGGCTTCCTCCAGCGAAGAGAGTGGGAGTGGAGCCTGCGCGACCGTGCCGGCTACGTGGCCACCGCGGCGGCGCTCGACCGCACGCCGGCTCGAGTGGCCCGGCAGATCTTCCACTCGATCCGAGCGCCCCATGCGCTCGTGTCGGTCCAGGCCGGAGAGGTCGAGGCGGTGCATGCCGTGACGACCGCCAACGTCTGGAAGCAGCAGGGTGTCGAGGTCGACGGGCAGTCCGACATCCTCACGATGGGGCTGCCCTACATCTCTCCGTACAACGTGAACTCGATCATGAACCCCGTGCTCGTCGCGTGCCTCGGCCTCGGGTACTTCTTCAACCTCTACCGCGGGCGACCACTCGTGAGGAAGGGCGGGGTGGTGATCATGCACCACCCGACCCCCTGGGAGTTCCACCCGGGGCACCATCCGAGCTACATCGACTTCTTCGAGGAGGTGCTGAGCGTCACCACGGACCCGGTCGAGATGTCCAAGACCTACGAGGAGTCCTTCGCGACGGATCCCTGGTACGTGCATCTCTACCGCACCGGGCATGCCTACCACGGGGTGCACCCCTTCTACATGTGGTACTGGTGCGCGCACGCGCTCGACCACCTCGGGCGCGTGATCGTCGTCGGCGGGAACCCCGCGGCGGTGCGCCGAATGGGCTTCTCTCCCGCCACGAGCCTCGACGACGCGCTCGAGATGGCTTCCGACGTCGTGGGGAGGTCACCGAGCCTCACCCACATCCACACCCCGCCGCTGCTCCTCGCGGACGTGCGATGACGCCCGAGGGGTTCCCCTTCGCCAAGCCCAGCTGGCCAACGGGCGTGCCGCGCCCGGAGCCCGAGCGCCACGTCGGCCTCGACTACGACCACTCGTGGTCGCGCCGCTACCCCGTGCGCCTGGCCCGCGCGGTCGTCCTCGACAACGTGACCCGTCCCGCGGCACGCCTCGTCGCACCGACCACCGTGCGCGGGCGCGAGCATCTCGAGCACCTGGTCCCGCCGGTGATCTTCGCCGCGAACCACGCGAGCCACCTCGACACGCCGATCCTCCTCACCACGCTGCCCGTCCGGTTCCGCCATCACACCGTGGTCGCTGCAGCCGCCGACTACTTCTTCGACCGCCGATGGAAGGCGGCGCTGTGGTCCTTCGGGCTCGCGGCCATCCCCATCGAACGCGCCCGGGTGAACCGGCGCTCCGCCGATGTCGCGGCCGGGCTCCTCGAGGAAGGCTGGAACCTGGTCATCTTCCCCGAGGGGGGCCGCTCACCCGACGGGTGGGCCCAGCCCTTCCACGGCGGAGCGGCCTACCTGGCGCGGCGCACGGGTCGCCCGGTCGTCCCGGTCCACCTCGGCGGGACCTGGCACGTCCTCCCGAAGGGCGCCCAGGGGGGGCTGCCGCGGCGCGCACGTGTCTTCGTGGTCTTCGGCACGCCGGTCTCTCCCGCCGAGGGGGAAAAAGCTCCGCGCCTCGCCGCTCGGATCGAAAAGGCGGTCGCGGTCCTCGCAGACGAGGTCTCGAGCGACTGGTGGAGCGCACGCAAGCGGTCGTTCCGTGGCGACACGCCCTCGCTCCGAGGGCCCGACGTCGCCCCCTGGCGCAGATCCTGGGCACTCGGCCCGCGACCCGAGACAGACCGCGACGCCTGGCCGAGCATCTGAGCAGCTACACATTCGGGCGTGACCCTTGGCGACGGCCCCACGCTCGACCTCACGGTGGTCGTCCCGTACTTCAACCCCGGTGACCGTGTCCGCGAGACCGTGGAGGAGCTGGTACGCACCCTCTCGGCCACCGGCACCAGCTTCGAGGTGATCGCCGTGTCGGACGGATCGACCGACGGCAGCGAACGAGCGCTGGCAGGGCTTTCCTCCGACCTGGTCCGCACGGTCCGGCTCCAGCACAACTGCGGCAAGGGAGAGGCCCTACGCGTCGGCTTCGCGATGGGGCAGGGGAGGTTCCTCGGGTTCATCGACGGGGATGGCGACCTTCCCGCCGAGCAGGTCGCGACCTTGGCCGGCATCACGCGTGCAGCCGGCCACCCGGCACCCGACGTCGTGCTCGGCTCCAAGCGCCACCCGACATCCCAGGTCGTCTACCCCCCGCTCCGCCGCTTCTACTCGTGGGTCTGGCAGCAGCTCGTGCTCGCGCTCTTCGGCCTTCACGTGAGCGACACGCAGACCGGACTGAAGCTGGTGCGGCGCGACGTGCTCGCCGAGGTGCTTCCCCGCATGCTCGAGAAGCGCTTCGCGTTCGACCTCGAGCTCCTCGTGGTCGCCAGCCGGCTCGGCTACCGGCGCTTCGTCGAGGTTCCCGTGCACATCCGCCAGCGCTTCGGCAGCACCGTCTCGCCGCGCGCGATCGCAGGCATGCTTCTCGACCTCTTCGCCATCTTTTACCGCGTGCGCTTCTCTCGCTCCTACGATCGCCCGCTCACGTAGCGCGCCGTGCGCGCCGTGCGCCCGAGGCATGAGAGCCAGCGTCCGGCGTGGCGGGCTCGCACCGCGGCGATGCGTTCGTCGCGCAGCGCCGCCTCCTCGCCGTCGTCGAGCGGTTCGAGCGAGAGGCCCGTCGCCCAGGACAGCAGCAGGTCGGCGAGCGCGGGGTTGCGCGCGAGCACCGGACCGTGGAGGTAGGTGCCCACGACTCTCCCCGAGACGGCTCCGTCGGTGCCGTCCCCGTTCCCCACGCCGGACTCGACCCGGGCGAGCGGATCGACGTTCGGTCCCCGGGCGGTCAGACCGCCGTGGTTCTCGAACCCCGTGAGGACGGGCAGGTCGGTGCAGAGCGGCTCGGCCAGGATCTCCCCCACCGCCCGGCGCCCGGTGCCCTTCGCGGTCGACACGTCGAGCAGCCCGACCCCGGCCAGTGGCCGGCCGTCAGCCGCCGGAAAGGTGCGCCCGAGGATCTGGTAGCCCGCGCACACCGCCAGCACCGGCGACCCTCGCTCGGCGGCCCGTGCGAGGACGGCGTCCGCGCGCAGGCGCTCGGCGGATGCCGCCTGCGCGGCATCCTCGCCGCCGCCGAGGCAGTACAGGTCGCCAACGGGGAGAGGACCGTCGGACGTCGCCTCGAGGAGCTCGGCGGCGATGCCCCGCCAGCGTGCGCGCTGGACGAGGACCACGCCGTTGCCCCCGTCGCCGTAGGTGCCGAGGAGGTCGGGGTGGACCACGACGACCCGCAGGCTCACGCGCGCGTCCTCTCCGTCGCACGGGACATCACGTCGGTGAAGGCGGTGTAGTTCCCGATGAAGTCCACGTCCGCAGCGCCGGGCGTCCCCCCTCCGTGCGCCATCCAGGCCGCGCGCACGGCCGCCACCTCGTCGCGCACGGTGCGGTGGGCGACCTCGGCGTAGCGCAGGCGAACCGACAGGTCGCGACAGCGCTCGCCCGTCGCGACCACCTGCCTTCCACACAGCCGCTCGAACGGCACGTCCCAGAGCCACGACGGGTCCCTGCCGTCCGCGACGCGCGCGTTGATGCCGACGACCACCGGGCGTTCACCCGGAGCGACCAGGTCGAGGAGCTCGCGCCAGCCCGCAGGGTTCTTGGCGAGCATCACGCGCGCGGAGCACCCTCCGACCTCGACGACGGAGAAGCGTCCCGCCACCTCACCGACCGCCGCGATCTGCCGGAGGGACTCCTCCCATCCGACGCCCATCGTGGCGGCGGCCGCAGCCGCCATCACGGCGTTCGCCCGGTTGAACCGGCCCGGGAGGGCGAGCGTGAGGCGATGCCGCCGGCCATCGGCGAGCACGATCTCGTCGGCGTCGAGGACGACGTCGGGCCGCGGCCGGGCGAACCCGCACGCGCATGCCCAGCCACCCTTCTCGGCACTGGAGAACTCGACGCGCCCCGCGCACGCGGGGCACCCGATCGCGTCCCTTCGCCACGACAGCCCTGCGGCGACCCAGGTCGGCTTGGCCGCCGGCAGCGCCGCCCAGACCACGAGCGGATCGTCGGCGTTCGCCACGACCGCCGTCGCGGGCGAGCCGGAGAAGGCTCTTCGCCAGCGGTTCGACAGCATGCGGACCTCGTTGGTGCGGTCGAGCTGGTCGCGTGACAGGTTCAGCAGCACGACGACCTCGGGAACGAGCGCCCCCACGAGGCCCGGCAGGTAGCCCTCGTCCACTTCGAGGACGGCGGGGGCGCCCGGAGGGGCGCCGGCGAGCGCCGTCACGTGCCCGGTGGGCATGTTCGAGCCGGTCGCGTTCGTCGCGATACGTCCGAGACTGCCTTCGAGCGCCACGGCGAGGAGACGAGTCGTCGTCGTCTTGCCGTTGGTGCCGCTCACCAGCGCCACACGGCGACCGGCGGCGAGGTGCTCGAGCAGCCTCGGGTCCACCGCGAGCCCCACGTGCCCTCCCGCGACCGTGCCACTCCCGGCGGCCAGACGACGGGACAGCGCGTTGACGACGCGCGTGGCCACCACGGCTGCCCGAGCCCGCGCCGGCAGTCTCCGATCGAGATCGGCGCGCACCGCCCGGCGTGAGGGGATCCCGGTCACGCCGGGAGGTTAGCGATCCCCCGGGAGCACGGCGCTCCCTCGAGCCGGGGGACCAACTCGCATCGGAGCCCG
Organism: Actinomycetes bacterium; assembly: GCA_021822565.1. Classification (GTDB taxonomy): domain Bacteria; phylum Actinomycetota; class Acidimicrobiia; order Acidimicrobiales; family RAAP-2; genus JAJYVT01. The sequence goes on along the minus strand of JAKAQM010000025.1, from coordinate 15,238 downwards.
GACGCGACGAAGGGACCGCCGGGGGGGATGGCGGTCCCTTCGCACGACCAACCAGGAACGGAGGGGGGATCCGGTTTCCCTGAGGTCTGTACCTATTCTGCAGGATCCCGGGCGATCTGTCAATGAGCTTTATGAGATGTTTATGATCGGTTTCTCAGATATACTCGATCGCTATGGACCTGCGGCACCTCCAGGCCATCGTCGGCATCGCCGACACGGGCAGCTTCTCGGCCGCGGCGGCAGCCCTCGGCACGGTCCAGTCGAACGTCTCCGCCCACGTCGCCAGGCTCGAACGCGAGCTCGAGGTCGTCCTGGTCGACCGATCGACCGGCCGCCTCACCGAGGAAGGAGAGGTCGTGGTGTCCCGGGCTCGCAGGATGATCGCCGAGGTGGACGCCATGGTGGCCGACGTCGTCTCGATGCGCCAAGAGGTCCGCGGCAAGGTCCGGCTCGGCATGATCGGCACCACCGGCCGCTGGGTGGCGCCACGGATCTTCGCCGGCCTGCGCGCCCGGCACCCCCAGATCCGGCTCGCCGTGACCGACGGGACCAACACGACCCTCGAGACCCAGCTCGCGTCCGGACAGCTCGACGTCGCCGCCCTGTCGTTGCCGCTGCACACCGACGAGCTCGTGGCCTCTCCGCTGTTCGAGGAGGACCTGGCTCTCGTCGTTCCCGCCGCGCACCCGCTGGCCCATCGCACCGCTCCGCTGTCGCTCGCCGATCTCGCCGACATGGAGCTGCTCCTCCCCGCGCCGGGCACCGCGCTGCGCGAGGAGATGGACGCCGCGGCGCGCGCCGGAGGCGTCGAGCTGCGCCCGTCGATGGAGGTGGATGGCCTGCGGATGATCGCGTCGCTCACCTTCGACGGCTACGGCCCGTCGATCCTCCCGGCATCGGCCGTGCCGGGGCACCTTCGTGCGGACTTCTGCCTGGTGCGCATCGCCGGCCTGCCCCCCAGGCGCGTGGGGATCGCGGTGCGCCTGCGCGGCGCGCCCTCCGCGCCCACGCGTGTCGTCATCGAGCTCCTCCACGCGACCATCCGCGACCCGACCGTGGCGCCCGATGGGCTCCACCCCTCGACCGTCTCGGCACGCTCCCCCGCGCGTCGCTAGCGTTCGCGCCAGTGCAAGGCCCTGCCGACGGGGATCTCCTCGCCCAGATGACCGACGCGGCGTTGAGCGCCGCGAACGCTGCGGGAGCTGCCCACGCCTCCGTCCGTGTCGAGCGGGTCCGGACCCAGGTGGTCGCGCTCCGTGACGGAAGGCTCGAGACCGCGCTCGACGACACCGAGGTGGGCACCGGAGTAGCGGTCGTGCGCTCGGGCTCGTTCGGCTTCGCGGCCAGCGTCGCGCTCGGAGCGCAGCCGGCAGCAGCCCTCGCCCGGGAGGCGGTGGACGCCGCAGGCCTGACCGCGCCAGCCCGGCGACGCCCCTTCGTCTTCGCCGACGAGCCGTCGCACGGCCGCGTCGAGTGGTCGTCGCCGTTCCGGCGCAACCCGATGGACGTGCCGCTCGCCGACAAGGTCGCCCTCCTCGGGGAATGGAGCCGGCAGCTCATGGGGTCGGCCGGCGTCGACCACGTCGGCGCGTCGGTCGTCGCGGTCCAAGAGGACAAGTACCTCGCAGATCTCTCCGGCACCGTCGCGCTCCAGCGCCGAGTACGGATCCACCCCCAGGTGGACGTCGCCTCGGTCACCGCCGAGGGCGACTTCGAGGAGATGCGCACCCTCGCGCCGCCCACCGGCCGTGGCTGGGAGTACCTGGAGGGCGACGGATGGGACTTCGACGCCGAGCTCGCGCAGCTGCCCGACCTCCTCGGAGAGAAGCTCCGCGCACCGTCGGTCCGACCGGGCACCTACGACCTCGTCATCGACCCCACCAACCTGTGGCTCACCATCCACGAGTCGATCGGGCACGCGACGGAGCTCGACAGGGCGATGGGCTACGAGGCGGCCTTCGCAGGGACCTCGTTCGCCACGCCCGACCGGCTCGGCAGCCTCCGCTACGGCTCGCCGCTGCTGCACGTGGTCGGCGACCGGACCGCCGATCACGGCCTGGCCACGGTCGCCATCGACGACCAGGGTGTCGCAGCACAGTCCTTCGACATCGTCCGAGACGGGGTCCTGGTCGGCTACCAGCTCGACCGCGCGATCGCCGCGTCAGCGGGCTTCGGACGCTCCAACGGGTGCGCCTTCGCCGACTCGCCGCTCCATGTGCCGATCCAGCGGATGGCGAACGTCTCGTTGCGGCCTGCTCTTGGAGCGGGCCCGTCGACCGAAGAGCTGATCTCCGGCGTCGAGCGCGGGATCTACGTCGTCGGGGACAAGAGCTGGTCGATCGACATGCAGCGGCTCAACTTCCAGTTCACCGGCCAGCGCTTCTACGAGATCCGCGGCGGGAAGCTGGCCGGGCAGGTGCGCGACGTCGCGTACCAAGCGACCACGACCGACTTCTGGCGGCACGTGGAAGCCGTGGGCGGTACGTCGACCTACCTGCTCGCCGGCGCCTTCAACTGCGGGAAGGGCCAGCCCGAGCAGGTCGCCCCGGTGAGCCACGGCTGCCCCTCCGTGCTCGTGCGCGCCGTGCGCGTGCTCAACGCGCGCGAGGAGGCGGGGCGGTGAGCACGACGGGCCTCGCCCCCGCTGCGGAGGTGGCCGAACGCGTCGTGCGGGCGGCACGAGGGCCGTGCATCGCCATCGTGGAGGAGCGCCACGAGGCGGAGGTGCGCTTCGCCAACAACACGGTGACGACCGACGGCATCCGCGTGGACCGGCGCGTGACCGCGATCGTGGTCGAGCCCCCCGAGACGCCCGGGGGACCGGGGACGGCCGGCGTCGCGCGCCGCAGCGGCGAGGTCGACGTCGAGGAGCTGGTCGCCGAAGCGCGCGGCTCCACGAGCGCGGTGGACGACGCGGCTCCGCTCGTGGAAGGCGCCGAGGATCCGGATTTCGGCGAGGACGCGGCCGTGACCGGGCTCGAGCGCCTCACCCCCGTCGTCCGCAGCCTCGTCGGGGCCTTCGCACGGGCCGAAGCGACGGGCGCCGTCCTGTCGGGCTTCGCGGAGCACCGGGTCACCACCACCTATCTCGCGTCGTCGAGCGGGCTCCGGCGCCGCCACGCCCAGCCGACCGGCGCGCTCCAGCTCGTCGGGCGTGACGACGGCGCCTCGGCGTGGGCCGGAGCGGGGACTGCCGACTTCGGCGACGTCGAGCTCGAGCCGCTCGAAGAGACGGTGCGCCGGGGCCTCGGATGGGCCGCCCGGCGCGTCGACGTGGCGCCCGGCCGTCACGACGTGCTCCTGCCGCCGAGCGCGGTCGCCGATCTCATGCTCTTCCTCGCCGGCGCAGCGAGCGGACGGGAGTCCGAGGAGGGCCGCACGGTCTTCTCGAAGCCGGGCGGTGGCACCCGCCTCGGCGAGCTGCTCGCGCCTCTGGGCTTCGACCTGTGGAGCGACCCCGCCGAGCCCGGGCTCGAGTGCGCGCCGTTCTTCGTCACGAGCGTGTCCTCGGCGGACACCTCCGTCTTCGACAACGGGCTGCCGCTCGGCCGGACCGACTGGCTTCGCGACGGCCGGCTCGCATCCCTCCGCTACCACCGCGCGGGTGCCGAGCGGTCGCACGCACGACCCGCGGCCGGCGCCGACAACCTCTCGCTCGCGCTGGCGGGCGCGGACGGCTCGCTCGAAGACCTGATCGCGACCACCGAGCGGGGCCTCCTCCTCACCTGCCTGTGGTACATCCGGGAGGTCGACCCGAAGACGCTCCTGCTCACCGGGCTCACCCGAGACGGGGTGTACGTCGTCGCGGACGGCCGGGTGGTCGGTGCGGCGGGCAATTTCCGCTTCAACGAGAGCCCGGTCGACGTGCTGGCCCGCGCAACGCATGCGTCGTCGGCGGTGCGCACGTTGGGGCGCGAGGGCGGATCGTGGATGAACCGGACCGCGATGCCGGCGCTGCGCGTGCCCGACTGGAACATGTCGACGGCGAGCCAGGCGGTCTGAGCCGCCGCCCCTCTGGCAGGCGACGCGCGAGATGGGGCAGACTCGTCCTCGCAGGCGGCCGCGACATTGCGGAGGCCGTAGCGCAGAGATCGGCAGCGCTGGCGTCGGGCCTGCCACGGTGTTGCGAAGGCTGGACGAGCGAGGCACCCGATGAGGCTGTTGATTGTGGTGGTCGTGGGCTTCTCGTGCTGGGCGGCAGGCGCCTGGCTCGTGTTCGGCCTGCGCCCCCGCCGTTGGCGGGACCGCACGAAGCGCAGTCGGATCGGCCAGCGCCGCCTCCGCGTCGTGCCTCCGCACGACGCAGGGCGCGAGCCGCCGCCCGGCAGCCGCGGTTGGCAGTAGCGTCGGGGCGATGCCAGGGAACGCGAGGCGCTCGGCCCCCTCCGCCGGCGGCGAGCTGCGCGCCCGGGCGCACCGGAGCTGGGAGGACGAGGTCCTTCCGGCGCTCGTGCGCTACACGGCCATCCCGTGCCTGTCCCCCGACTTCGACGAGGGCTGGGAAGCGGCGGGCCATCTCACCGAGGCCGCATCGCTGCTCGGGGCCTGGGCACGGAGCAGGGCGGTCGACGGGCTGCACGCAGAGGTGCGCGCCAGGAGCGGGAGGACCCCGCTTTTGCTCGTCGACGCGCCCGCCACCGGTGGGCGTGCCGGCACGGTGCTCGTGTACGGCCACTTGGACAAGCAGCCTCCGCTCGGCGAGTGGCGCGACGGCCTCGGCCCGTTCACCGCGGTGCGGGAAGGCGACCGCCTCTACGGCAGGGGGACCGCGGACGACGGGTACGCGCTGTTCGCCGCGGTGACGGCCGTGGAGATCCTCGACGCCGCCGGCATTCCCCGACCGCGCGTCGTCGTGCTGGTCGAGGCCAGCGAGGAGAGCGGGAGCCCCGACCTCCCCGGGCACCTCGACGACGTGGACGCCGAGCTGGGCAGCCCCGACCTCGTCGTGTGCCTCGACTCGGGGTGCCTCGGCTACGACCGCCTGTGGCTCACCACGTCGCTGCGCGGCAACCTCCTGGCCACCGTCTCGGTGCAGGTGCTCACCGAAGGGGTCCACAGCGGCAGCGCCGGCGGCATCGTCCCGACATCGTTCCGGCTGCTCCGCCTCCTGCTCGACCGGCTCGAGGACCCCCGCACCGGGGAGATCCGCCTCCGCGCGCTCCACGCCGACGACCGGCCGGCGACGCCCCAGTCGCCGCCCTCGGAGTGGGTCGCTCGAGAGGCCTTCCCCGTCGTCCCGGGGCTCGAGCTCGAGGGCGGGTCCGACGACGAACGGCTCGTGCGCAGCGCCTGGACACCGGTGCTCGCGGTCACCGGCATGGATGGGATCCCGGCGGTGCGTGACGGCGGCAACGTCCTGCGGCCCTCCACCACGGCCAAGATCTCCCTCAGGCTCCCGCCGAGCGTGGACGCCGCGTCGGCCACGGCAGCGCTCGAATCGGCCTTGCGCGCGGATCCGCCCTCGGGGGCGCGCGTCGAGGTCCACGTCGACAACGCTGCGACGGGCTGGGCGGCCCCGCCGATCGACGGCTGGGTCGACGAGGCGTTCACCCGCGCCTCCGACGAGGTGTTCGGCACGCCGCCCGGCTCGTTCGGGGAGGGTGGGACGATCCCGTTCCTCGCCATGCTCACCGAGCGCTACCCGGGCGTCCCGCTGCTGGCGACCGGGGTGCTCGGACCCGGGAGCAACGCCCACGGGCCCAACGAGTTCCTGCACCTCCCGATGGCAGAGGCCGTGACCGTCGCCACGGCCCGTCTCGTCGAAGCCGCCGGGAACCGGTCGACCGGCGCAGCCGGCTAGGGCCTGCGAGGCGATCATGGCGTCCTCTCCGGTCGACCCGCCGCTCCTCGCGGTGCGCCAGGCGGTCGCGCTGGCGCTCGCCGAGGACTGGCTGCCCCTCGGAGACCTCACCGCCTCGCTCGTCGACGTGTCGCGCACCACCACGACCGCGGTGGTCGCCCGCGCGTCGGGCGTCGTGGCGGGACGCCTGTGCGCGCTCGAGGCGTTCCACCAGGTCGATTCGGGCGTCGAGGTCGACTGGCACGCGCCCGACGGCACGGCCGTCGCCCCGGGCTCGGTCGTCGCCCACGTCCGGGGCCCTTTGCGCTCGGTCCTCACCGCGGAGCGCACGGCGCTCAACTTCCTCTGCCACCTCTCCGGTGTGGCCAGCGCGACGCGCCGCGTCGTCGACGCGGTCGCCGCGGCCAACCCGTCGACGAGGGTGGTGGACACCCGCAAGACGATCCCCGGGCTGCGCGCGCTGCAGAAGGCCGCGGTGCGCGCCGGGGGGGGACGGAACCATCGCGGGTCGCTGTCCGACGGCGTCTTGCTGAAGGACAACCACCTCGGCGGCCTGCCGATCGCCGACGCGGTCGCACGGGCACTTGCGCAGTTCCCCATGCGGATGGTCGAAGTCGAGTGTGACCGCCCGGAGCAGGCCATGGAAGCGGCCTCCGCCGGCGCCCACGTCGTGATGCTCGACAACATGGCTCCCGACGAGGTCGCCAGCACCGTGCGCGCACTGCGTGCACGCGGGTCCGGCGTGCTCGTCGAGGTCTCGGGGGGCCTCAGCGAGGCCACTGCCCCGGCGTACGCAGCGGCCGGCGCCGACCTGCTCTCGATCGGTGCGCTCACGCACTCCGCCCCCGCCCTCGACCTCGGGCTCGACCTGCGCGAGACATGACCGTGCGCGGGTCTCGGGCGCCGGCCGGGGGATCGCCCGGCACGCTCCGCCCGGTGCTCGCGATCGACGACCTGCTGGCCCTCGAGCGCGCCGCAGCCGCACTGGTCGACCCCCTCGCCCGGCTGTGGCGGGCGGTGCGAGCGAGCGCCGACGCGCCGGTCGCCCCCCGTTCGCTCGACCCTCCCCTGCGCGCGGCGCTCAGGACGTTGCGCCGGCTCCTCTTTGTCGACGTCGTCGCCGTCGAGCTCGCGAACCAGGCCGGAGACGAGCTCGTCACGCGCGCCGCGGCCGGGCTCAGCGAGGAGCTCACCGTCGGTGCCATCGCCCGCACCGGGGAGGGAACCGCCGGACTGCGCTCCCTGGCCACGGTGCCGATGGTCGGCCACGGCCACCTCATCGGGGTGCTCTGGGCTGCGAGCGGCGAAGAGGACCGGTTCGGCCTCGACGGTCCGGGCATCCTCCAGATCGTCGCGGACCGGCTCGCGGCCGCGCTCGACCGGATCGAGGTCATCGAGCGCGAGCGCGCCGCGCGCAGGGACGCCGAGCAGCTCGCGACCCGCATCGCCAGGATCCAGAGGGTGACCGCCGAGCTCGCCGCGACGCGCTCGGCGGGCGAGGTCGCCGCCGCGGTCGTCCGAGCGCTCGACCCCGCGCCCGGCACGTGGCGCGGCGTCTGGCTGGTGGACGAGGACCGCCTCGTGCTCGGCGCCGAGTCCGGCGACAGGCCGCCTGGCTTGGGGCCCGAATGGGAGCACCGCGTGGAGCTCGAGAGCAGCTCCTCGCTCGCGACCGCCGTCGCCAGCCACACCGTCACCTACGGAGTCACCAGCACCACGACCGGCGAGGACAGCTGGGCCGTCCTTCCGATCCTCTCGCACGACGGCGCGCTCGGGGCGCTCGGGATCGTGGCGCGCCGAGCAGAATCGTTCACACCCGACACGCGGGCGTTCTTCGCCCTCGTCGTCGGCCAGGCCGCCCATGCGCTCGAACGCGCCCGCCTGGTCGAGGCGGAGCGACAGGCCGCGGAGCGTGCGTCGTTCTTCGCGCGGGCGGCGCAGGTGCTGGCCGAAGCGGACGACCTCACCGCGACCCTCGACCGCCTCGCCGAGCTGGCGGTCTCGACGGTCGGCGAGGTCTGCCTCATCGACGTCGTCGCCGAGGACGGGCGCCTCGCGCGCATGGCCGCGAAGCACCGCGACCCCGCCCTCCAGCCGCTCGTCGATCGGCTCCTCGCCGAGTTCCCGCCCGAACCCGGATCGGACCACCCGGCGGTCCGGGCGATCGCCAGCGGAGAGGCCACGTGGTCGCAGGACATGTCCGAGGCGCTCCTCCGCTCGATCGCGCGCGGCGACGACCACTTCGCCCTCGCGCGCACACTCGGATTCCGCTCGTACGTCACGGTCCCCCTCTCCGCATCCGACTGCGTGGTCGGAGCCATGACGTGCGTGTCGACGAGCCACCGCTTCGGTCGCGACGAGATCGCCTTCGCCCAAGACCTCGGCTGCCACGTCGCCTCCGCCGTCGAGCGCGCCCGCCGCTACGAATCTGCGTTCCGGACCTCGACGATCCTGCAATCGAGCCTCCTGCCGTCACGGGTGCCGCAGCCCCCCGGGGTCGTCGTGGACACCCGCTACCTCACCGCCAACCAGGGCCTCGAGGTCGGCGGCGACTTCTACGACCTGCTCGTGCTGCCGGCCGGGGACGTGCTCTTCATGGTCGGCGACGTCGCGGGTCACGACCGCGACGCTGCTGCGCAGATGGGACACCTGCGCAGCGCCGCCCGAGCCCTCGCAGGCCGCGCCCCGGCACCCTCCGCCCTCATCTCCGCGCTGCGCTCGGTGTGGGAGCTCCTCGGCTTCGAGCGGATCGCGACCATGGTCGTGGGGCTCCTCGACCCGTCCACCGGCACGCTCGCCATCGGCTCTGCAGGCCAGTATCCCCCGCTCCTCGTGGGCGCGTCGGGGGCGACGTTCCTCCCGGTCCCCCCCGGCCCGCCGCTCGGCGTCGAGACGCCGCGCTCGGACGTCTGGCGGGGAACGATCGAAGCGGACCAGGTGCTGCTCGTCTACACCGACGGAGCCGTCGACGAGCGGCGAGCCGGCAGCGACGAGAGCATGGCGCACCTCGCCCAGATCGCCGCCGACGGCGAGCGGAACCCGGTAGCCGTGTGCGATCGGGTCGTCGCCGGGATCGCCTCGGAGCGCCGCGACGACGTCGCCTTCCTGGCGCTGTCTCTCGCCCTCCCGCTCGGGCCTTCCTGAGCCGGCTGCTCGCGCCGCCGGTGCCGGTCGCCCCCGAGGGCTCGCACCCTCAGCTGCGCGGCACGTCCTTCCACGGCAGGTCCCGGTCGTTCCTCGGCTCTCCGGGAAGGCCCAGCACGCGCTCACCGAGGATGTTGCGCATGATCTCCGACGTGCCACCCTCGATGGAGCTGGCCCTCGCCCGGAGGAACGACCTCCTCACGTCGGTCGAAGCCGCGACGAGCTCCGTCGGCCGGACCCTGGGGTAGTCCGAGTCGTAGAGCATGCCTTCGGCACCCATGAGGTCCACGCAGAGCTCCGTCGCGCGCTTGCGCTCCTCTGCGTACGCGAGCTTCGCGACCGAGCCCTCCGGTCCTGGGGTCCCGGCGCGTCGGTTGTGCACGGCACGCAGGTTCGTGAGGCGCGCGACCTCGTGGGCCACCCAGTGCTGGAGCAGCCGGTCGCGCAGCACGAGCGCGTGCGGGGACCGGTCGTCCGCCCAGCGCTCGTGCCAGAGCCGCACGGCTTCACCGATGGGGCCGCTGCCGCGCTCGGCCACACCTCCCCCGATGGCGACGCGCTCGTGCATGAGCGTGGTCAGCGCCACGCGCCAGCCCTCGCCCACCGCGCCCAGGCGCGCCGGATCGGGAACGCGGGCATCGGCGAAGAAGACCTCGTTGAACTCCGCCTCGCCGGTCAGCTGGTAGAGCGGTCGCACGTCCACGCCGGGTGCGCGCATGTCCACGAGGAAGCAGGTGAGCCCCGCGTGCTTCGGCACGTCGGGGTCGCTGCGCGCGAGCAGCAGCCCGAAGCTCGCCAGGTGCGCGGCGGTCGTCCAGACCTTCTGCCCGTTGAGCACCCACTCGTCGCCGTCGCGCTCGGCCCTGGTCGCCAGGCTCGCCACGTCCGACCCTGCGCCCGGCTCGCTGAACAGCTGGCACCAGATCTCCTCGCCGGTGAAAAGGGGGCGGAGGTAGCGGTCCAGCTGCGCTGCCGTGCCGTGCGCGAGCAACGTCGGCGCGACCATGCCGTACCCGATGACGTTGCGGAGCGCGGGTGTCGGCGCGCCGCCGTCGGCCAGCCTGGCGAGGACCAGCTGGTGGAGCGAGGAGGGCAGGCCGAGGCCGCCCCGGCCCTCGGGGAAGTGCACCCACGCGAGCCCCCGGTCGAACTGGGCGCCGAGGAACCGCTCGGGCGCCGCGGACGCCGGAGGGAGCGCCGAGAGCAGGTCGTCGACGAGCGCGTCGAGGATCTCTTCGAGCGGCTCGCTGCCGAGCTCGCCACTGGGTCGGCTGGCGGGTTGGCTTCCGGGTCGGCTGGCGGGTTGGCTTCCGGGTCGGCTGGCGGGTTGGCTTCCACCGGTCGTCGCCTTGGTCACGAGGTGCGCTCCTCTCCCTCGCCGGCACCGAGCATCCGTTCGCCGCTTCCTTCGCCGTCGCGGACGTCACGCAGCTCGCGGCGCGCGATGACGTGCACGTCGATCCCGCGCTCCGCGGCGGCACGCAGCACCTTGCGCACGACGGAGCCGCGGGTGACCTCGTCCCAGCGGCTCCGACGCGTGGCACCGACGACGATCTGGGTCACCTGATGCTCTGCGGCGATCTCGACGATCGTCGCGGCGGGGTCGTCGCCGTCGACCTCGATCCAACGCCCGCCGACGTCCTCTGCGAGCCCCTTCAGCCTGTCGAGCGCACTCTTCGCGTCGGCGCCTTCGCGCTCGCGATCCCGCACGTGGAGCACCAGGAGCTCCCCTTTGGTCCGCTGGGCCATCCGAGCAGCCCGCCGCACGACGGCGTCGCTCCCCGGCGCACTCGTGACCGACACGAGGATGCGCTCGGTCGTGTCCCACACGGCCTTGGGACGGTGGCTCTCGAGGAACCGGAGCAGCTCCTCTTCGGTCTCGTCGGCCACGAAGCGCAGCGCGAGCTCACGCAGCGCGACGAGGTTCTCGGTGCGGAAGAAGCCGTTCAGCGCGGCGGGGACCTTGTCAGGGGGGTAGATGTTCCCGTGCAGCATGCGCCGGCGAAGCTGCTCCGGAGAGGAGTCGATGAGCTCGAGCTGGTCCGCGCGTCGCACGACCCAGTCGGGCACACGCTCTCGGATGCGAGCGCCCGTGATGACCTCCACCGCGTCCGCGACGCTCTCGAGGTGCTGGATGTTGACGGTGCTGATCACCGCGATGCCCGCCTGCAGAAGGTCGAGCACGTCCTCCCAGCGCTTTTCGTGCGGTCCCGACCCCGGAACGTTGGTGTGCGCGAGCTCGTCGACCAGCGCCACTTCCGGGCGACGTCGCAGCACGGCCTCGAGGTCCATCTCGTAGAAGGTCGCCCCCCGGTGCTCGACCGCTTTTCGGGGAACGATCTCGAGGTCCCGGATCTCCTCGGCGGTCTTTGCCCTCCCGTGCGTCTCGACGAAGCCGATCACCACGTCGGTGCCGCGTGCCTTTCGCCGCCATCCCTCGTCCAGCATGGCGACGGTCTTGCCGACCCCGGCGGCCGCGCCCATGTAGAGACGGAAGCGCCCCGCCGGGCGGACTGCCTGCGCGGACTCCTCGTCGACTGCGACCGGCTCGGCCACCGCACCATTGTGCCGGAGGGCCGGCAGGAAGGTGTGCCGGAGGGGCGGCAGGAGGGGCGGCGCGCGGCCCTACACTTCGGCGACAGGGAGGTTTCGACGTGAAGCGGTGGATGCTCGGCACGCTCGTCGCCTTCGCCGGGATCAGTGCGCTCAGCGCGGCCATGGTGCCCCTGCGCGCGCACCTCTCCCTCGCCACCCCTGCGCTCGTGCTCGTGGTGCCCGTCGTCGCGGGGGCATCCGTCGGCGGCCTGGCGAGTGGGGTCCTCGCAGTCGCTGCGGGCTTCGTCACCTACGACGTCCTCTTCGTCCCCCCCTACGGCACCCTCGACGTCGGTGCAGCCCAGAACTGGACCGCTCTGGCCGTCTACGCCGTCGTCATGCTCATCGTGGCCCGGGTCTTCGCCTTCCTGCGCCGCGCCCGCCTCGACGCCCGTCAGGATGCGGATACGGTCCGGCGCCTCTACGAGCTCTCCGACCTCCTGATCGGGGATCAACCCGTGACCCGCGTGCTCCAGGTCGTCACGAGGACGCTGCGCCAGGCTTTCGCCATGGACTGGGTCGCCGTGCTCATCCCCGACGCCGAGGACGGCGAACGGCTCACGGTGGCCACGACGGACGGGGAACCCCCTGCCGACGAGCTTGCCGGCCTCGTCCCCACGGGCGGGCGAGCAGAGCAGGTCCAGCCGAGAGCGGGTCGGCGAACACGAGCTGAGCGTGTCGTGCGCATCGCCCTCACCGCCCGGGGGAGACCGGTCGGCCTCGTGGCGATGGCCGGCGGGTCGCTCGACCTCCACGCGCTCGATCTCGTCCAGACGTATGCGAACCAGGCAGCGCTCGCCCTGGAGGCGAGCCAGCTGCGCGAGCAGGCGATCCGCACCGAGCTGCTCGAGCAGGTCGACGCCCTTCGTGCCTCGCTCATCGGGGCGGTCTCCCACGACCTGCGAACGCCACTCGCCTCGGTGAAGACGGCCGTGAGCGCACTGCGGCGCGGTGACGGGCAGGACGCGCTCAGCGAACGAGACCGCGCAGAGCTGCTCGCGCTCATCGAGGAACGCTCGGACGCCCTCGACCGGCTCGTCGCCAACCTCCTCGACATGACGCGCATCCGGTCCGGCGCGCTCGAGCTGCGCCGGGAGATCACCCCGGTCCCCGACGTGATCGAGGGAGGGGTGCGTGCGAGCGCCGTCGAACCAGAGACGGTGACGGTCGACGTGCCGCCGGACCTCCCGCCAGTGGACGTCGACGTGGTGCTGATGGAGCAGGTGCTCGCGAACCTCCTGGACAACGCCGCCCGCCACTCGCCCGACGGCACGCCGGTCAGCGTGTCGGCCCAGGCTCGAGGGGACATCGTGGAGCTCTCGGTGACCGATCGCGGCCCGGGCGTGCCCACGAGCGAGCGCGAGCGCGTCTTCACCATGTTCAGCCGTCTCGGGCCGCAGGGCCGAGCAGGGCTCGGGCTGGCCATCGCGAAGGCCTTCGTCGAGGCGCACGGCCAGACGATCCACGTCGACGACGCGCTCGGCGGCGGTGCCCGGTTCGTGGTGACGCTCCCTGCGGCATCGGTCCCATTGGAGGCCTGAGCTGGCATGGCCCGCATCCTCGTCGTCGACGACGACCGGGCGCTCCTTCGGGCGCTCGAGATCGCATTGGCGGCCCGCGGCCACGACGTGGTCATGGCGCGCACGGCTGCCGATGGGATCTCCCAGGTGTCGCTCACGTCCCCCGACATCGTGATCCTGGACCTCGGCCTGCCCGACATGGACGGGGTCGAGGTCGTCCGAAGGGTCCGCCAGTGGACCCTCGTGCCGGTGATCGTGCTCTCCGCCGCTGGGTCAGAGGCGCGCAAGGTGACGGCCCTCGACGCAGGCGCCGACGACTACGTGACCAAGCCCTTCGGCATGGCAGAGCTCGAGGCACGCCTGCGCGTGGCACTCCGTCACCGCTCGGAAAGCGCTGCCGATGCGCCGAGCATCCTCGACGTCGGAGCGCTGCAGGTGGATCTCGTCCATCACATGGCCAGGCTCGGCGGCAAGGACCTCGAGCTCACCGGCAGGGAGTTCGACCTCCTCGCCTACCTCGCCCGGCACGCGGGGAAGGTCTGCACGCACCAGATGATCCTTCGCGACGTGTGGGGCTCCACGTACGGAACGGAGGCACACTACCTACGCGTCTACGCCCACCGCCTCCGGAGGAAGCTCGGCCCCACAGGGGGCATGCTGCGCACCCAGCCGGGGATCGGCTACCAGATCGTGGACGACATTCCCTAGGCTCGCGCCCATGCCCGAGGAGCGCCGCCCGCTCCCCCGACCGGTCCCCCGCCGACCGGTTCTCTCCCGCTGGTTCTGGCCGCTTCCCCGCCTTTTCGCGGACCTCGTGATGGCCGGCTTCGTCGCATGGGAGGGCCTGCAGGACCGCTACTCGACGGCATCGCACGTGAGCATCCTCGCCGTCATTCTGGCGACGGTCCTGCTGGCGATCGCCGCCGGAAGGGGGCGCCAGCGCAGACGGAGCAGGACATGGCTGCGACATGCGCGAAGCGCCGTGCGCGAGCAGCTGGTCCGTCGACGCGCGAGAACCGCCGCGGCCGCAGGCGCCCTCGGGTGGGTGCTGGTGATCTCGGCCACCGCAGCCTGGGATGGCTTCAGCTTCGCGATGCAGCGGCATTCGCTGCCGACGCTCAGCCGTCTCTTCGGCGAGGTCACCGACCACGATTGGGGCCGGGCTCTCCTCTTCGCCGCATGGCTCGCATTGGGCCTCTACCTCGCCGTCGGCTGGCGGCGTGGACGCCAGCAGCCCCGCACGGACGGCCGCAGCCCCGGGCAGCCCGCCGGCATGCCGCCCCCGCTGCCCCACCCCACGCCGCTGCCCCACCCCACCCCGAGGCGCAATGGGGACGACGTCGGGTGACGGTCGGGGCCGCCGTATGGGCGGCAATCGGTGCGGCATGGCTCGCATGGCTGGTCGTGACCCGTGTGGTGCGGCCACTGCCCGGGATCGAGTCGGTGGTGCGCGCGTTCCTCGGTTCGTGGCTCGGGCGGATCATCGCCCTCGCCGCGTGGGCGGAGGCGGGCTGGCACCTCTTCGGCCAGCGCCCCTGAGCGCCGACCCCCCCTGAGCGCCAGCGCCCCCATGCGGGAGGGCGCCAGAAGTCCCCTATGCCTGGGACAACGATGCTGTGTGGCCGACCGAAGACCCGTGCTGCTCGGGTTGCTCTGCATGGAGCTGGGCCTCGCGCTCGAGGCGCGCGCGGCGGGCGGGCACGACGATCGATCGGTTCCGCACGTCCACGAACCACGCGGTCGTCGCGATCGCGCCCTGGATGCCCATCCCGACGAACCCCAGGAAGATGAGGAGCCCGAGCGTCAGGTACGCGTTGTTCGGGCCGACCGAGCGCTTTCCCAGGATCCACGTGATGAGCGCCATCACGAAGAACGCGAGGCCCCACCACGAGCTGAACATGATCAGTGCCGCCCGCGCGGTCCGACGATAGGCGCCCGTGAGCTGGCGCATCGACACGGGGATCGCCGCACCGACCGCGAGTACGACCACCATGAGCGCTCCGGCGACCACCCCCGGCCACCAGGTGTCCGTGTACACGCTGAGGGTGGCGAACGACATCGCGCCCGCGAACAGAATGGTCATGCCGAACAGCGTCAGGTACAGCGTCCGCACAGCGTGCTCACCTCTCCTTCGTCTCCTTCGTCGTCCTTCCGTGCTTCCCAAGATCTGGTGCAAACC
>JAKAQM010000150.1 GCA_021822565.1 Actinomycetes bacterium | reverse complement strand
ACGCGCCATCCACGGGCTCATGCTCGCGGTGTCGACCGGCATGTTGGTCGTGCGCCGGCGGCCCGGGAAGCACCTTGGCGGCCGTCGTCGAGGCCCCTGCCGTCGTCGAGGCCCCATCCGACAGCATGCCGGGCGGCGCGCCGACGGAGTCGGCCTCAACGTCGAGGGGGGCACCCTGGACGTCGAGCCACGTATTCCAGCGACGCTTCGTCATGACGAGTAGGACGACACCGCCGATCGCCAGTGCCACGCCTGCGAATTCGACGAGAACGGCACCGAGGTGGCCCGGGTAGGCAAGCCAGAGACTCTCGTCGACCGTTCGTTCGATTCCCCACAGCACCATGCCGACGCCGACGACTGCTCCGGCGGGCGGCATCCTGCGGGCGGACGCGGGACTCCCGCTCGCCTCGAGGCGACGGAGCCGGTGCTCGACGTAGACGAGGACGCAAAAGATGGCGAAATCCTCGAGCGCCTGGAAGATGGGCACCGGCAGTCGCTTTCCGGCCTGTCCGGCGTAGTACATGCCGAACCATTGCTGCGTTGCATGGCCGCCGCCTGCGTACATGAGCTGGGGCCCGAGAAGGCGGCCCAATGCCCAGGCCGCGGCGAGCACAGGTGCCACCATGTCCATCGCGACGCCCAGGCCGAGCTGCGGGCACCGGCGGCGTACGACCAGGATGCCGGTTGGCACCGCGAGGAGGAGCCCCCCCCACGAAGAGAGGCCACCGTGCCAGATGGCCAGCACCTGCGGGGGATCCGCGACGTAGTAGGAGAGGTTCGCCAGGACGTGCATGACGCGCGCACCCACGATCGCTGCGACGGTGACCCAGATGAAGAGCCCGAGCACCCAGCTGGTGGGGTAACCGCGTGCACGCAGTCGCCGCTCGAGGTAGCGGTACGCGAACCAGAAGGTGACGGCGAGGCCGATCCCGTAGGTGTGGACGACCAGCGGACCGAGGTGGAAGGCAACAGGGATCGGCCGCACCGGTCAAGTATTCCCCGCGACAGTGACGCGCGAGGTGGCACCCGAGGGAGGTAGCGGTATCCCTGCGGACGGCAGGGTCAGGGTCGTCCGGCCCCGGCGAATGTTGTGCCGAACCTGACCGGATCGATCCGGACCACTGTGCCCGGGAAGGTGGCTTCGATCATCATGCCACCGCCGACGTACATTGCAACGTGGGTGTCGCCTCCTGGCCCATAGAAGAGCAGATCGCCGGGCTGGAGGTCGGAAGTGGGCACTGGGGTGCTGTCTGCCATCTGTGCGCCGGAGTAGTGGGGGAGGTAGACCCCTGCCTGGCCCCATGCCCATGCGGTGAGCCCCGAGCAGTCGAATCCGACCCCGGGGTCCTCCGCGGCCCACACGTAGGCGACGCCCAGCTGGGTCTCTGCCGCATGCACGGCGACCGCCCCAGCTCCACCGGCGGCGGGCGGGGGAGGGGGTGTCGCAGACTGCGGGGCTGAAGCGAGCACGGTCTCTGCGACGGCTTGCGCCGCAGCGTTCGCGGCAGCTCGTTGACGAGCGACCAGTGTCGCGATCTGCCCTTTCACCTGGGCCAGTGCGCTCCTCAGCTGTGTCTCGAGCGCCTGGCCCCGCTGGAAGGCGAGGTGGGCTGTCGTCACGGCCTCGGCCGCCTGCGCATCCTCGGAGCTGAGGGTCTGGCGCTCGGCATCCAGCTGGGCGACCGCGGTGTGGAGCTCGGCCATCGACGTGTTGAGGTCGCCGGTGACGACCTGGTTGTAAACGGAAGAGTCCAACGCCGATGTCTGGCTTCCCGAGAACAGCGCGTCGGTAGCGACCGACGCCCCACCCGTGACGTACGCCTCGATGGCCGCATTGTGGAGCGTCGCCTTGTCCTTGGCGATCGTGCTGAGCGAATGGTCGATCTGGGTGGTCGTGACGCGGATCTGAGCGTCGAGCCCGGCCTTCTTGGCGATCGCAGCTTGGTAGCGCTGATCGAGGGCGTCCACCTGTTGGCCGGTCTGTTGGATCTGTGCCTCGATCTGCGCGGCTTTGGCCTGCTCGGCCGACAGCGTTCCGGCTGCCCCCGCGGTCGTCGAGAAGGCAACGGGCACGACGGTCGCCAGCATGCCAACGACTGCCAGGTGACGCGAGAGACGGAATGGCTTCGGGTCGCGGGCTGACAGGCGCGAAATCCCCCCGAGGTCAGTCACAGTACCGATGATTCTTACCCAAACGAGGCCAGATGGCAACGCAATTCAAGCGAATCTTTTCCGCTAGTTCCCACCCACGGTGGGAAAAGCTCGTCGTTGTCCCTGGTCAGTAAGCTGTTTAGCTTACAGAAATACTAGGAAACGTTACGACTCGCACACATTGTTGCGCACTAAACGTTACGTTTGAGCGCCGGTTGTGCGACCTTTCCAACCCAACGAGGATGGCTGGTCCAGCCTCGGAGTAGCGCCGGCGAGGGCGGCGACCGGCGGCGACCGCTGGAGGCCGCCGGAGGCCGGCGGGGGCAGCGGCCTGCGGGGACAGCGACCGGCGGAGGCGGAGGCCGGCGGGGGCAGCGGCCTGCGGGGGCACCGCATGCGTAGGCCAGCACGAAGCGGATTTTCGTGACGGGACACTTTCGAGCCAAGCTGTCGGCGTGTCAGAGCGATCCCGCGGTCTACCTCGGAGGTCGTGCCTCTCCACCCCGGGCGCGGCCGAGAAATTCCTTGCCAAGGCGCCCACGGTGGCGGCCGACATGACGTTCCTCGACCTCGAGGACTCCGTCGCACCGGCAGAGAAGGTGCCGGCACGCAAGAAAGTGGTCGACGCGATCAAGAACTTCGAATGGGACGATCGCGTGCTGTGCGTGCGGGTGAACGGCTGGGACAGCGAGTGGACGTACGGCGATGTGATCGAGGTGGTCGGCAATGCCGGGGAGCGCCTCGACGAAGTCATGCTGCCCAAGGTCCAGTCTGCGGCCGAGGTCGTCGCGCTCGACCTGCTGCTCACCCAGGTCGAGAAGAACTGCGGGCTCCCCGTGGGCCATGTCGGCATCGAGGCGCAGATCGAGACCACCCGCGGCCTCATCAACGTCGAGGAGATCTGCGCCGCTTCGCGCCGTCTCGAAACCGTCATCTTCGGACCGGCCGACTTTGCCGCGTCGATGGAGATGCCGGTCCTCACGGGCGGGGTTGCGATCCCCGAGTACCCGGGGGACCACTTCCACTACGTCTTCTCGAAGATCCTGATGGCTGGCCGCGCGAATGGCCTGCAGGTGATCGACGGCCCGTACCTCTACGTGCGCGATCTCGACGGCCTCCGGGAATTCTCGCAGCGCACGCGGGTCCTCGGTTTCGACGGCAAGTGGGCGCTGACCCCTGACCAGGCCGCGGTCCTCAACGAGGTCTATTCGCCCACGCAGGAGCAGTTCGACCACGCGTGGGACCTTCTCGAGGCGTACCGACAGGCCACTCAGGAAGAGCGAAGGGGCGCCGTGATGTTCGGCGACGAGATGATCGACGAAGCCAGCCGGAAGATCGCGCAGAAGTTCGTCGTCCGCGGCGAGCGTGCCGGCTTGCAACGCTCGCGGACGGCTCGACCGAGCTAAGCGGCGCTCGACCGAGCTAGGCGGCGCTCGACCGAGCTAAGCGGCGCTAGGCGGGTCGCGCTCGGTCGACGAGACGCCGCGCGATCACCTTCAGGGCCAGCGTCTCGTCGGCACCTTCGAAGATCGACAGAACGCGTGCGTCGACGAAGTACCGGCTCACCGGGTATTCCTCGGCGTAGCCCATCCCGCCGTGGATCTGCATCGCCTCGCGCGTGACCCACTCCGCCGCTCGGCACACGTAAGCCTTCGCCATCGAAGCCTCGAGCCCGCCCTCGCCCTTTGCCATCAGGCGCGCGACCTCGTAGGAGAACTGACGTGAAGCCTGGATGAGCACGGCCATGCGCGCGAGCTTCACTCTCGTGAGCTGGTAGTCGATGATCGCCTTCCCGAACACCCTCCGCTCGCGCGCGTATGCGATCGCGGCTTCGTACGCTGCCTGCATGACCCCCACGGCTCGGGCCACCGTCTGGAGGCGCCCGTTCTCGAAGCCTTGCATCTGCAGGTAGAAGCCCCTGCCGAGACCTTCGTCTCCTCCGACGAGGTTCTCTCTCGGGACGAGCCAGTTCTCGAACGCGAGCTCGTACGAGTGCATGCCTCGGTACCCGAGAGTGTCGATCGGTCGTCCCTCGAGCTTCCCGCCGCCGGATCCTCCGGCACCCTGGCGGAGGATGAAGCCCTTGCCTGTCGCCTGCTCCTTGGGCACGACGAAGAGCGAGAGCCCCCGGTGGCCCTTCGCGCGGTCGGGATCGGTGCGGGCAAGCAGCATCAGCACGTCGGCTCGCGCCGCGAAGGTGCACCACGTCTTCACGCCGTTGACGACCCAGCCGGCCGGCGTCGGGGCAGCGGAGGTCGTGATGCCCGCGACGTCGGAACCGTAGTCCGGCTCGGTGACGGCAACCGCCGCGAGGAGCTCCCCGCTCGCGATCCTGGGAAGCCAGCGGCGCTTCTGGTCCTCGGTGCCTCCGCGTACCAATGCTCGGGTGAGGATCTCCGGCCTGGTGATGAGCGAGCCGCCGATGCCCAGCGATCCCCAGGAGAGCTCCTCGGTGGCGACGACCATTCCCATGTAGTCGCTCTCGCCACCAGCCGCGAAGCCTCCGTACTCCTCGGGTACCGAGAGCCCGAACCCGCCGAGCTCGGCCAGACCGCTGATGATCGATTCGGGAATGTCGGCATTGGTGCGATGCACGTGCTCGGCATGCGGTCGGATCTCGTTCTCCGCGAACCGGTGGAACGTCTCGCGGGCGAGCTCGAGCTCTCCGGAGAGGTGGCGAGGTCCCTCCTCACCGCAGATCGCGGCGAGCGTCTCGGACTCCCGGTAGGCGGCGACGAAATCCTCCGCTGGATCGAGAAGGTCCTCGCCGGAGCGCCATGCCGCCGACCGTCCGGCGATCTTGGCCCTGAGATCGGCCAGCACGTCTGCGACGAATGCGCAGGCCAGGCGCGCCTCGACCTCGCCGTGGCGGCCGTAGTCGAGGGCCGCTCGAGCCGTGGCAACCGCTGCCGCAGCATGCGCGATGTCGTACGCGACGACCTGGGCGCCGTCGACGCCAGTCTCCGCGAGCGCTCCGACGGCCCGTCCGACGACTTGGTCGGCACAGTCCAGCGCGTCGGCAGCGCGGTCGAGCTCCATGCTCACGGCACGCTAGCCCTCCGCCGCGCGAGCACGGTGACGAGAGGGGGCAGCACGATCGCATCGTCCCCGGGGTCGACCTCGGTGAGCTCCTCGAGGTACGCGGCGACCGGTCCGGGGCCGGCGCCGGCTGGGGCCTCCGCCCACGCGTCGTCGAGCACGAGGTCCGCTTCTCGGACGAGCTTGGGGAGCAGGGCTCCCACATCGGGATTGGGCACGTCGGGCATCGACAGCGGTCGCCCGTCGACGCGGCCCGCCGAAGTGATCGGCTCTTGCGCGACCACCCAACCACCGGGCCGGACCGCGGTGCGCATGCGAGCGAGGACACGGACCGGATCGGCCACGTGCAGCAGGAGGAACCTGCAGAAGGCCAGGTCGACGGGCTCGGGGAGCTGGAGGTCCTCCGCTCGCTGGGTGATTGCCAGCACCTGCGTGTACGCCGCTGCGGCACGGGCCGTCTCGTCCCGAGCAGCGGGGTCGCTGTCGACGGCATAGACGCGCCCGGTCTCGCCGACGATCTCGGCGAGCGCGACGGCCACGTCCCCCGCTCCCGCGCCCACGTCGACGACTCGCCAACCGGCGGCGACGCCGAGCCGGTCGATCGCCGTCGCGAGCGGGCGGCGGTAGACGTCGTCACGGAGCATCTGCGCATCCTCGCGCAGCGCCGGTAGCCTCCAAGGACGTGAAGGTCACCATGATGCTGTGCGACGCTGCGCAAGTCGCGGACGGGAAG
>JAKAQM010000149.1 GCA_021822565.1 Actinomycetes bacterium | reverse complement strand
CCCCGTGCGGTCACGGGGCTCGAACTGAGCTGCCGGCCGGGTCGTGACCCGCGCCGGTGCGGCGTCGGCCCGCGCCGGCGCGGCGTCGGCCTGAGCCGGCGACGACGTCGTCGACTGAGGGCGGGCCGTGGCCTTGACGTCGTGCAGGCACTGCACCTCGTCCTCTTCTGCGGGTGCGTAGCCGCGACCTTTCTGGGTGAGCACGTGGACCACGATCGGGCCGTCCCACTCGGCGGCGTGCAGGAGCGCCTGCTCGGTCTGGGCGACGTCGTGCCCGTCGATCGGGCCCGCGTAGCGCACCCCGAGCGTCTCGAAGAAGATGTGCGGCGACACCACTTCCCGCAGCCCGCTGGTGAGCCCGTGCACGCCGCTGTAGGCGAGGTCGCCGACCGCGGGGAGGTCGCGCAGCATGTTGCGCAGCCGCTGGCGCGTCTGGACGTAGGTCGGGTTCAGGCGCAGCGAGGTGACCCCCCGCGACAGCAGCGAGACCGTCGGCGCGTACGAGCGACCGTTGTCGTTCAGGACGATCAGCACTCGGCTGCCAGAGTGGCCGAGATTGTTCAGCGCCTCGTACGCCATGCCGCCGGTGAGCGCCCCGTCGCCCACGACCGCGACGATGCGGCGGTCCCCTCCGGCGCCGACGAGCTGGCCTTCGAGCGTCCATGCGCTCGCCAGCCCGTGCGCGTACGACAGGACGGTCGAGGCGTGGCTGTTCTCGATCCAGTCGTGGTCGGACTCGGCGCGGTTCGGATACCCCGAGAGCCCACCCTTCTGTCGAAGCGAGCGGAAGCCGTAGCGCCGGCCGGTGACGAGCTTGTGGATGTACGCCTGATGGCCGGTGTCCCACAACACGGCGTCGCGAGGCGACTCGAAGACGCGGTGGAGTGCGAGCGTGAGCTCGACCACGCCGAGGTTGGAGCCCAGGTGGCCGCCGGTCGTCGTCACGGACTCGACGATGAATGCCCGGATCTCCCCAGCGAGCTCGGTGAGCTCCTCCTGGGAGAGGGAGCGCAGGTCGGCCGGGGTCTCGATGCGGGGCAGGATCGTCATCTCGGTAAGAGCACCGGGCCGGTCGGACCGGCCGCGCGGCCCACGCTACCCCGTCCGTGCGGCCAGGCCCGGTCAATCCCCTTCGATCGTCGACGCCGCGAGGAGGGTCTCGTCAGTTCTCGACGCCGCGGGGTCGGTCGGTCGGCGCGCTGGGGTCGCGGCACAGCGACGGGTCGTCGCAGCGCGCCTTGGCAAGGAACGCAGGCCGGTCCACCGCCACGCGGGTGAGCCGTCCTGCAGCCACGAGCGCGGCCCGGTCCTTCGCGTCGAGCGCGACCGAGATGGTGAAGACGAGACGGCGTCCCTCCACCTTCTCCAGGGTCGCCTCCGCCGTCACCGTCGCGCCGACCGGCACCGGGACGAGGTGATCGAACTGGACGCGCGAGGCGACGCTCGTGCGCCCGGGGGCCAACCGGCCCTCGAGCACCTGGCAGCTGGCCTCCTCGCAGAGTGCCACGAGCCTCGGGGTGCCGAGCACCGGGACGTCGCCGGAGCGCAAGCTCACCGCCGTGTCGGACTCGGTCACCGTGAGGGAGACCGACGCGGTCATGCCCGGACGGACCGCGTCGGGAGGCGCCGGCGCACGAGATGCGGTTCGAGGCATCGCCGTTACGATACCGCCCGTGCCCGACACCCCCTCCAGTCCTGGCCCAGCCGACGCGCCGCTCGTCGCGCCCAGCGTCGTCGAGCGCGTCCTCGCCGCCGCGCTGCGCCGTGGTGGGGACATGGCGGAGATCTTCGCGGAGGACCGCCAGACCTCGGGCGCCTCGCTCGACGACCGCCGGGTCGAGGAGCTGTCCTCCGGCCGTGAGCGCGGTGCGGGGATCCGGGTGGTCGTCGGGGACACCACCGGGTTCGCGCACACCGCGGACCTGAGCGAGGCAGGTCTCCTCCGTGCTGCAGAGGCGGCCGCCGCCGTCGCGAGAGACGGCGGCGGCGGAGCCCGGGTCGTCGCGCTGCCCGCGCGCCACGGGCGCCCGCCACGCGCCGAGGTGCTGCCCTCGACGGTCGCCAAGCCGAGGAAGCTCGAGCTGCTGATCCGCGCCGACGACGCCGCGCGGGCAACGGGAGGCGAGATCACCCAGGTGCAGGTCGGCTACGGCGACTCGCGAAGGCGCGTGCTCGTCGCCAGCACCGAGGGCGTGCTCGCCGAGGACGACCAGGTGCGTACGCGCCTCAGCGTCGTCTGCGTCGCGTCGGGGGACACCGGCATGCAGACCGGCTACGAGAGCGTTGCCCGCACGATGGGGTTCGAGCTGTTCGACCAGGTGGATGTCGACGAGATCGCGCGGGTGGCCGCGCGGCGCGCGCTCGGGAAGCTGTCCGCCCGTCCCGCGCCCTCGGGCGAGGTCCCGGTCGTCCTGGCCGGGGGGTCCGGCGGGATCCTGTTCCACGAAGCGTGCGGCCACGGGCTCGAAGCGGACCACATCGTGAAGGACTCCTCGGTGTACGTCGGACGAGTGGGCGAGCAGGTCGCGAGCCCTCTTGTGACCCTGGTGGACGACGGGACCATCACGGGGGAGTGGGGCAACTACGCCGTCGACGACGAGGGGAGGCCCGCCGGGCGCAACGTGCTCATCGACCACGGTGTGCTCACCGACTACATGTGGGACTGGCTGCGGGCACGCAAGCAGGGGCGGCAGTCCTCGGGGAACGGGCGCCGGCAGAGCTATCAGCACCTGCCCATGGTGCGGATGACGAACACCTTCCTCATGGCGGGGACCGAGGACCCCGACGAGATCGTCGCCCAGACGCCGAGCGGCGTGTACGTGGCGAAGCTCGGCGGCGGCCAGGTGAACACGGCGACGGGAGACTTCGTCTTCGGCACCACCGAGGCCTACCTCATCGAGCACGGCCGCATCACCGAGCCGCTCCGCGACGCGAACCTCATCGGGAACGGCCCCGAGGTGCTCCGCAGGATCGACGCGGTCGCCGGTGACTTCTCGATGACGCCCGGGACGTGCGGCAAGGACGGGCAGAGCGTGCCCGTCGGCTGCGGCCAGGCGACCCTGCGCATCATCGGGGTGACGATCGGAGGGACCGCCGCATGAGCGAGCTTCTCGACCTCGCCCGGTCGGTCGTCGACCGGGCCCGACCGGGTGAAGGCGTGGAGGCCTACGTCGCCCGGGGCCACGACACCGAGGTTCGCGCCTTCGCCGGGGAGGTCGAGCAGCTCGCGTCGGCGAGCTCGGCGGGGATCGGCGTTCGTGTGGTGCTCGGCGCTGCAGAGGGTGAGGGCAGCCGGGTGGGCTTCGCGTGGGCCGGATCGCTCGAGCCCCGAGTCGTCGACGCCGTGCTGGCCGAGGCGCGTGACAACGCCGCGTACGCCACCGCCGATCCCCACGTCGCCCTCGCGCCGCCAGACGGGGTCGCGCCAGCGGAGCTCGACCTGTGGGACCCCGGCTTCTCGGCGGTGTCGACCGACGAGAAGGTGAGGATGGCCCTCGAGCTCGAGCAGATGGTCCGCGGGGCACACCCGCGGGTGCGCCAGGTCGAGTCCGCGGACTACGGCGACGCGAGCGTGGAGGTTGCGCTCGCGTCGACCACGGGGATCCGTGCCACTTCCCGGCGGACGTCCGCGTACGTGTCGGTCTCCGCGATCGCCGGCGATGGCGAGGAGTCCCAGACCGGGAGCGGGTTCAGCGTCGGGAGGGCGGCACCCGCGCTCGATCTCGAGCGAGCCGGAGAGGACGCCGTCACGCGGGCGGTCCGCCTGCTCGGGGCGGGCAAGGTCCGCTCCGGCCGGTTCACCGTCGTCTTCGATCCGAGAGTCGTCGCCACGTTGCTCTCGGTGGTCTCCTCGGCGCTCTCCGGCGAGGCGGTCGTGAAGGGCCGGTCGTTCTTCGCCGGGCGCCTCGGCGAGGAGGTGGCGAGCGGGATGGTCACGCTCGCCGACGACCCGACGGATCCGCGCGCCTACGGAGCCGCGGTGTTCGACGGGGAGGGGCTCGCGTGCCGGCGCAACGTCCTGATCGATGGCGGGGTCCTCGAGGCGTTCGTCCACGACAGCGTCTCGGCGCGGCGCGCCGGCACGGTGTCGACCGGATCTGCGGTGCGCGGGGGGTACTCGGGCACGCCCGGAGCGGGCTGCCGCGCGCTCGCGCTCACGCCGGGGGAGCTCGACCAGTCCGGGATCCTCGCCGCCGTCGGCGAGGGCGTCTACGTCCAGTCGATCACCGGCGTGCACTCCGGGGTGAGCACGGTGAGCGGGGACTTCAGCGTCGGGGCGGAGGGATTGATGATCCGGGCAGGCGCTCTGGCGGAGCCGGTGCGCGAGGTGACGGTGGCCTCGACGCTCCAGCGCATGCTCCGGTCGGTGCTCCATGTCGGGCGCGACGTGCAGTGGCTCCCGGGAGCTGCCGCCGGCCAGACGGTCGCCATCGCCGACATGCAGCTGAGCGGCAGCTGAGCTGCGGCCGAGCCGCCGCCGTTCAGCTCGCGCTGGCGGCAGCCGACGTGCTCGCGGGCGCCGAGGTCCCGCCCGACCCTGACGAGGCGCTCGACGTCGACGCAGGGGCCGAGGACCCGGCGGTCGCCGCCGGCGCGCCCGAGCCGCTGTCGGAGCCCGACGCGGCCTCCTTGGTCTCGTGCTTCTCGTGCACGGCCGTCTTGGCCCCGGACGCGACCCTGCTGTCGGTGCGGTAGAAGCCGCTCCCCTTCAGGACGATGCCGATCGCCCCGAAGACCTTGCGCAGGTCGCCTCCGCAGTTCGGGCAGGTCGTGAGCGGATCCTCGGAGAACGACTGGGAAACCTCGAGATGGTGCCCGCAGCTCCGGCATGCGTACTCGTAGGTTGGCATCGATCCTCCCTGTGTCCTCCGCCCGCACCCGCCGGCACGTGGCCGGCACCTGTCCGGCATGTGTCCGTTCCAAGTGCCGGGCTCCGAGATGTTGGCACTCTCACCCTTCGAGTGCCAATTGTAATGGTTGGACGGGGTGCGCCGGTCGCAACCCCCTAGACTTCGCTCCGTGGCCGAACGCAGCCTGACCCACCTCGAGCCTCTCGGCGGCGCCCGCATGGTCGACGTCAGCCCCCGGGAGCCGACCCATCGCCGAGCCCTCGCACGCTGCCGCGTGTGGATGCAGCCGGAGACCACCACGAAGGTGGCCAACAACGCCATCACGAAGGGAGACGTGCTGGCGGCGGCTCGGATCGCGGGGATCCAGGCGGCGAAGCGAACGGCCGACATGATCCCGATGTGCCACCCGGTCCTGGTGGGATCGGTGTCCATCAACTTCTCGATCGGCGACGACTACGTGGAGGTCGAGTCCCAGGTCGAGACCGTCGACCGGACCGGGGTGGAGATGGAGGCGCTCACGGCGTGCACCGTGGCGGCGCTCACCGTCTACGACATGTGCAAGTCGGCTGACCGCTCGATGACGATCGCGGACGTCGCGCTCTGGGAGAAGTCGGGCGGGCGGTCTGGGGCGTGGCGGCGCGACGACCTGTCCGAGGACGCTCACACCCGCTGACGGGCGCGGCGCGCGGTCAGTGCCGTCTCCGGCCGGCCCGCGCGAAGAAGTCCGGGGTGATCGCCGGCGGGCGAGGGGGTTCCTCTTCGGTGCGTGCCGACCGGCCATTGGTCTCTGCGTCCCCGTTCATGGCGCCTTGTCCGCCGCGTCTCGGGTCGGTGGCTGCAGAGAGGGTGCCGAAGTCCGCCTGACCGAGTGACGTCGAGACCCGGGTCGGCTCGGTGGGACGGATCACCGTGAACCCCGGAGGCGGCGGGGGTGGTGGAGGCGGTGCGCCGACGTGGAACCCGGCAGGCGGAGGCGGGGGTGGCGGTGCGCCGACGTGGAACCCGGCAGGCGGAGGCGGGGGTGGCGGCGCGCCGAGGTCGAACCCGATGGGCGGCAAGGGCGGTGGCGGTGGGGCCATGAAGGCCCC
>JAKAQM010000148.1 GCA_021822565.1 Actinomycetes bacterium | reverse complement strand
ATCTACTACCGCGATCACGGCCAATGGGGGTTGCAAAACCATCGGACACGAGGATCCGCTGCGGAGAGCGGCCCCTCTGTGGGCGGGCGATGTGCGCGTACGATGGGAGGAACGGGGAGAGAAGAGAGGCTGGTGAAGACGGTGGAGACGACCTCGAAGCCGCTGTTGGAGCTGCTCGCCAGCTACGACCAGGAAGTCGGGGCGGCGTTCGCCGAGACGCTCGAGGTGTCCACGGGCACCGAGAAGGTCCAGCTCCTCTACAAGCTGCGCCACATGATCGCACTGCACGACGCGGTGCTGACCGACGTGCTGTGCCCGCTGCTGCGCGAGCTGCCCCAGGGCCGCGAGGTCGCAGAGCGCCTCTGTGAGGGCTGCACTGAGCGGCGCACGCTCCTCCAGAGCTTCCAGGCGCTCACGGTCGGCATCGGCGCGCGCAACGTGTATGCCGCGAGCGGCCCGGAGATCGAGCGCATCCTCACGGAGCTCGAGGCCAGCTTTCGCCGTCACACCGAGATCGAGACGGTGGAGGTGGCCCAGGTGCTTGAGTCGTCGGGAGCGAGCACCGACCCCGACGTCCTCGCCGCGCGCATGGCCCTCGAGGTGCGGCGGGCGCCGACGTTCGCGCATCGCCACACCCCTCGCTCCGGGCTGCTGAAGACGCTGTACCGCTACATGGACAGCTATCGCGAGTGGATGGACGCCCATCACGGCTGGCGGTACGTCCCGGCGACCCGCCGCGAAGCGAGCGGTGGAGAACCCCGTGAGGAGCGCGCCACGACGCCTGCAGCGCCGGCCGGGACCGGAGCCGAGGAGCGCTGGGTGCCCCGGGAGCCCGAGCCGGTCCGCCACGGGCTCGCGCCGCCATCGCCCCCTCGGCCCCACGTGTGGGACGAGGTGGGTCCGCGCCCCCCGTGGCTCGGCGGGAACGGCGCCGTCCCTTCGATCGGCGAGGTGCTCGAGAGCTACGACCGTGCCGTGGACAAGATCGTCGACGAGCTGCGGGCGGCGCGGACCGTGAGCGAACGCGTGGAGTCCCTGCGCCGGCTCGAGGTGGCCGTGTCGATCCACGATTCGGTCCTGTCCGGCACGCTGTGCCCCCTGCTGCGCGCCCTGCCGGGCGGTGGGCCGTTCGCGGACCGCTACGAGGAGGGCACGACGCAGCGGGCGGAGCTGTCGAAGAAGCTGGGCGAGCTGCTGACGACCCGCCCCGATGCGGTCGACGCGTACCGGGAGCACGCCGACGCCGTCGAAGACACGGTCGAGCAGCTGCTGGCGAGCTTCCGGCGCCACGAGGGCGAGGAGTCGGCGAGCGTCACCGAGTTCCTGAGCGGGCTCCCGAGGACGCCGGCCACACCGAGCGAGCTGACCACCGCCAGCGGCGACCGTGTGGGTCCGTGGCCGAGCACCGACCCGGCCACCATCGCGACAGTCATGGCGCTCTACGCCGAGAGGGCGCCCGCCCGCAGACGCTGAGCGACCCCCCGACCCCGCCCCGGACCTCCCCCCGCGCCCGTCATCGACCGAGACCGAGCCCGGTGCGCGCCGCGCACCATTCCCAGAGCTCGCCGCCACCGCCGCCGGCGTCGTCGCGCCCGGCCCGAGGGCGGGTCCAGGGAAGGTAGTGCTCGCCGCGGCGATGCCGGTCGTGCCAGAACCCGGGCCCACCCGGCGCCCCGCCACCTGGCGGCGCCCCGCCACCTCCGCCACCTGACCGCGCCCCGCCGCCTCCGCCACCCCCGCCACCCGGCGCCCCGCCGGCCGCCAGCCACACCGCCGTGTCGGCCCCCTCCTCGGGCCGGCGGAGCAGCGAGCAGCGGCGCAGGAGCGCGGTGAACGAGGGGAGCCCGGAGGCCAGGCCGGGCGTGTCCACCCAGCCGGGGTGCATGGCATAGCTGGCGACGCCCGAGGCCGACCAGCGCCGCGCCCACTCGGCCGCAAGGACCACCTGTGCGCGCTTGGCCCGTGCGTAGGCCCGCACCCCGTCGTAGTGCTCTGGCCCCATCTCGAGGCGCGAGAGGTCGAGCCGCTCGGTGTACATGCCGCCCGAGGACACCGTCACGATGGTCGAGCCTCCCGCCCGCCGAAGGAGGGGGGCGAGGAGCCACGTCAGCCGGAAGGGCCCGAGCACGTGGGTCGCGACGGTCGTCTCGGAACCGTCTGCGGCCTGCGAGTAGCTGCGCAGCAGGGCTCCGGCCGCGTGCACGAGCCCGTGGAGCCGGTCGTGCGCGGCACCGAGGCGCTCGGCGAAGGCGACGACCGTTGCTGGGTCGGAGACGTCGACCACGCAGGCGACGGCGTGCCCGCCCGCAGCGCGGATGGCACCGGCCACCGCCTCGGTGCGTACGGGATCACGCCCGAGGGCCCAGACCTCGGCCCCGAGGCGCCCGAGCTGGAGCGCCGCCGCCCGCCCGACGCCCGAGGAGGCGCCCGTGACGACCATCACCCGCCCGTCGACGCGGGGCGGGTCCTCCCAGTGCTCGACGGCCCGGCGCACCACGTACCCGAGGCGGCTGAAGCTCCCGACGACGGTCGCCTCCAGCAACTCGTCCACCAGCCCGCCCAGCCCGTCCACCAGCCCGTCCAACTCGTCCACCAGCCCGCCCACCCCGTCCGCCAACCCGACGCTGCGCACCCGCCGAGTTTAGTGCTAAATAAAGGGGATGCGCATCGCCGTGGTCGGGACCGGCATCTTGGGGCTGACGTGCGCCCATCTCCTCGGAAGGGCCCATGACGTGACCGTGTTCGAGCGCGAGGGGCGTGCGGGAGGGCACACGAACACGGTGCGCGTGGACCTCGACGACGAGACGCATTACGTGGACACCGGCTTCATCGTGTACAACGAGCCGAACTACCCGGGCCTGGTGCGGCTCTTCGACCGCCTCGGCGTGCCGACCAAGCCCAGCGACATGAGCTTCGGGGTGTCGGACCCGGCGACCGGCGTGGAGTGGCGGGCGACGGGCCCGAGCACCGTCTTCGCCCGCCCGAGCAACGCGCTGCGTCCTGCGTTCCTGCGGATGCTGGCCGACATCGCCCGGTTCAACCGGCACACCAGGGCGCTCCTGGCGGAGGGGATCCCCGAGGGCCTCACGCTCCGCGAGCTGGTGGCCGAGGGCCGGTGGTCGTCGCACCTGGTCACCTGGTACCTGGCCCCGATGGTGTCGGCGATCTGGTCGGCCCCGATCGGCGCGGCACTCGACATCCCGGCGGCGACCTTCGCGCGGTTCTTCGACAACCACGGCCTGCTCCGTCTGGGCGCCCAGCCGAGCTGGAGGACGGTCGACGGCGGCGCGCAGTCCTACGTGCGGCGCATCCTCGACCCGCTCGGCAACCGGGTGCGCCTCGGGACCCCCGTCGCCAAGATCACGCGCCACCCCGACGGCGTGGAGCTGGTGACCGACCGGCACGGGCCCGAGCGCTTCGACCACGTGATCCTGGCCGGGCACAGCGACGAGAGCCTGGAGCTCCTGGTGGACCCGAGCCCGGCGGAGCGCGCGGTGCTCGGGAGCATCCGCTACCAGCCCAACACCGCCGTGCTCCACACCGACGAGCGCGTGCTGCCGCGCGCCCGGAGGGCCTGGGCCAGCTGGAATTACCGGCTCCAGGCCTCGGCCACCCCCACCTCGGCCACCCCCACCGCGGACTCCCCGACCGGGCGGCCCCCGACCGGGCGGCCCGCCACCGCGGACCCCCGCGGCGCCACGCTCACCTACTCCATGAACCTCCTCCAGTCGATCGACTCGCGCCACCAGATCTGCGTGACCTTGAACCAGCCCGGCGCCGTGGACCCCGCGAGGGTCCTCGGGGTGTTCGAGTACGCCCATCCGGTCATGGACTCGGCCGCGGTGGCCGCCCAGAAGCGCTACGGCGAGATCAGCGGCGTGCGCTCCACGTGGTACTGCGGGGCCTACTGGGGGTACGGCTTCCACGAGGACGGCCTCCAGAGCGCCCTGCGCGTCTGCAGGGCCTTCGGCGTGGACCTGTGACCGTGAACCCTGTGACCCTGTGACCCTGTGACCCTGTGACCCTGTGACCCTGTGACCGTGAACCCTGTGACCCTGTGACGATGACCATGCGGAGCGCCGTCTACGAGGGGACCCTCTCCCACCACCGCCGTGCCCCGGTCGAGCACCGCTTCGGGTACCGGGTCGCCATGCCGCTCGTGGACCTCGAGGAGCTGCACGACCTCTGCCGGATGCACCCGCTGTGGTCGGAGGAGCGGCCGAACGTGGTGAGCTTCCGGCGGCGCGACTACCTGCCGGAGCGTGTGGGGCCGCTCGCCGACGCCGTGCGCGACCTGGTGGAAGAGCGCCTGGGCCGGCGCCCCACGGGACCCGTGGCCATGCTCGCCCACCTCCGGACGTGGGGCTGGCTGTTCAACCCGATTGCCCTCTACTACTGCTTCGACCAGGAGTCGGGCCGGGTGGAGGCGCTGGTCGCCGAGGTCACGAACACCCCCTGGCACGAGCGCCACGTGTACGTGGTGGACGGGCCCGGACGTCACCGCATGGCGAAGGCCCTGCACGTCTCGCCCTTCTTCGGCATGGACATGGACTACGAGCTCACCTACAGCGAGCCGGGCGAGCGCCTCTCGGTGGCCATGCGGGCGGTGCGGGGCGACGAGGTGCTCTTCGACGCGGCGCTGCGGCTCGAGCGCCGGGAGGCCGGCCGCGCGTCCCTGGGACGGGTGGCGTGGCACCGGTCCCTCGGCCCGCTCGGCGGGTCGGCCGCCATCTACCGCCAGGCGTTCGCCCTGTGGTGGGCGGGAGCGCCCTTCGTGCCCCATCCCCGCCGCTCGGCGCCGAAGCCCGTTCACCTCACCGCGCGCCTCGCCCGCGGGGTGGCGCTCGGGATGGGGCGGCGCCTGGCGTGGGGGCGCATGGTCGTGGAGGACGAGGCCGGCACGGTGCGCCTCGGGCGTGAGGGCCCCGGCCCCGAAGCTCGGGTGCGCGTGCACGACCTGGCCGCCTACGCCGCCCTGCTGCGGCACGGCTCGGTGGGGCTCGGCCACGGCTACGCGGAGGGCTGGTGGGACAGCGACGACCTGACGACGCTCCTGCGCATGCTGGTGCGCAGCAGGGGAGCCCTCGGGGCGGCGAGGGACCGCGCCGGCCAGGCTGCCTCCGTGGTCGCCGACCCGCTGCGCCGGCTGCGGCGGCGGCCCCCCGAGGCCGACCGGCGCCACGTGCGGGCCCACTACGACCTCGGCAACGGGCTCTTCTCCCTGATGCTGGACCCGACGCTCAGCTACTCCTGCGCCCTGTTCGAGCGTCCCGGCACGACCCTCGAGGAGGCGTCGGTCGCCAAGCTGGACCGCATCTGCCGGAAGCTCGGCCTGTCCCCGGCCGACCACGTGGTCGAGATCGGCACGGGCTGGGGCGGCTTCGCCGTGCACGCCGCCACCCGCTACGGCTGCCGGGTGACGTCGACGACCGTGTCGGACGACCAGTACGCGCACGCGAGCGCGTGGGTGCGCCGCCTCGACCTGGACGACCGCGTGACCATCCTCCACGAGGACTACCGGGCGCTCACCGGCCGCTACGACAAGCTCGTGTCGATCGAGATGGTCGAGGCGGTCGACTGGCGCCTGCTCGGCACCTACATGCGCACCTGCGCCGCCCTGCTGCGGCCCGACGGCCTGATGGCGCTCCAGGCCATCACCATCGACGACCGGAGCTACGAGCGGGCCAAGCACAGCACCGACTTCATCAAGGCGTTCGTGTTCCCCGGGAGCTGCCTGCCCTCGGTCGGGTCGCTGGCGCGGGCAGCGGCCGGGACGGACCTGCGGATCGTGGACGTGGAGGACATCGGCCGCCACTACGCCGAGACGCTTCGACGCTGGCGGCGCAACGTGGACGAGCACCGTGCCGGCATCGAGGCGCTCGGCTTCGACGAGCGCTTCCTGCGCATCTGGAGGCTCTACCTGTGCTACTCCGAGGCCGCGTTCCTGGAGCGCCACGTCAGCGACGTGCAGGTGGTCCTGGCGAAGCC
>JAKAQM010000147.1:1961-6029 GCA_021822565.1 Actinomycetes bacterium | reverse complement strand
CCGTCGCCCTCGTCTCTTCGATCGTCTACCTGACCGTGCTCCGACGCCGCTTCCCCCCCCAGGGCCCGCAGAACCCGCCGGGCGGCCCCTACGGCGGTGGGTACGGCTCGGGGCCGTACGGCGGGGGCCCCTATGGCGGGGGCTCGTACGGCGGAGGGTACGGCTCGGGGCCGTACGGCGGGGGCCCCTATGGCGGGGGCTACGGCGGCGCTGGCGGCGGCTCCCAGGGACCCGGGCCCTACGGCGGCTACAGCTACCCGCCCGAGCCACCTTCTCCGCCCCCGCCCCCTGCGGGCTGGTACCCCGACCCCGCCGGGAGCGGCAAGGAGCGCTGGTGGGACGGCAAGGGCTGGTCCGACCACCTCCGCTGAGCCATCTCTGCTGAGCTGCTTCCGCGGACCAGCCTCCGCTGACCTGCGTCCGCGGTTCTGCCTCCGCGGTCCCGCCTCCGCGGACCCGGTCGAACGGGCCTCAGCTGCGCCCGTCGAAGAGCTCGGGGGGAAGGGAGGGCGGTCGCGACCCCTCGTGCGCCTCGTAGCCGGACCACCACCGTGCGGCGTCGTGCGGCGTGGGGAGGCCGAGCTCCTTGCGCTCGTTGAGCGCGTCTCTCACCACCCGCTTGGCGCGCCTGAGCGCGGCGAGGTCCCCGGGGGAGCCTGTTCCCTCCGACCACATCTGCTCCTCGCGATGCCACGCCTGGGTCCGTGCGACGACGACGGCGTCGGTGGCCTCCGCCGCGCGCTGGCGCGCGGCGGCGCTGATGTCCGCGCAGACGTCTGCCGCGCGCATCCAGCCGTAGTCCATGTCCAAGAGCATGAGGCCGCGCGACACGTCGAACGGGCCGACGATGTCGACGAGGGGGTCGATGACGCTCAGCTTGGTGCCATCTGCGAGGCGCGGCATGAGGTTCGTCCGCTGCCGCTCTGCGAAGGAGATGGCGCCGACCGCACGCAGGAACACCTCGAGGGCGCTCGAGCTGGCGTAGTCGTGGTCGTCGACGGGAAGCTCGAGCGGCATCGCCAGGATCGCGAAGATCTGCGTCGCGCCGAGCGCCGCCGCGGCCGCCACGGGCACGTTCTCCACGACGCCCCCGTCCACGTACGCGTCGCCGGCGAGCGCGCGCGGCGGGAAGATCATCGGCACGCTCGCCGAGGCGATGACCCCGTCGACGAGCCCGACCGGACCCGCCGCCGTGCCGGGCACGGGCGTCACCGCGTCGGACTGCACGAGCACGCCGTCCTCGGTGACGTAGCGCAGCACCCCCGCGCCGAGCGCCACGACCGCGAGGCGCAGGTCGAGCCCGGGGCGTGCGACGAGCGCGGGATCGATCGGGGCGACCCCGCGCCCCCCCCGGCGCAGGAGCTCCGCCAGCGGGTCGAGCGTGAGGAGCGACCCGGTGCGGCCGCGCATCTGCCGGCGCACCTTGCCGAGCCTCGGAAGCGCACGGACGACCTGGGCGGCGACACGGATCGACCGGCCGCGAGACGAGCCGTGCGGCGGTGGGTCCCCGCCGGAGGCACCCGGCACCGGCGGGCGCATGCTCTCGACGACCCAGTGGTCGATCGCCCGCCCGAACAGGGTCCCGTCGAGCGCGGCGACCCACGGCTGCTTCCCGAAGAGCAGGTCGGCCCTCGTCATCGCGAGCAGGTCGTCGTGGAGCTCACGCGTGCGCAGCACGAGCTCTTCGTGCGTGCGAGCCTGGGCCAGCACCGCAGCGAAGACCGACCCGGCGGAGGCCGCCGTGATCACGTCTGGGACCACGCCCTCCTCCTCGACGAGGTAGGAGACCGCGCCCGCCTCGAAGGCGCCCTTCGTGCCGCCGCCGGCGAGGACGAACGCCGTCTTCCCGGAGAGCTCCATCCGTGCATTCTCGCGTGCGCCGGACGCACCCGAGCGCGAGGACGCGCGCAGCCGGTTCAGACGAGCATCGTGCGAACGTCGTAGCGGGCGACGGCCGCGTCGGCCGTCAGGATGGTGAGCCCGAGGTGGCGCGCCTGTGCGACGAGCAGCCGGTCGAAGGGATCTCGGTGGAGCGGGGGGAGAGCCGCCACTTCCAGCGCGTGGGCATGCTCCACTGCGAGCGGCTCGGCGCCGATGGCGCGCATGCGATCCGGAACGTACCGCGTCGGGTCGTCGGGCAATTCGAGCCTCCCCAGCCGTACCTTGATCGCGATCTCCCACGAGCTGGCTGCCGACAGCAGCATGCCGTTGGCAGGGTCCTCGACTGTCCGGAGGTGCTCGCCGAGCCGCTCAGGCTCGGTGAGCAACCAGAGAAAGACGTGAGTGTCGAGAAGCAGCTTCACCGAGACGCCTCGAACGCGTCGAGCACCTCGCGGTCGAGCGGCGCATCGAAGTCGTCGGGCACCGTCAGCCGGCCTCGGTCCAGGCCGAACCGCCTCGGGCTCCCAGCGCGCACGGCCACGAGCCGGGCGGCTGGTTCGCCCCGACGCGTGATCATCACGTCTTCCCCGGACGCCACGTCGTCGAGGAGCCGGGAGAGCTGGGTCTTGGCCTCGTGGACGCCTACGGACTTGGTCATGGACTAAGTCTATATGCTCACCCCCCGGCTGCGGCCGTGACGACCTCGACGTGGGCACCCTCTTCGACGACCACGTCCTCCCAGGAAGAGCGGGGCACGACCACCCGGTCGATCGCGACGGCGATGCCCCGGGGCCCCGCCCCGAGCTCCCGGACGAGCGCGGCCACCGTGGTCCCGGCCGCGATCTCACGCGGCTGGCCGTTGACCGACACGCCGACCGTGCCCAACGCGTCGCCCTCGGGGCTCCTAGGTGCCCGCCGGTGGGGCAGCGCTGAGGTGGCGGTCCGCAGGGAAGGCGTCGAGCGGGGGAGGGACCGTGCCGGTCGTGAGGTACGCGGCGACGGCCTGGGCGGTGATCGGGGTGAGGAGGAAGCCGTTGCGGTAGTGGCCGGTCGCGAGCACGAGGTGCGGCACGGAGGTCGGGCCTACGAAGGGCGCGTTGTCCGGCGAGCCGGGGCGCAGGCCCGCGATGCACTCGAGGAGCTCCCACTCGTCGATGCCGGGCAGCAAGAGGCGCGCGTCGTCGAGCAGCATGTGGACCGCGCCAGCGCGCACCGTGGTCTCGTAGCCGCGCTCCTCGGCCGTCGCGCCGAGCACCACGGAGCCGTCGGCACGCGGCACGAGGTAGGAGTGGTGGCCGTGCACGAGCCCGCGCACGATGTGCTCGAACGCTTGGCCCGTGCCCGCGGCCGTGCCCGCGGCAGTGCCCGCGGCCGTGCCCGCGGCAGTGCCCGTGCCCGTGGCCCGAAGCCGCAGCATGTGCCCCTTCACCGGGCGCACCGGAGGGATCACGCCCGCCGGCACGCCGCCGATGCGGGGCGTCTCCGCCCCTGCGGCGAGCACGACCGTGCCCGCGGGGATGAGCGTGCCGCCTTCGGTGAGGACGCCGTCCGCTGCGCCGTCGCGACCGAGGCTGACCGATGCCACCCGCTCGGCGACCAGGTCGACGCCGGCGCGCGCGCAGGCCTCGATGAGCGCGAGGACGACCGCGCGGTTGTCGACCTGCTGCTCGCCGGGCATGAGCGCCCCGCCCCTGATCGCGGGGGACAGGCCGGGGACGAGGGACCGGCACTCGCTCGCCGAGAGCCTGGAGGTGTCGAGCCCGAGCTCGCGGCGGAAGTCGAGGAGCTGGTCGATCTCGGCACGGTCCGATGCGTCCAGGGCCACGGCGACGGTGCCGCACTCCTGGAAACCGGTCTCCATGCCGGTGGCCTCGGTGAGCCGAGAGGCGAACGCGGGCCAGCGCGCCGCCGCGTCCAGGAAGAGGCCCACGAGCGCCTCCTCGCCGAAGGTCGCCTCGGCCACCGGTGCGAGCATGCCACCGGCCACCCACGCGGCGCCCCGGCCAGGCTCAGGGTCGACCACGCGCACGGTCAGGCCCTGCTCGGCGGACAGCCAGGCCGCCGACAGCCCGATGACGCCGCCGCCGGCGAACACCACATCCGCTGAGCCGGCCACGATGCCGATCCTATGCCGCCGCACCGAGCGCACCGGGCGGGGCCTGCCCAGCGCACCGGGCGGGGCCTGCC
>JAKAQM010000147.1:0-1861 GCA_021822565.1 Actinomycetes bacterium | reverse complement strand
GCTCCAGGGCCAACGTCGTCCCCGGGCGCTCGTACCCGATTCACCGGTGCTGCGCCGATGCGGCACCCCGAGCCACCCAGCGAGGACGACGACCCCGTGCATCCCATGACGGCACCCGCCGGTTCCGCCGCTCCGTCCGGCGGCGCGCCCGGCGCCGCGCACCCCGGCCTCTACGACCCGCGCTTCGAGCACGACGCCTGCGGCATCGGGATGGTGGCCCGATTGTCCGGCGAGCGCGACCACGACGTGGTGGAGAAGTCGCTCACGGTGCTCGAGCGGCTCGCCCACCGGGGGGCGACGGGGGCCGAGGAGGACTCGGGCGACGGCTCGGGCATCCTGGTCCAGGTGCCCCACCGCTTCTTGGCGCGCGCCGCCGAGGACGCCGGGATGGCCCTGCCCGCACCCGGTGCGTACGCGGTCGGCTGCGTGTTCCTCCCGAGCGACGCCGACGACGCCGCCAAGGCCCGGGCCCAGTTCGAGGCCATCGCCCGTGAGGAGAAGATGGCGGTCCGCTGGTGGCGCGAGGTCCCGTACGACCCCTCGTGCCTGGGCGAGGCGGCGCGCCGTGCGATGCCGCGCATCGAGCAGGTGGTCGTGGTCCCCGACGCCGACGGTGCGTGGGCGCTCGGGCGAACCGGCGCTGCCGGCACCTCCGAGGGCGCCACGCCCGACCCCCTCGTGGTGGACCGCCTGGCCTACGTGGTGCGCAAGCGCGCCGAGCACGCCGTGGAGGGGCTCTACCTCCCGTCGTTGTCCGCGCGGACCCTCGTGTACAAGGGCATGCTGACCTCGCACCAGTTGCGGCGCTTCTACCCCGACCTCTCGGACCCGGCCTTCGAGAGCGCGCTCGCGCTCGTGCACTCGCGCTTCTCCACGAACACGTTCCCGAGCTGGCCGCTCGCGCATCCCTACCGGTACCTGGCCCACAACGGCGAGATCAACACGCTGGCGGGGAACCGGAACTGGATGCGTGCCCGCGAGGCGCTGCTCGCGACGCCGAACCTGCCCGGCGACCTCGAGCGGCTCTTCCCGATCTGCACCCAGGGGGCGAGCGACTCGGCCACCTTCGACGAGGTGCTGGAGCTGCTCCACCTCGCCGGCCGGTCGCTGCCGCACGCGGTGCTCATGATGATCCCCGAGGCGTGGGAGAACCACGAGTCGATGGACCCCGCGCGCCGGGCGTTCTACGCCTACCACGCGTCGCTCATGGAGCCGTGGGACGGGCCGGCGGCGGTCGTGTTCACCGACGGGACGCTCGTGGGCGCGGTCCTCGACCGCAACGGCCTGCGCCCCGCGCGCTACTGGGTCTCGGACGACGGGCTCGTGGTGCTGTCGAGCGAGGTCGGCGTCCTCGAGGTCGATCCCGGCTCCGTCGTGCACAAGGGCCGCCTCCAGCCCGGCCGCATGTTCCTCGTGGACACGGCGAAGGGCCGCATCGTGGGCGACGAGGAGGTGAAGGCGGAGCTCGCCGCGGAGCACCCCTACGCCGAGCTGCTGGCCGAGACCCAGGTGCACCTCCACGAGCTCCCCGATCGCCACATGCTCACCCCGCAGCACGCGAGCGTGGTCACCCACCAGCGCCTCTTCGGCTACACGACCGAGGAGCTCCGGGTGCTGCTCGCGCCCATGGCAAGGCGCGGCGAGGAACCGGTCGGCTCGATGGGCTCGGACACGGCGATCGCCGTGCTCTCCGAGCGGCCCCGGCTCCTCTTCGACTACTTCACGCAGCTCTTCGCGCAGGTGACCAACCCGCCGCTCGACGCGATCAGAGAGGAGCTCGTCACCTCGCTCGCGGCGACCGTCGGGCCGCAGGGCAACCTGCTCGACGCCCGACCCGGGGGCCCCAGGCAGATCCTCGTGC
>JAKAQM010000146.1 GCA_021822565.1 Actinomycetes bacterium | reverse complement strand
GCTGCGCACGCCTTCTCGGTCAAAGAGAGCACCTCTGCGAGCGCGGCGGCATCGCCGGCCCCGTAGACCGAGGGCTCGAGGCCTCCGAGCGCACGGCGCAGCGCCCCTGCCGCCTCGGCGATGTGCCCGGTGTCGTGCCCGGGGTCGTGCCCGGGGTCGTGCTGGATCTCAGCCACGGCTCCATGATCGCAGGGGGGTGTGACTCGAAGCGCCCCGGCCGCCTCGGCGATGCGCCGGGGGTCGTGCCCGGAATCGTGCCTGCTGCCACTCACGGCTCCATGATCGCAGGGGGGTGTGACTCTCATGAAGCCGCTGTGACGGCCAAAGGCCAGCTGATACGGCCGGCGACGGGGGCGGCCGGCGAGGGGCGCGAGCGCAGCCGCCGGCCACAGGTGGCCGACGGTGGCCGCGGGCGGCCACGGGTGGCCGAGGGCTCAGGTCATCTCAGGTCGGCTGAGCTCGGCTCGGCGGCTGCGCCCTGAGGGCGTTCGTGCCCAGGCGGGCGTACGAGCCTGCGCGCCCAAGTGAGAAAGCCGGTGTGCGCGACCATTCGGTGGTCTGGGCGGACCGATCGGGCCTCGACGTGCCACGTGCGGTGCAGCACTTCGGACGTGCACGCGAGCCCGAAGGGGGCTTGGTCGAGCGCATGGCGAAGCTCTGCCGTCTGGTTGATCGTCGGCAGGTACGCGAGCAGCACCCCCCCTGGGCGCAGCGCGTGTGCGGCATGGGGAAGGACGCGCCAGGGCTCAGGCATGTCGAGGAGGATGCGGTCGAGGTCCTGCTCCTCGATCCCGTCGGTCACGTCCCGGGACTCCACGCGATAGTCCACGTCCGGGCCCAGGAACGCGGCCACGTTCTTGCGGGCGCGGGCGGCGAAGTCGTCTCGCAACTCGTAGCCGATGACGGTCGCGCCCGCCCGGAGGAGGGCCATGGAGAGCGCGCCCGAGCCGACCCCGGCCTCGAGCACGCGCTGGCCTGGCCCGATGTCTGCGGCAAGCAGGATCGCGCCCAGGTCTTTCGGGTAGATGACCTGCGCGCCCCGCGGCATCTTGATGATCACGTCGGCAAGGGTCGGCCGGAACATGAGGTACCGGCGGCCGGTCGATCCCGTGATCACCTCGCCCTCGTCGCGGCCGATGACGTCGTCGTGCGAGACGCTCCCCGCATGGGTGTGGAAGGTCGCGCCGGCCGAGAGCGTGACGAGGTACCGGCGGTCCTTGGAGTCGACGAGCATGACGCGCTCGCCCGCATTCACGGGCCCTTTCCGCTCGGTTTCGTCCACGTGCCGGCGCTATTCGGTCGTGCGGCGCGTGTGCCCGCCCCCGGGCTGCACCGTTACCAGGTACCGATCCCCCGGCTCGAGCTTGATGCGCTCGACGCGCGTGTCGGGACGGCGCGCTCTTCTCAGCACGAAGGCGGCAGCGGCGATGACCAGCCACGCCCAGTGCTCTCCGGCGAGGCCCCGGCGGAGACCCGAACGAGCCACCCGCCGCAACAGCGAATCGAGGAGACGCCCCACGAGCTCAGAGACGTCGGATCTCTACGACGGACGACTTGCGCCGGCCGCGCCGCTTTCCCGCGAGATAGGCGAGCGTCACCACGACGAGCGCGCCTGCGACGGCAGCGACGAGAGCACTGGGTGCTGCCGCCGTCACGGTCTTCTCCCCCTCCCCCACGACCCGCTGGAAGGCCTCCTCGAGGTCCGACCGCGTGATGGGCCGGCCGTTCGTCCGCATGCTCACCCTCGGCTCCCTCCGTCTCCATTGCTCATACCGGCTTGCCCCTCAGCCCCCATGTTCACCCACCGACACCCGCCGCCGTCCACCGACACCCGCCGCCGTCCACCGACACCCGCCGCCGTCCACCGACACCCGCCGCCGTCCACCGACACCCGCCGCCGCCGCCGACACCCGCCGACACCCGCCGGCTGGGGGCCAGATAGGGCCCTCGCCCCTCATGGCTTCGCGGCGGGCGGACGGCGCCGGCGAGCCCCTCATGGCTTCGCGGCGGGCGGACGGCGCCGTCGAGCGCCTGGCCCGCGGACGATGCGCCATGCGGCAAACGTCATCACCAAGATGGCTGCGCCCGCAACGATGACATAGGGTGCCCAGCTCAGTGTCCCGCTGAAGAACCCCCCGGTCTGCTCCTGGAGTGCCCGGAGGAAGGCGACGAGGAGGAGCACCAGGCCGGCGCACAAGGCGATGGAGCCCAGGATCCCGAAGACGAGGTACCGGCCAAGACCCTTGAGCGGCGTGAGGGTCTCTTGCTTGATGTAGTCGATGACGAGCTGGAGCGCGTCGGTGCCGCTCTCCCGGATATGGCCACCTTTCGACGATTTTCCGATTCGGAATCGTGCCACGCGCGCTCAGGGCTCCTCTCGTTGCGGAATGCTCGCCCCACCTCGGAAGGCTCGCCCCACCTAGGAAGGCATCCTGACCGGAGAGGTGCGTGACCTCCGGGGGGGCGCCTGCCAGGTAGATCCTCCACCACTACCAGGTAGATCCTCCACCGCTACCCTCCCTGGTCGCAAGCGGACGACGGCCGAGCCCGCCCGAACGCGCAGCCCCGGCCCCCAGCCCCCGGCCCCAGTCGCCCACCCCCGAAGGCGCGAGATCACCGGTCGCAGTCCCGAGGGCTGTGCAACGGGAGCGCCATGGGAAGCACGGTACCTGTGGGTATGTTGGCCGGCATGCCTGCTGCCCCCGCGATGCCTCCTGATCCCGCGATGCCTCCTGATCCCGCGACGCCTCCTGATCCCGCGACGCCTCCTGATCCCGCGACGCCTCCTGATCCCGCGACGCCTCCTGCCCCCACGTCCGATGCCGACCTCGAGCAGCTCGGGATCAATGTGATCCGAGGTCTTGCCATGGACGGGCCCGAGCGGGCGCACTCGGGCCACTCGGGCACGGCGATGGCGCTGGCCCCGCTGGCGCACGTGCTCTTCACGAAGGTGATGCGGCACGACCCGAGCGACCCGGAATGGCCGGACCGCGACCGCTTCGTGCTGTCCAACGGGCACGCGTCGATCCTGTTGTACTCGATGCTCTACCTCTGCGGGTACGGGCTCGCGCTCGACGACCTGCGAGCGTTCCGCCAGTGGGGGTCGCGCACCCCCGGCCACCCCGAGAAGCGCCATGCGCTGGGCATCGAGGTGACGACCGGCCCGCTGGGCCAAGGGGTCGCCAACGGTGTGGGCATGGGGATCGCCGAGCGTTTCCTGCGCGCGCGCTTCGGTCCCGAGCTGGTGGACCACCACACCTTCGTGTTCTGCGGCGACGGCTGC
Organism: Actinomycetes bacterium; assembly: GCA_021822565.1. GTDB lineage: Bacteria > Actinomycetota > Acidimicrobiia > Acidimicrobiales > RAAP-2 > JAJYVT01. The sequence continues at coordinate 2,890 of JAKAQM010000146.1, read as the reverse complement.
CTCGAAGAGGGCATCAGCCACGAGGCGGCGTCCCTGGCCGGGCACCTGGCGCTCGGCCGGCTCGTGTACGTGTACGACAACAACCACATCTCGATCGACGGCCCCACGGAGCTCGCGTACGACGACGACGTGGCCGAGCGCTTCCGTGCCTACGGCTGGGACGTCAACGACGTGGGGGAAGAGGCGAACGACACCGCCGCCCTCGAGCGGGCGCTGCGCCAGGCCATGGCGGTCGAGGACAAGCCGTCGCTCATCATGGTGCGCAGCCACATCGGATGGCCCTCGCCGCACCTGACCGACACGGCCAAGGCGCACGGCGACCCCTTCGGCGAGGACGAGATCCGCCTCACCAAGGAGATCCTGGGGCTCCCGCCCGACGAGAGCTTCTGGGTGCCCGACGAGGTGCTCGAGCTCTACCGCAGCACCGTGCCGCGTGGCCAGGCGATGCGCAGCGAGTGGCAGGCGCGCGTGGAGCGATGGGACGGCGACCGTGACGCATGGGACGCGGCGTGGGCGGGGCGCGGGCTTGCTGGCTGGGAGGGCAAGCTCCCCCGGTTCGAGCCCGGCTCCATGGTCGCCACGCGCAAGGCGGTCAACGTGTGCCTGAATGCGACGGGTGGCCTCGTCCCCGGTTTGATCGCCGGCGCGGCGGACCTCACCGGCAACACCGGGATGAAGCTCGACGGCGGGGAGCGACAGTCCCCTGAGCACCCCGGGGGCCAGCAGGTCTACTACGGCATACGGGAGCACGCGATGGCCGCCGCGATGACTGGGATGGCACATCACGGCGGTGTGCTCCCCATTGGCGGGACCTTCTTCTGCTTCAGCGACTACATGCGCCCGGCCGTACGGCTCGCGGCGATGTCCAGCGCGCACGTGATCTACTCCTGGACGCACGACTCCATAGGCCTGGGCGAGGACGGCCCGACCCATCAGCCCGTGGAGCACCTGGCGTCGTTGCGGGCGATGCCCGGGCTGGCGGTGTGCCGACCCGCAGACGCCAACGAGTGCGCGCAGGCGTGGCGGGTGGCGGTCGACGGAGGGCGACCCACGGGGCTCGTGCTGTCCAGACAGGAGCTCCCCGTCCTCTCGGAGACCGCCGCGCGGGCGCCCGAGGGGGTCGAGCGCGGCGGGTACGTCCTCGTAGACGAGCCCGCAGGCGCCGCCCAAGGACCGCCCGACCTCGTGCTGATCGGCACCGGGAGCGAAGTGCAGCTGTGCGTCGGGGCGGCCGAGCAGCTGGCCTCGGAGGGCCTGCGGGTGAGGGTGGTGTCACTGCCGTGCTGGGAATGGTTCGAGGCGCAGGAAGCCTCCTACCGGCGCTCGGTGCTCCCACGGGGGGTGCCCACGCTCGCCGTAGAGGCCGGTGCCTCTCTCGGGTGGGACCGCTACGCGGACGCTACGGTGTGCATCGACACGTTCGGCGCGTCGGCGCCTGGCGCCCAGGTCCTCGCAGAGCTCGGGTTCACCCCCGAGCACGTCGCCGAGCGCTCCCGCGAGCTGCTCCGACAGCACCGCAACGAAGGAGGCTCGAAGTGACCAAGCTGCACGACCTCTACGACCAGCAGGGCCAGAGCCCGTGGCTCGACGATCTGCACCGGGAGTGGCTCATGAGCGGCCATCTCCGGGACCGCGTGGACCAAGGCGTGCGCGGCGTGACCTCCAACCCGACGATCCTCGCCAAGGCCATCGAGGCCACCGACGTGTACGACGAGCAGTTCCGCGCCCTCATGGGCTCCATGAGCGTCGACGACGCCTACTGGGAGATGGTCATCGACGACATCGAGCGTGCGCTCGACGTCCTGCGGCCGGTCCACGAGTCGAGCGAGGGCGCCGACGGGTTCGTGTCACTCGAGGTGGCTCCGTCGCTCGCCAACGACACCGACGGGACCGTCGCCGCCGTCCGGTCGCTCCACGAGCGGATCGACAGGTCCAACCTTCTCGTGAAGGTTCCGGGCACCCTGGCGGGCCTTCCGGCGATCCACACGCTCTTCTCGGAAGGCAGAAGCATCAACGTCACGTTGATCTTCAGCATCGAGCGCTACGACAGGGTCATGGAGGCGTACCTGTCGGGCCTCGAGGCGTACGCGGAGCGGTCGAGCGGGTCGAGTGGGTCGAGTGACCTGTCGAGCGTGCACAGCGTGGCCTCGTTCTTCGTGAGCCGGGTGGACACCGAGGTGGACCGCCGGCTCGAGACCCTCGCAGGAGGCGGCGACGGCGTCGGCGATCCGGAGATCCTGAAGTTGCGCGGCAAGGCCGCGGTCGCGCAGGCCCAGCTCGCCTACGAGCACTACTCCAAGACCTTCCAGGGCCCGCGCTGGAAGGCCCTCGAGTCCAAGGGGGCCCGCGTGCAGCGCCCCTTGTGGGCCTCCACGTCGACCAAGAACCCTGCCTACTCGGACCTCTTGTACGTCGACTCGTTGATCGGTCCCCACACGGTCGACACCATGCCGGAACCCACGCTCGACGCCCTCTTGGACCACGGCACCATCGCCCGCAGCGTGGACGCGGACCCGGCGCATGCGCACCAGGTGCTCGACGACCTCGCACGCGTGGGCATCGACATGGACGACGTCACCGCGGTCTTGGAGGAGCAGGGCGTGAGCGCGTTCGCCAAGTCCTTCGACGAGCTCCTCCAGATCTTGACCGACAAGGCCAATGCACTCTCGTAGGGCCAGGTGCTGAAAGACTGAGCCAAATGCGCCCCGCCGGCAGTCCCAAGCCGCTCGGGTCCGCGCGCGCCGCGGGTCCTGGCTCGCGTACCGATTCGCGCCCGGCATCGCGCCCGGCATCGCGCCCGGCATCGCACCCCGCTTCGCGCCCGGCTCGGCGCCCGGCATCGCACCCCGCTTCGCGCCCGGCGCACCGCGGTCGTGGCCGGCCGGGGCGC
>JAKAQM010000145.1 GCA_021822565.1 Actinomycetes bacterium | reverse complement strand
TTCCACTCCGCCAACGCGGCACTCGGCCTCATCATGCTCACCCTCGGACCCATCGAACATGTCCTCCCGCACGAACGTCGCCGGGGCTCGGATCCCTGAATCGACCCACATCCATGCCGGGAGGCCCTGAATTCCGTGGTCCATCACTTCAGCTGCGATCGCGCCCTCCTGGGTCGGCTGCCCGTCTGAACGTCGAAAGCAGGACTTGCATTTGTAGGAAGTAGTGCTTGCGAAACGCTGACCTCCTGGCTACCGTCTGAGGGGTGATCCGTCAGCGTCTCCGTCGCGGGCGCAAGTGCCGAGGACAGGGACGTGCCCGTGGTGCCGTGGCAGCGGCTGTGGCGGCCGCAGGCGTGTCGCTGTCGCTGGTCGCCTTCTCGACCGTGGCGTCGGCCAGCGCCTCGGCCAGCGCGTCGGCCAGCGCGTCGGTCAGCGGCGGCCGACATGCGGCCGCGCATCGTGCGGGAACCGCCGACGTCGCGTTCGCCGGCTCGCTCTTGGCCGTCGACAACGAGGTGGTCGGCCCTGCCTTCGAGCGTGCCACCGGGTACGGCTACACGGGACGGGGCGGCGGGTCGATCGGACTGTCCCACGACATCGGCGCCGGGGAGATCTCCCCCGGGGTCTTCGAGAGCGTGGGCGCGGCGCCGATCGCGGCGCTGGAGCCGCAGTTCACCCGCTGGTATGTCCGCTTCGCCTCGAGTCCTCTCGTCCTCGCCTACAACCCGCATGGGCCCGACGCAGCGGTGTTCCGAGCCGCCGCTCAGGGGAGGGGTTCTTTGGCAGCGGTCTTCAAGGCGATGGCGCGCCCCGGCTTCCTGCTCGGGAGGACCAACCCGGCTACCGACCCCCAGGGCCAGGCCTTCGTGATGATGGTGGAGCTGGCCCAGCGCTACCTTCACCTACCGGCCCCGATCGTCGACCAGATCCTCGGCGCAGGGGCCACCACGGGGAGCGGGGGCAATCCGTCGCAGATCTTCGCCGAGACGGCGCTCGACTCCCACCTGGAGGCGGGCCAGCTGGATGCCGCCAGCGCCTTCTTGTCGCAGGCAGTTCAGCTCCATCTCGCCTATGTCAGGCTGCCGGCCGCGATCGACTTCGGTGATCCGGCGGACGCCGCGCACTACGCCTCGGCGCACTTGGTCGTGCCCGCCGCCACCGGGCCGGAGGCGGTCGTCCACGGCGCGCCCCTGGTCGTCGACGTCGCGACCCTCCGTCAACCCTCGGCCACGAAGGCCGACGTCTCGGCCTCCGATGCGTTCGTGGCCTACCTGCTGTCCTCCGCCGGCCGCCGGGCCTACGCGAAAGAGGGCTTCACGTTGCTGCCGAACACCTTGTTCGGTCCTCGCAGCGCGGTGCCGGTCCGGGTCCGACGTGAGCTGCGTCGCGTGAGGTAGCGCGCATGGCCACCGCGCCAGTGCTGCACCCCTGGGCCTACGCGGACCGACGGAACGGACGGCGTGTCGTCGGCGTCCTTGGCGTGCTCGGCGCGCTCGGGGCGGCGGTGGTATGGCTGGCGCTGCTCGGGCCACTGGGCGCTCTTCTGGCCCACCTGTCGCCATCGGCCATCCAGAGGTCGTTGTCGGCTCCGCAGGCGCTTGCTCCGCTCGTGACCTCGGTGGAGGCGAGCGCCGTCGCCTTGGGCGTCCTGGTCGCCGCGGGGACCCCGCTGGCCTGGGCGATGGCGAGGAACCGCCTGCCTGCGCCGCGGCTGTGGGAAAGCGGAGTCCTCGTGTCGCTCCTCATGCCGCCGCTCGTCATCGGACTGCTGCTGGTCTTCCTCGTCGGGCCGCTCACCCCGATCGGGCGCGGCCTCGCCGATGTGCACCTGTCCGCGTCGAACACCTTCTTCGCCTTGGCCGTGGCCGAGATCTACGAGGCCGCTCCCTATTACGTGCTCGGGGCGAGCGCTGCGTTCACCTCGGTCGAGCCCGAGCTGGAAGAGCACGCCCGGCTTCTCGGGGACTCGTGGTGGCGGAGCTTCCGGCGGGTCACGCTGCCGCTGGCAGCCCCAGGGCTGGCGAGCGCGCTGGCCATGGCGTGGGCTCGAGCCATCGGTGCGTTCGGTGCCGTCCTCATCATCGCGTACCACCCGTACGGTCTGCCGATGCAGATCTGGGTGACCTTGCAGCAGACAGGATTGGCGGCCGCGCTGCCGTTCGCCCTCATCCTCCTGGTAGTGGCGCTGCCCCTGCCCGTGCTGGCGTACGTGTGGACGGCCCGGGCGCGCGTAGCCTCGGGACCCGGGACCACGGTCGGCGATCCAGTGCCGTGACGCGGGAGAGCTCCGGGATGCAGGAGAGATCGGGGATGCGGGAGAGCGCCCGTCCTGTGCCGCGAACGCGGACAGGCGGTGACGGCGAGGGAGTCGGCGCCACGCGGGTCCGGGCCGACCAAGCGGGCCTGCGATTCGACGTCGCCGTGGACCGCCGCGCCGTCGTGGTCCAGATGGCACTCGCCGTCGCCGTCGGAGAGTGCGTCGCCCTCGTCGGCCCATCGGGCGCCGGGAAGAGCACCGTGCTGGCAGCTGTCGCCGGGTTGCTCCCGCTGCGCAGCGGGAGCGTGTGGCTCGATGGCAGGCCTCTGAGCTCGGCGGGGCGACGTCCGGTCCCCTTGCGCGCCCGCCGAGTTGGACTGCTCACGCAGCGGCCCGGCCTCTTCCCCCACCTCGACGGTGCGGCCAATATCGGCTACAGCCTTCCCGGAGGTGCCGACCACCCGCGAGTTCGTGAGCTCGCCGACGTCTTGGAGCTTGGCGACGTCCTGGCTGCTCGGCCCGCTCGCATGTCGGCAGGGCAGCGCCAGCGGGTCGGTCTCGCCCGGGTGATGGCGGCGGACCCGCGGGCGCTCCTCTTGGACGAGCCGTTCTCGGCACTCGATCGGGACCTGCGCGACAGGACGAGCGCGTGGGTCGCGGACGAGGTTCGTCGTCGGCAGGTGCCCTGCCTGATGGTCACCCATGACCTTGCTGAAGCGCAGCGGGTCGCCGGCCGCGTGGCCGTTCTCTCCGGGGGCGCCTGTCTACAGGTCGCCGCGCCGGAGGCTGTGGTCCGGGCACCGGCGACTCGCGCGGTGGCCCAGCTGGTCGGCTACCACGCGTTCGTCCGGGCCGAGCTGACGCGCCCGGTCCCCTCCACCAGTCCGAGCCCAGTTCCGCCCGGTGCCGCGACCATCGGCGTGCACGGCGATCTCGTGAGCCTGATGCCCGAGGCCCCTTCCAAGCCCGCGCGTGGCGTGGAGATCATCGGAAGGCTCCGAAGCCTGGCGGCGAGCGGCGCGGCGGTCGAAGCGTTCGTGGTTCTCGAGGATGGCTCCGACGTCCCCGTTCGGCTCCCGCCCGGACAACCGGCCCCGGCGATCGGGACCGAGCTCAGGCTGTTGGTGCACAGCCCGCCCTGCTTCGACGCCTCGGGCATCCTGCTCCACGGGGCTGAGGCTGCGGTCCCGGCCCCTGCTACGGCGTCCCCCCCTCGCCGGGCCCCTGCGTGTGACTGGACGACGACCCGATGAGGGACGCGAGCCACCCGATGCTCGGCGTCGAAGGGCATTCCGACCAGCCGGTGCGCCGTATGCGCCTCGCGCGTCTCGCTCGCCAGCTCTCCCAGGACCAGCTCGCCGAGCTGGCAGGCGTGACTCGTCAAGCGGTCGCCGGGTTCGAAGCGGGGCGCTTCGATCCGTCGCTCAAGGTGGCGCTCCGTCTGGCGAGCGTGCTCGGGGCGTCGGTCGAAGAGCTCTTCGGCGGCGACCACGAGCGCGGAGCAGAGGTGCAGGCCGAGCTGGTCGGACCGGTCGATCCCGGGATCCGCGAGCGCCACCCGGTCGACGGCGTCTGGCACGGGCGCCAGCGCGTGCGAATGGTCGAGGTGACAGGCCGCCGGTGGGCGTACGCGCTCGGCGCCGACACCGCGGCCGGCTGGGGGTTCGGCCCTGCGACCGGGCACCTGGTCACGGGGGCCGCGGAGATCCCGGCGCCTGGAGGCGGCCCCGTCGCCGTCGACGTCTTCGCTCCGTCCGTCCCCACCGTGGTGGTCGCGGGATGCGACCCCGCGCTGCCGCTCCTGGCGGGCCCGCTGGCACGGCAGGACCCGCCGATGGGGCTGCTGTGGTGGCCGTGCTCGAGCAGCAGGGCGCTGGAGCTCGTGGAGGCGGGCGCCGCCCACGTTGCCGGGGCGCATCTGCGCGACCGGAACGGCCGCGGCTACAACACGCAGCAGACCCGCGAGGTGCTCGGTGCCGTCGGCGCTGCAGTCGTGGGGTTCGCCTCGTGGTCCGAAGGCCTGGCGGTGGCCTCACCGTCGATCCGCGATCTGACCGACGTCGCCCGTCTCGGCCTTCGCGTGGTCAACCGCGAGCCGGGGGCAGAGGCGCGAGAGGTGCTCGAACGCGAGCGCAGCCGCCGTGGCCTCGCCGTCGAAGATCTGCCCGGGTGGGACGCCGTGGTCGGCGGGCACCTGCAGGTGGCGGCGGCCGTCGCGAGCGGCCTGGCGGACGCGGGCGTGACCTGCGAGCCCGCTGCCTGCGCCTATGGGCTCGGCTTCGAGCCGTTGGCCGAGGAACGCTTCGACCTCGTCGTCCCACGCTCCCTGCTGGCGACGCCCGAGGTGCGCGGCCTCCTCGGGGCCCTGGGCAGCGACGAGCTGCGCCGCCAGCTCTCGGCGATCGACGGCTACGACCCCTCGGCGTGCGGCACCGTCGTCGACACCTTCTGAACCTTCTTGGCCCGGGCGCCCGCGTCCTGGCGCCAGGGTGTCGGCGCCAGGGTGTCGGCGCCAAGAGGGGGCTACCTTCGGGTCGCGCCGCGGCTCGCCGCCTCGCACGGTCTGTGCCGACGGCGTGGTGTGATCGCTCCCAGCTTTGTTCATGATGCTATAGTGCATGGCACTAGGGGAGGATCGAACGATGAGCACGACCACGAGGAGGTGGCGCACGAGCACGCGACGCCGGCACGTGGTGGGCGCCGAGCGTTCGAACCGGGTCGATCCTTCCCCCGCCCCACTGCAGGACGCGCCGGCCGGGGCGCCCGAGGTCTTGATCAAGGAGGCCCGCCGCCACCAGCGGCGGCGGTGGGCGGTGATCGTCCTCGTGATCGTCGCCGTCGCCGGCCTCGTCGCCGGGCTTCTCGCGAGCATTCCTCCGTCGGGTCCGACGCGTTCGCGGTCCCACGAAGGACGAGCACCCTCTGCGAGTCCGCCGCCGAGCCTCGAGCACCTGGCCGCGTCGGCGCCCCCGCCATCTCGGTGCTCGACAGGAACAGCAACCACACGTGGAGCGACCGTGCCGGTCACGCAGTCCCTCGACGGAGCGTTCTCCGGCTGCTTGCGCGTAGGGAGCGTCCGATCCGGTTCGTACCACGTGGTCGTGGAGGCAACGCTGACGACCAGTCGGCCGGACCGTGTCGAGCACGAGCCCCGGATCCGCCTCTCCGTCTCGCCACGTTCGGGACGACCTGGGAGCCGCGTCACGGTGACGGGCGTCGTGAGCGTGGCGCACGAGCTGGCGACGGCGCCACGACCGAACGGCACATCGACGACCACAATTTGCTGGGGCGAGTGTCCCGGAGGGTTGTCGGACACGGTGGACACGGTCCATTGGTCGTCGCCGACCACCTTCCACGTGAGCTTCAAGGTGCCGGATGCACCCTGGCTCGAGGCAGGGCCGTCGGGGACGCCACGGGTGGTGAGGCTCGCGTCAGGCACCTACCGCATCGGTCTGCGGTGCGTGGGCCCCTTCGCCTACAACGGGTGCGGGCTCGGGCCGGCGGAGAGCTCGGTGCGGTTCCGGATCGTCGTCCCGGCACACGCCCACGTGGCGCGCTGCCCGATCCCCACCGCCTGCGCCCTCCTCGCTCTCACACGGCGGAGCGCGATCCCCGCCCAGATGGTGCGGGTGAGAGGCTTCGCGCCACTCGTCTCGATGATCGGCACACGGCCCAACGGCGAAGCCCTCGACGTCCTCCCTGGGCGGGCCAAGGGACCGCAGATCACCGTCGGCCGGGGCTCTCCACCCCGGGTCTCACTCAGCTACGGCTGGGTGCGCATGGGCGACGCGTCACTCGCCGTGAAGGCGCCGCCGACCTTCGCGAGCCTCGGGCGCTTCTCGGTCCTGAGCGAGACCGGCGATGGACTGGCACCGATCTCGGCGAACCCGGGAGCACCGGACCGCGTCGCGTACTGCGCACCAGGCGCCGTGGTGATCACGACGCTCGGCGCAGGCGGCGCGGTCACCACCACGAGCATCCCGACGGTC
>JAKAQM010000144.1 GCA_021822565.1 Actinomycetes bacterium | reverse complement strand
GTAGTCGTCGGCACCGGCATCGAGGCCGCGCACCCGGTCGCCCACCTCGTCGCGCGCCGTGAGCATGAGGACCGGCGTCCACACCCTCTCAGCTGCGACCCTCTTACCCGAGGCGCTCTATCCCCCTTCCCCGACCCTTCGTGAACGACCGCAGCAGCCGGCCCCGGGAGGCGCTCGCGTCCAGCCTGGCGGGGATCGGGAACCCGAAGCGGACGCTCAGCCTGGCGGGGCTCCGAGGGCGTCCCCTGCTCCTGCGTTCTGGGGCTGCCGGTGCCCCGGCTGCCGGGCGGATCTCCCGGCGCTGAGCAGCGTCGCCACCGGCCACGTGGTGGTCGAGCCGTCCGGGACCTCGACCACCGCGGTGGAGCCGCCGATCGCTACGATCGGATGGCCGGACGAAGCTTCCCCGGACGAAGCTTCCCCGGACGAGGCTGCCGGACGAGCCTTCCGGGGCGTGGCCCCTGGCGATGGCCGGACGAGCCCTCCGGGGCGGGGCCCCCCGGGCGGGCGAAGGAGCGGCATGAGCGACGAGATGCGAGCTGGAGGAGCCGAGGACCCGGCAGCCGCAGCCCCAGCCACACCCACGGCGGCGCCTGCGGCTGCGCCCGGAGACCCTGGCGGCCTACGCCAGCGGGTGACCGGCGAGCTTCGTCGAGAAGCTGCGGCGGGCAAGCACGGCGAGGAGCATGCCGCAGTGGAGCTGGGGCATGCGGCGCGGGCGACCGCGCTCGAGATCGTCCCGACGGGCCTGGACGGTGCGAGGGCGCTCGTGGGCCACGTGCTCGGGATGCACCTCTCCCTGCCCGCTGAGCACTTCCACGGACCCCGACAGGCGCCGGCGCTCCTCTACCTCTTCGCCGACGCGCTGGCCATACGGCCGACCGGCGACGCGCCGATGTCGACGGTGCCGATGTTCGGTCTGCACATGGTGCTCCCGCCGGTCGCCGTCGCCCGCTGGGTCTACAAGGCCGGAAGGGTCGAGCACGCCAACCTGGACCTGGTGAAGGACGCGGAGCGATTCGCGAGCTCCATCGCCGAGTGGACCGTCGACGACTTCCTCGAGGCGGACCCGACGCTCGAGGTCCATCGGACGGCCGAGCTGGCCGGCCCGCTGCACGTCTACGAGCACCTGGGGTTCGCGCACATCACCGTGCCCGCCGCCGAAGGCCGGCCCGTCCACCTGAAGAGCTCGCTGCCGGTCTCGTCGGAGAGCTTCGTGAAGCTGTGGCAGCTCTTCGCCCTCGTCCGCTGGCCGCAGGGGCTGAGCACCGAGGTCCCCACGGGCACGGACGAAGAGCGCCCCGGTCCACCGCCTGCCGGGACGCCGAGCCCCTGACGCTCACGCGAGGCCACGCGCGAGCGGGAGCGTGCACGTGAACGCTTCCTCCTGGTCCCCGTAGAGACGGCGGAGCTCGAGCCGGCACTGGGATGCCGCATGCTCGGTCGAGTCGCACGCCGCGGACAGCTGCTCGCGCGATGGTGCGCTCACCGAGACGTAGCCCGAGAACCGAAAGGACGCATGGCCGTCCGCCAGCTCCTCCTCTCGCCGGACGGCGACCTCGGCCTCTCGGGCCCGCCGCGCCGTGGCGAGGAACCCGCCCCGGCGGCGCAGCTCTGCGTCGGCGACGTCGGCGGTCCGCGCGCGCTCCGCCTGTCGCACGGCTCGTGCGGGGCCGAGCGGTTCCATCACGACGGCGACCGTGCGGCGGACCGAGCCGAGGAGCAGGGGGCTCAGGAACTCCGGACCGACGTCCACACGGGGCCACTCGGCGATCCAGTAGGTCGCGTGCCAGCTGCCGTCGGCGCGCAGCGCCGCCCATTCGGGCTCCACGACGAGCGGCCACGGCCACCCGATTCCGCACGGTGGGCAGCCTCGCTCGCGCGCACCCGCTCCATCGACCGAGCGACGGACCAAGGCCGCGAGCGCGCGCTCGTCGAGGACTCGCTCCACCGGGACGTCCGCTGAGGCGAGCTGACGACGTAACGACGCCACCTCGCGGGAGAGCAGCACGCACGCCGCACGCGTGCCGCCTCCCATCGACCGCATGGCACGTGCGGCGCTCCCCGTCGCACGCAGCTGGACCGCGAGGTGCACGTCGTGGCGGCACGTCTCCCCCCCGGCGCCCCGGAGCAGCGAGGCGTAGGAACGACGGGCCGCGGCGTCCTCGGGCATGGCGGCGTGCGCCGAGAGGTGGTCGCGCACCGCGGCGCCGTCGTCGGGGACCGTGGCAGCCAGCCACTGCACGCGATGCACCACCGAGCGGTCACGGGCGAGCGAGCTCAGGACCGACGCCCACGACGCCACCCGTCGCTCCTTCTCCTCGCCCGAGAGGAGCGCGAAGCTGTGCCCGAGAAGCTCCAGCACCGCGGTGTAGGTCCTCGAGCGCTCGTCGTAGACGATGCCAGCCGTGTCCTGCCCGTCCCCGGGGTCGAACCCGAGGACCCGCAACCCTGTGAACACCCCCCGGCGACCGCGTGCCGGACCGGAAGGTGGAGAGAGCCGGTCCCTGGCGAGCCCGTCCGCGTGGCACGAAGTGCCGTCGGGACCGATGCAGTGGCCCTTCTTCTCGATCCCGGCGCGCCATCGACGACCGCCCGCGGTCCCCGAGGCCCCCCAGCGCACCACGGTCGGAAGCCACTGCTCGGCCGTGCGGCCGGCGATGGGCCACCACGCCGCCGCGACGCACGCGGCGACCGCCACCAGCGCGATCGCGATCGCCGGGAGCGTCGGCCGACGGCGCAGCACGACGATCGCCACCATCACCCCGGCCGCCACGACCGCGATCTGGCCGCCCCGCCACCCTGCGATCAGACCCCGCCGCTCGAGCGGCCCGAAGCGGTACCTGGTCCGCTGCCCCGGCTCCTTGCCCATCCCCGTCATGTCCCTTGGCCGCCGACGACGTCTTCGCCGGCGTCGCCTTCGCCGGCGTCGTCCGCCAGGCGCCACGCGCCCCAGTCGTCCTTCGGCCCCGGCTCGAACCGGCTCAGGGGCTCTGTCCCGCCCCACAGCGGCGACGCGACGCCCGGGATGATGCCGCCGTACCCGTCGGGCTCGGCCCGGTGCGGTCGGTTGCCCGCCTCGATGGCGGCGATGACGCTCTCTGGAGAGCCCTCCCACACCGGGATTGTCCCCGGCGGGCACGTGAGGTCCCCAGGAGGGAGCCACTCCCGCGGCATGGGGCCGAGCGGCAGCGACCGGCCCTGCACCGCGCCTCCTTCGTCGTCGAGACCTTCCCCCGTCATGATGCCTGCCCCCGTCACGATGCCGGCCCCGGGACCGGCGAGGTCGGCGCCGCCCATCGCGGCCGCGCCGCCCGCGGGCCCACTGCCGCTCGAGCCCCCGCCCAACCCGGGCGCGCCGGGCCCGAGCGTGCCCGGCCCAGGCGTGCCCGACCCAGGCGTGCCGGGATCCACTGTCGTCCCGGTCCCCGGAACCCCGGGTGTGGCCAGGGCGGGCACTGTCTCTCGATGAGCGCCGTGCTCACGCGCCTGGCGCAGGGCGAAGCCGACCGCGCTGTCGGGTCCCCGGCCCCACGCGCCCCGGACACGCTGGCGGGCCCCTTCGAGCTGCAACGCGGCACCGACTTCCACCAGCGGCACGAGGCGGAGCAGGGTGAACGGCGTGAACGCGGCGAGGAGGAGGAGCGCCCCTCCTGCGAGGATCGTGGAGAACCCTGCGCCCGAGCTCACCGCCCCGACCGCCAGCGACAGCACCGCGACCACCACGAACTTGGAGAGCACGAGCGCGGCCAGCGTCTCGACCAGACGCCTGCACCAGTGCGAGACCGCAGGCCACACGAGGCTCGCGAACGCGAGCGGGAGGAAGAGCACCGCGGCGTAGATCGCGGCCGACCGCATGAGGAGCTCGAGCCACAGCGCGAACGCACCCGAGACGATCAGCAGGGCACCGATCGTCATCACGAAGGTCGGCAACGGCGTGGGCTCGTGCGACAGTGCCCTCCCGATGGACGTGAGCGCCTTGGCGAGCTCGCCGCCGGTGCTGGCGGTGACCGTCGTGCACAGCGCGTCGGTCACGCCGAGCGCGAGCTGCACGAGCTGGGCGGCCACCGCGGACAAGAGCCCCGCGAGCGGGAGGTGGACGAACGCCGCACGAACGAGCCCCGCGGCGCTCTGGTGGTAGACGGCCTGCACCGCGGCGAGGAGGAGCATCGGCACGGCAGCGAACGCGGCCACCGCGAGCATGACGCGAAGGTGGAGCAGGAACCACGGCGCCCGGAGGTCGACCGTCGTCGTCGAGGAGATCGCGTTCCCGAGCGCCCGCAGGAGCCAGGTGGCTCCTTCGACGATCCAGCCTGCGAATGCGGAGAGCGCGCCGGCGGCGATCGCGGACGACGCGTTGCCGGCCGCGTCGCAGACGAAGCTCAGCGGAAAGGGACAGGCCACGTCCCGATCAGTGAGGAAGGGGGTTGACGATGCTGTGCCCGGTGCTGAAGAAGAAATTGATGAGCGTCGGCGCTGCTCCGATCAGCAGGGCCGCGAGGCCCGAGACGAGCACGGCCCTCCTGCCGACGTAGGACTGCTGGTAGTTCTGCGAGTGCGAGCCGATGGCCCACAGGGCAGCCCCGATGACGAGACCTGCGAGGGCGAGGAGCACTGCCCACCCCGCGAGGCCGTTGATCAGTGCGAGCAAGGTCGAGCCGCCCGGCAGCACGTTGGCTGTGGGATGGAACTTCGAAGGTGTCACGACGCTGAGCAGGGCCACGCGGTGCGCCGTCCGCACCGCCGAGGGCCCTCGGGCGGCCAGTTCGGCCAGTGCGGCGAGACGATGCGGCCTGCTCACCACTCCCATGACGTCCATTGCGCTCCTTATGGTCGGGCCTTCCCGCCCGTGGACGTACTCTACTGTGCTGTGCCATGGATGTTCAAGCTGTTTCATGACTTTCCATTCCGCCTCCGAGCGACGTCGCCCGAAGGCGGAAATGCCCGCGCAGCGGGGGCACGGCTGCCATGCTGAGGATGTGGTGACCAGGGACATGGGGGCGTGAAGGCATGGATGCCCCGGTACTCCAGTCCCACGGGATCGCTGCCGGCGTGATCAGGGCTCCCTGGTCCTCCGCGTGGTTCGGCGTGACCTCGCACGGCCTGCCCGCGCCGGAGGTCTACGGGGTGGGGGCCGCGATCCTTGTGGTGGTCGCCCTCCTCGCCCTTCTGATCGGCCGGCACTCGGGCCGACGCGCGCTGTCCCAGCGCCTCACCGCCCTGGGCTCCCGGCTCGGCCTCGAGACCCCGGACGAGAACGCGAGCCTCGAGACGGCTCTCGCCTACCTCGAGCAGGTGACGGGCTCCGCGACCGAGGCGGTCGCGGAGTCGAGCGCCGACGCGATCCGCCTCCGGCGATCGCTCGACACCTTTCCCCAGGGCGTGGTGCTCTGTGACGAGCACGGTGCCGTCGTCTACCGCAACACGCGAGCCGATGCGCTGATGACGAGCCGCCACGGCGACGCGCTGGCGGCGCAGGTGGTCACCGAGCTCCTCGAGGACGCGTGGGACGCCGGAGCTGCCGAGCGGACGCTCGACCTCTACGGCCCTCCGCGCCGCACGCTCGCCGTACGCGCTCGGCTGATCGACGACGGCCGGCGGCCGCTGGGGGTGATCGCGGTCATCGAGGACGTCTCCGAACGACGGCGTCTCGAGGAGATCCGGCGCGACTTCGTGGCCAACGTGAGCCACGAGCTCAAGACGCCCATGGGGGCGCTCGGCCTGCTCGCCGAGACCCTCGTCACGGAGCCCGACGGGGACGTGGCGCGGCGGCTCGCGAGCAGGATCCACACGGAGGCCTTCCGGGTGAGCCGCATCATCGACGACCTGCTCGACCTGAGCCGTATCGAATCCGAAGAGGCCCCCCCACGCGAGCCCGTGCCCGTGAACCTCGTGATGGCCGAAGCGGTCGAGCGCGTGCGGGCGACCGCCGAGCAGCGCGACATCACCATCACCATGGACGAGCCGGAGCCTCACGTCGTGGTGCTCGGCGACCGGCGCCAGCTGGTCTCGGCGATGCACGCGCTCGTCGAGAACGCGGTCAACTACTCCTACGACGGGAGCACGGTCGCCGTCGAGGCGAGGGTGGCGTCCTCGTCCCCCGACGGAGCTGCCAGCTCCTCCGGCACCTGGACGGTCAGCTCGGCGCGTCCGACACCGGTCGTGGCGACGCGGGCTGCCAGTGCAGCCGAGGGGGGACTCGGTGCGGACCACGAGGGGAGGCCCGGCGCGGGGGGCGCGGGGGGCGCGGGGCGCGCGGGGCGCGCGGGGCGCGAGGGG
>JAKAQM010000143.1 GCA_021822565.1 Actinomycetes bacterium | reverse complement strand
TGCCACTGCTCCCCCACGCGGCCGGTCGCGAGCATGCCCACGGCGAAGGCGAACGGCACCGTGAAGCCGACGAACCCGATGTAGAGGAGCGGCGGGTGGATCGCGACGAGCGGGTTGTCCTGCAGCAACGCGTTGGGTCCCGCGCCCTTGAGCGCCCCCGTGCTGGTGAGGAACGGGTTCGCCGGGCTGACCATCAGGCCGAAGAAGAACGCCGTGACCGCGTACATGACGAGCATGGCCCACTGGACCACCTCGTCGTGGGCACGCCGGCGGTACCGCCAGACGACGAGCGCGGAGAAGACGGCGAGCACGAAGCCCCACAGAAGGAGCGACCCGGCGAGCGCCGACCACAGCCCGGTGATCGAGTAGATGAGCGGCGTCGCCTTCGCGTTGTTGTCGGCGACGTAGACGATGTGGAAGTCGTGCGTGATCAGGGCGAATTCCATCGCCGCCACCGAGACTGCCGCGCCGAAGAGCACGACGGGCGCCAGCAGCCGGGCGTCGAACCGGTCGGGCCGGCTCGCTCCCGGAGCGATCGAGCCGTCGCCGGCGATCTCGGCCCGCCCAGGAGCGGCACCGGCACGCCAGCGACGAACGAGCCCCGCCGCGCACACGACCCCGCCCACGAGCGCCCCGACGAACGCAAGCCAGAGGCCCGCGGCTCCGAACGCGGCGGGCAGCATCAGTGCACGGTGCCGTCGGGAGCCCGGACGCGTGTCGGGTGCTCGGCGATGTATGTCGGCGAGTGCTTCACCATGATCTGGTCCGACACGAAAAGGTCCGAGCTCTTCGACGCGAAGTGGCCGACCACGACCACGGGGATGTCCGGCTGGAAGAGCTGCGGAGGAGAGCCGACGTTGTGCACGGCAACCTCTCGACCCCCTCCGGACACCTCGAAGTCCGCGCCGCGCGCCGTCCGGCGGACCGAGCCCGGGACCACGAGCCCTTCGAGGCGGAAGACCGTCGTCCCGATCGTCGTCCTGTGTGCGAGCGCCTGGCTCACCGTGTCGAAGTAGTCGAGCGAGCTGCCGAGGCCTTCGACCAGGAGATAGGCGATCGCGCCGGCGAGCAACGCGAACACGACGAGCAGGCGCGCGCGCCGCTGGTGGGGCCTACGGCGGACGTGAGGCTCCGACAGCGCTCCCGGAGACGTGGTGACGCTCACCGATCGGGGCCCCGCGAAGGGCTCCTGGAGGGTCCCGGGGAACGCGCATCTCCTCTCAGGGCGACGGCATCACGCCCCGGCGCATCCGCCCGGGACGCGGCACGTTCGAGCCGGCGACGGCGCAGGAGCAGCGAGAGCGAGTAGAGCGCGAGGACGCCCAGCGCGATCGCGTACCCCGCGTCGACGTAGCTCATCGCCCTCCCCCGGTCATCGCCCTCCCCCTGCGGGCTGGCGGAGCGTCGCGTCGAGCGCCGTGCCGAGCGCCGTCACGCCGGCGGTCGCTCCCGCCCCGGCGGCACCGGCCCCGTCGCCGATGACCGGCATCGACCCCTCCGCCCAGCGCTCGGACAAGGAGACCTCGAGCTCGCCGTCGCCAATCCGGTCCGCGAGGACCTCGACACGGTAGCGAACGAGCAGCATCCATACGAAGACGAGCGTCATGGCGAGGAACCCGAGCCCCATCGTCCACGCCATCAATCCGTGCACCTTGAGTGTGAGGCCGGGGTTCAGCACCGTCCCGCGCTGGTGCAGCGTCTGCCACCAGTCGACCGAGAACGTCACGATCGGCACATCCACGAACGCGACGAGCGCGGCGACCGCGCAGCGGCGTGCCCGCACCTCGGGATCCGCAGGGACACGGCGGAGCGCCAGGTAGCCGAGGAAGAGCACGAGCAACAAGGCGGTCGAGGTCAGCCGCGCTGTCCACGTCCACCACACGCCCCACGTCGGCCGACCCCACAAAGAGCCCGTGACGAGGGTGAGCGCGGTGAACACCACTCCCACCTCGACCGCGGACGCCCCGAGCCGGTCCCAGAACAGCGACCGGGTGCGGTGCCAGAGGTAGAGGACGCTGGACAGCGCGGCGACGCCGAAGGCGCAGTAGAGAGCGACCCACGCGATCGGCGGGTGGAGGTAGAGAAGGCGCGCCAGTGTGCCCTGGACCTCCGCTGGCGGGGTCACCCAGAGCCCCAACCAGACGGTGAGGGCGGTGCTCACCGCCGCCGCGGCACCGATCCAGCGCGTGACCGACCGCATGCGGGCGCTCATGCTACCTCCTGGAGTGGTCCGTACAGCGCGACGCCGACGGCGAGGTACACGGCCGCGAACGGCCCGAGGATCTTGAGCCACGACGCGCCGGAGGCGACCGCACCGCTGACTGCGGCGGACCACGCGCGCGATCCCGAGATCAGCACCGGCGCGACGATCGGGAGCACGAGAAGGGGGAGCAGCGTCTCACGCACTCGAAGCCCTGCGGACAAGGCGCCGTAGAGGACACCGGCCGCCGACAGCCCGACCGTGGCGAGGACGGAGGCGACCAGCGCGAGCCACCAGGTCTGCACGTGCACGTCGAAGAGCACCACGATCCCGGCGCCGAGCAGCACCTGGACTGCGACGAGCTGGATCGCCACGGCCGCCGCCTTCCCCAGGAACACGCCCGCAGGGTCGATCCCCGACAACCTGAGCCCGTCACGGGTGCCCTCTCCCGACTCGATGGCCATGCTCCGCTGGGTCGCGAGCACCGTGGAGAAGAGGACCGCCAGCCAGTAGAGCCCGGGCGCGGCCACGCGCAGCGCCCTCGGACCGGGGCCGAGCGCGAACCCGAAGAGCACGAGGACGAGGACCGCGAACGGCAGCACCTGCCAGAGCGCCACGCGCGAGCGCAACTCGATCCTGATGTCCTTTCCTGCGACCAGGAGCGCGTCACGCCACACCGACGTCGCCCTCCCCCACCGCGACGAGGAACCGATCTGCCTCGCCGCCGGCACCACGTCCCCCTTCGCGCGTCTCTCCGATCCGTCCGCCTCGCATGACCACGACACGATCGGCGAGCGGCACCGAAAGGGCGGGCTCGTGAGAGGTGAGCACCACCGCCGCACCAGACGCGGCGGCGTCCGCGACGAGGGAACCGACGAGCGCTCGCGCGTCGGCGTCGAGACCTGCGTGCGGCTCGTCGAGCAGCCAGATCTGCGGTGCGCGCGCAACGAGCACGGCGAGCGCCGTCCTGCGCCGCTGGCCGGCCGACATCCGCATCACGGGCGTCCTGCGAAGGCGCCCGACGAGGCCGAGCCGGTCCAGGGCGGCACCCACGCGCTCGGTTCCGATGCCCGCCGCGCGCACGGAGAAGCGCACGTTCTCGAGCGCGGTCAGCTCGTCGTAGAGCGCGGCGTCGTGACCGAGGAGCCCGACCCGTCGCCGCACCTGGGTACGGTCCGCCCGCAGATCGCAGCCGAGCACGGCCGCCTCGCCCGACGTCACCGGAAGAAGGCCGGCGCACGTCCGCAGCAGGCTGGTCTTGCCAGCCCCGTTCGGTCCGAGGACCGCGACGACCTCACCGAGGCCGACGTCGAGATCGACTCCCGAGAGTGCGGGGAACCGGCCGGCCAGGGCGACCGCCGAGCGAAGGTGGACTGCGAGATCCATGATCCGAGCGGACATGCTACGGGCGGTCGCCGGAGGGGTCCAAGCGGGGTCGACCGACCGTCGAGCGGGGTCAACTGACCGTCAAGCGCTGCAACCCCAGATGATCGAGCATCGAGGAGAACTGGGCGGACAACCACCCGAGGTCGCCCCCGAGAAGGATCGCCCCGAAGGCCACCAGCACGACAGCGGCGGCGCCCTGCAGCACGGCGAGCGGCCTGCGGGCGCGCGCGTAGAACCTCGTCACCCGATCGAACGCCAGCCCGGTCACGACGAAGGGGACACCCAGGCCAAGGGAGTACGCGAGCAGCAGGGCCGTGCCTCCACCGAGCGTCGAGCGGTCCATCGTGAGGGCGAGGACCGCCCCCAGCACCGGTCCGATGCACGGGGTCCAGGCGAACGCGAACGCCATGCCCATCACCGGCGCCGCCCACGCGCCGAGCGTCTCGGGACGGACGTGGACACGGCGCTCGCCGACGATCCAGGCCGCTCGCCCCGCGATCCGCGGCCCGAGGCGGGACCACGCGCCGGCGGGCAGGGAGGTCGCGAGCATCACCGCCCCGAGGGCCACGACGACGGCACCCGAGGTGAGCGTCAGCGCGTGAAGGTGACGGTAGAGGAGCGCGTGCACCCCCGACGCGGTCGCTCCCAACGCGACGAACACGACCGTGAACCCCGCGACGAACAGCAGGATGCCGCGCAGCATCGGCACGAGCGGCCTCCTGTCGCGCACGGCGGCGCGTGGCGCCGAGGCTGGAACGCCCGTCAGCTGGCCAGCGGTTCCGACGAGGGCGAGCTGGTGCGCAGCCGCCACCCGGTCGCCTGCGGGCTCGGGTGCTCGCACGGCCCCCGAGGAGCCGAGCTCTGCCGCGGACAACCCGGACACGAGCGAGAGGTAGCCGGGCACGAGCGGCAGCACGCAGGGTGAGAGGAACGACAGGATGCCGGCGCCGAACGCCACGAGGGCCCCCAGCGGACTGACGGTGATCGCGCCGGCGAGCACCTCGGGCCCCTCAGCGCTGGTGCGAGCGGACCAGGTCGAGATCGGCCTCGACCATCATCTCGACGAGGCGCGCGAAGTCCACCCCACGCTGCCATCCGAGCGTCGTTCGTGCCTTGGACGGGTCGCCGACGAGAAGGTCCACTTCCGCGGGGCGCAGGAACCGCTCGTCGACCACGACGTGCTGCTCCCACTCGAGCCCCGCGGCCGCGAAGGCCACCTCGCACAGCTCGCGCACCGAGTGGGTCTCCCCCGTCGCGATCACGTAGTCCGAGGGGCTGCCCTGCTGGAGCATGAGCCACATCGCCCGCACGTAATCGGCGGCGTAGCCCCAGTCGCGCTGGGCGTCGAGGTTGCCCAGAGCCAGCTTGTCGTCCAGGCCGCAGGCGATCCGGGCGGCGCCGTGGGTGACCTTGCGCGTGACGAACTCGAGGCCGCGACGTGGCGACTCGTGGTTGAAGAGTATTCCCGAGGAGGCGTGGAGGCCGTAGGACTCGCGGTAGTTGACCGTGATCCAGTGCCCGTAGACCTTCGCCACCCCGTATGGGCTCCGAGGGTAGAACGGGGTGCGCTCGGTCTGGGGGACCTCGTGGACCTTGCCGAACATCTCGGACGAGCTGGCCTGGTAGAAGCGGATCTCCGGATCGACGATGCGAACCGCGTCGAGCAGCCTCGTCACGCCGAGCGCCGTGGTCTCGCCGGTGAAGACGGGCTGGCTCCAGCTCGTCTGGACGAAGGACTGGGCCGCGAGGTTGTACACCTCGGTCGGGCGATGGTCGCGGAGCACCGCGATGAGCGAGACCTCGTCGAGGAGGTCCGCCGGGACCAGGGTCATGCGATCTTGGATGTGCGCGATGCGCTCGAAGTTCAAGGTGCTCGACCGTCGCACCACTCCGACCACCTCGTAGCCCTGCTCGAGCAGGAGCTCCGCCAGGTACGAGCCGTCTTGCCCGGTCACGCCGGTGATCAACGCGCGCCTCGTGGCCATGACGCCACGGTAGCCGAGGGGACGTGCGCGCCGCCCCGCACGGCGCCGCCGCCATGCGCCGCGGTCGCTACAGTGCGCTCGTGCCGACGGCAGCGCTGGTCTCCTTCCGGCTCGGCGGCGGCGACGGCGTCTCCGTCGAGGCGGCCAAGTGGTCCTGGGCGCTCGAGGAGCTCGGGTTCGACACCGTCGGGGTCGCCGGCTCCGGCACCCCCGATCGGCTTCTCCCGGGCCTCGCGATCGACGCCGCCTCCCCCCCGTCACCCATGGAGCTCGGCGATGCGCTGCGCGACGCAGACCTCGTGGTCGTCGAGAACCTCTGCTCCCTCCCACTGAACCCGCCCGCCGCCCACGCCGTGGCAAGGGCTCTCGCTGGGCGCCCGGCATTGCTCCATCATCACGACCTCCCCTGGCAGCGGCCACGATTCGCCGGCTGGCCGCCGCCCCCGGACGACCCGGCCTGGCGCCACGTCACCATCAACGAGCAGAGCCGCCGAGAGCTGGCCGCCCACGGCATCGAGGCGACGACGATCTACAACGCGTTCGACCCCGACCCCCCGCCAGGCAGACGTGCCGAGACCCGCGCCGCGCTCGGCGTCGCCGATGACCTGCGCCTCGTGCTCCAGCCGACCCGCGCGCTCGAGCGAAAGCGCGTCGACGCCGCGATCCGCGTCGCAGAGCGGCTCGGCGCCGTCTTCTGGCTGCTCGGCCCCGCCGAAGATGGCTACGGCCCCCAGCTCGACCGCGTGCTGGCGGCGGCGCGATGCCCGGTGCGCCACGGC
>JAKAQM010000142.1 GCA_021822565.1 Actinomycetes bacterium | reverse complement strand
GAGCGCAGCCGGTGCCGAACGTGTGCCGGGTAGCCTTCGAGGCATGTCGGCGCCCAAGGTGACGGCGGTCGCCGAGGCGTCCCCGGCGGCCCGTGCAGGCCTACGCGTCGGCGACGAGCTCCTCTCGCTGAACGGCCGGCGCCCCAGAGACGTCATCGAGTACCACGCGCTCGTCGACGACGAGGCGCTCGAGGTGCGCGTCCGCCGGCCGGCGGGCTCGGGCGGCGGGGCTGAGGAGCTCGAGGTGCGCATCGGCAAGGACGCAGGCGAGCCGGTCGGGCTCGCGGTCGAGTCCGCGGTCTTCGACCGGGTGCGCACGTGCGACAACCACTGCGCCTTCTGCTTCATCCACCAGCTGCCCAAGGGAATGCGGCGCAGCCTCTACCTGAAGGACGACGACTACCGCCTCTCCTTCCTCTACGGCAACTTCACCACGCTCACCCGCTTCACCGAGCTCGACGCCGAGCGGGTGCTCGAGGAGCGGCTCGGGCCGCTCTTCGTGTCCATCCACGCGACCGACCCCGAGGTGCGGGCCCGCATGCTGCGCAACCCGAAGGGCGCCACGAGCCTGCGGTGGCTCTGCGTCCTGCTCGAGGGCGGCATCGAGGTGCACGGCCAGATCGTCGTGTGCCCCGGGGTCAACGACGGAGCCGTGCTCGACGACACCCTGCTCACCGTCCTCGATCGGTACCCGCAGCTCGCAACCCTCGGCGTGGTCCCCCTGGGCCTGTCGCGCTACTCGCACGAGCCGGACATGCGCCCCCACACCGTCGCCGAGGCCGAGGCGGTGTGCGACACGGTGGCCGGGTGGCAGGACATCTTCCTCGGCACCCTCGGGCGGCGGCTCGTCTACGCGGCCGACGAGTACCACCTGCTCGCCGGGCGGGACTTCCCGCCCCTCGACGCCTACGACGGGTTCCCCCAGCACGAGAACGGCATCGGCATGGCCCGCGCCTTCGAGGCGGCGTTCCAGGGCGACGCGGGGGCTGC
Organism: Actinomycetes bacterium; assembly: GCA_021822565.1. Classification (GTDB taxonomy): domain Bacteria; phylum Actinomycetota; class Acidimicrobiia; order Acidimicrobiales; family RAAP-2; genus JAJYVT01. The sequence continues at coordinate 5,364 of JAKAQM010000142.1, read as the reverse complement.
GCACGGCGTGCGGCCCGGCTTCTTCGCCTGGGTCGAGGGCGCACCAGCGGCCGGCTACCGCGCGCCCCGCTCGCCGTCGACACCGCGCACGCCGCGTGCGGAGGGCCCCGAGGCCCGGCCCACGACGGTGCTCACCGGCGCCTACGGCGCGCGCGTCCTCGGCCCGCTCCTCGAAGGGTTCCCCCACGTGCGGGTGCTGGCGGTCGAGCACGACTTCTTCGGCGGCAACATCGGGGTCGCGGGGCTCCTCACCGGGCACGACCTGATCCGTGCGCTCGAGCACGAGCCCGAGGACCACCGCTACCTCCTCCCCGACGCGTGCCTCTCGGACGGGCGCTTCCTCGACGGCAAGGTGCTCGCCGACCTGCCGCGCCACGTCGAGGTCGTCGCGTCCGACGGGCGGTCGCTGCGCGAGGCGCTCGTGCCCGGTCCCACGCCATGAGCGCCCGCCGGCGCGCCGATGCCGTCTCGCAGCCGGGCGTGCGGCCCGTCGTGGTCGTCGCGGGGCGTCCCAACGTGGGCAAGTCCTCGCTCGTCAACCGGATCGTGGGCCGGCGTGCGGCGGTCGTGGAGCACCAGCCCGGCGTCACCCGGGACCGCAAGGAGCTCGACGCCGAGTGGACGGGCGTCCCCTTCGTGGTGGTGGACACCGGGGGGTGGCTCGCCGGCGGTGACGCGCTCGACGCGAAGGTGAGCGCGCAGGCCGAGCGCGCGTTCGCGGACGCGGACCTCGTCCTCCTCGTCGTCGACGTGACGGTGGGGGCCACCGAAGAGGACGTGGCCACGGCGCGCGCGGTGCGCAGGTCCGGCACGCCCATGCTCCTCGTCGCCAACAAGGTCGACGACGGCTCCCGTGAGCCCGCCGCCTGGGAGCTGCTCAGGCTCGGCGCTGGAGACCCCTGGCCGGTGAGCGCCCTCCACGGGCGGGGAACCGGGGACCTGCTCGACGAGGTCGTGCGCAGGCTCCCCTCACAGGAGGCCGCGCAGGAGCCGGAGGACGAGGCAGGGGCGGCTGCCACAGACCTCGAGGAATGGGGGCCCGACGGCGAGCGAGAGGTGGCCCGGGTGGCCATCGTCGGACGTCCCAACGCCGGCAAGTCGACCCTCTTCAACCGGCTCATCGGCGAGGAGCGCTCGATCGTCCACGACCTGCCGGGGACCACCCGGGACTCCATCGACACGGTGATCACCACCGAGGACGGCCCGCTGTGCTTCGTGGACACCGCCGGCATGCGACGGGCGTCGAGGATGGACCGCGGCGTCGAGGCGTACTCCACCTTGCGGGCGCTCGAGTCGCTCGACCGCGCCGACCTCGCGCTGCTGGTGATCGACGCGACGGTCGGCGCCACGCACCAGGACCAGCGGCTCGCCGAGCGGATCACCGCCGCGGGCTGCCCCGCAGTCGTGGTGGTCAACAAGTGGGACCTGGTCGCGACCGGCGACCGCGAGGACGTGCTCGCCGGGGTGGGGGAGCGCCTCGCCTTCCTCGGCATGGCCCCGGTGCTCCGGGTGAGCGCCGCGAGGGGTCGCGGGGTCCACAAGATCCTCCCCGCCCTCCACGCCGCCGCCGAGGCGTACCACCACCGGGTGCCGACCGGCGCGCTCAACCGCGCGCTCCGGGACATCCAGCAGGCGCACCCCGCGCCCGGGGCCCGCATCCGCTACGGCGTGCAGGGCGCGGCGGACCCGCCCACGTTCACGCTCTTCTCGAGCGGGAGGCTGCCCCAGACCTACCTGCGCTACATCGAGCGCGGGCTCCGGGAGCACTTCGAGCTCGGGCCCACGCCGATCAAGCTGCGCGTGCGGATCGGCGGACGCTGAGCGAGGCGACGCGATGGCCTGGTGCGAGGAGTGCGAAGAAGTCGTCGAGGACGAGGACCTCACCGAGGAGGGGGAGTGCCCCACCTGCGGGACCCAGCTCGTCGAAGAGGTGCGCAAGCCCGTCCCCTGGTACTTCAAGTTCATGCTCGCGGCCTCGGTCGTCTACCTCGGCTACCGCGCCTTCCAGGGCATCACATGGGTCGCCCACCACATCTGAGGACGCGGCAGGGCTGAGCGCACCGCAGTCCCGGCCGCCGACGCGCCGAGGCCGTTGACGCGCCGGGGCTGAGCCCGGCCCGAACGGCCGTTGACGGAAAGTTGATCGCCCATAGCGGCACGTGTGGCACGAGGACCGGAGAATGCGCGCCGCCCCACCTCTGTGACGCCGGCAGCCCAGGGGGCGAGCGACGATGCCCACGGAGCACGACAGACGCGGAGACCAGCACGGACGGACGCCACGGGCACCGACGCGCGGCGACGAGCGAAGACGGCGCGGAGCGCTCACCGGGTCAGCCGCGCTCGCCGGGTCAGTCGCCCTCGTAGCCGGTCTCGCGATCGCATCCGCCCTGGTCGCGGCCCTCGCAGCCGGCCTCGTGATCGCCGCGCCGGGAGGGATCGCCGCGGCGGCGAGCACCCGTCTGTCTGCCCCGGGTGTCTCCCTCGACGGGGGATGCCGGGGCTCGGGGTCCTCGCACCGCCAGGACGGCGCGCTCCTCGGCGAGGCCAGCGCCCCGGAGGTGCCGGGAGCGACCTCTTCGCGGCCATTGCGCCTCGTGCCGGGCGGGACGGTCAGCTGGGCGGGATCGACGCCCGCGGTCGTCACCGACGGTCACTGGTGGCTGCACGTCGACGGCATCCCCATCCGCTCGGGCGGCTCGCCGAACGCCGCGCACGCCCAGAGTGCCTCGGGGGTCGTGCACGTCGGCTCGTACGTCCCCGCCTGGCTGGGGCTGACCGGCGTCTACTACGTGACCGGGGAGCTCAGCGGGAAGGGCGGAGCCTGCACCGGAGCGCTCTACGTCGACCTGACGGGGGACCCCGCGACGGGGGCCCTCCTGTGGGCGGGGATCGTCCTCGTGCTCGCCGGCCTCGCCCTGCTCGTGGGCGTCCGGCCGACCTGGGTCAGCGCCTACACCGCGGTGCCCACGGGCTCCCGAGCGTCGTATCAGGTCACGAGCCCGATGGCTCCCGCCCGCACGCTCAGGAGCCATCCCGTCGCCGGGTTCCTCGGTGGCCTCGTCCTGGGGGCGGGCGCCGCACTCCTGCTCGCGCTCTCGGAAGCGGGCCCGTTCAGCTCGTGGTGGAGGTGACGTCGTATGTGGTGGTCTCCGTGGAGAACTCGCCCGCGCCGTAGCTGTTCGTGACGGCGGCGGGATCGAGGGACTTCGCGTACCTGACCGCCGCTGCGAGGTTCGACATGCTGGCCGAGGGGGCCCCCACGAGCACGATGTTGCAGGCCGGGCAGATCGCCGAGACCATGTCGAGGTCGACCGAGATCTCCTCGGACCATCCCGCTGTGGCCCTCGGGTAGCTGGTCCCGCCGGACTGGTTCACCTTCCTGAACGTCGCGCAGCCTGTCGTGGGCGTCGAGCTGCACAGCGGCGGGATCTTGGCGCCGGTGAGGCTGGTGCGAGGCGGCGAGGTTCGAGGCCGCTGTGGGGTCGTTGTAGGCGTCGACGATGGCAATGGTCGGGGCGGTGGGCCCGGGCTTCACGCTCGACGCCACCGTGCCCAGCCCGTAGGCGCTCAGCAGGTCGCCGGGGTAGTAGCCCGACGTCGGCAGCGCCACGGCGGACCCGCCGCCGCCCCCGTTGCCCGGTCCGTGCTTGGCCGCCCCTACGGCGGGACCGCGGGGGTGCCAGTTGCGCGCGGGTGGGAGGAGCCGGATGGCGGTGCAGGCGGCGTGGCCGCCGCTCGGCGTGCTGCAGGCGTGGGCGAACGGCGGCGCACCGGGGCCGGTCGGCGTCCCGGCGGCGCCGGCGGTGCCGGCAGCGCCGAGGCCCCCGGCGGCGAGCCCGCCGAACGCCAGCGTGGCCGCCACGAGGGCCTTGCCCAGCGTGCCCTTCTCGGATGCGCCACGAGCCCCCCATGTCCCTCTCCCTCCACCGAACTCTTGCGCCGCTGCCGTGCCGTTTGCTGCGCGGATGAAAAGGCCTCCGGCGCGCAGGTACGGCAATGTTCTCGCCGGCTTGGCTCCAGCAATGATGGCACGTCGCCCTGGTCACCATATTGGAACCGATATACTTCTCTCATGGACATCGCCCGCCTCATTCGCAATGCCCGCCAGCAGGCAGGGCTCAGCCAGACCGAGCTCGCCAGACGAGCCGGCACGTCGCAACCGACCCTGGCCAGCTACGAAGCTGGGCGCGTCGTGCCGCGCATCGAGACGGTCGTCCGCCTGCTGGAAGCGAGCGATCACGAGCTGTGCTGGGCTGCCCGGCCGAAGGTCCGCCGAGGTGCAGTGCCAATGGCGGCGGTCGGTCAGGAGATCCGGGTGATCCTGCGTGACGAGGGAGAGCGGGGGGCATGGCGGCGCCTGCTCGATTTCGTCGACGACTTCCGCGCGTCTCCAAGGGCCGGCCAGGCCTTCCTCGTCGCAGACTCGCCGGAGCTCTGCGGGGACACTCGGTTCGACGCGGCCATGGCTGGGCTCGTCGAGCTCCTCTGCGACGAAGCGGGCCTTCCATGGCCAGACTGGACCAGCGCGCCCGAGCGGTTCTGCGAGCCGTGGTGGTTCGTCTCCGGGCTCCCCGGCTTCGAGGCCATGGCCTTCCGAGACAGCCCGATCGAGCTGAAGCAGCACGGCGTATTCGTCAACGAGGGGGCATTCGAACGTGTCTGAGGGTCGCGGCGGGCTGAACCGCAGGACGATCCTGCGAGCGCTCGAACGCCTCGCCGAAGAGCTGGAGCGGCGCAGCGTCCGAGCGGAGCTGTTCATGGTCGGAGGAGGTGCGATGGCGCTGGCGTATACACGCAGGCGCACGACGCGTGACCTCGATGCGATCTTCGAGCCGAAGGCGGTCGTCTACCACGCAGCGCAGACGGTGGCTGAAGATCTCTCGCTGCCCGAAGGTTGGCTGAACGACGCGGTCAAGTCGTTTGCCCCTGGCGAAGACCCTGAGCGCAAGGTCGTCTTTCGGACGCAATGGCTTACGGTATCGGTGGCATCACCGCGGTACCTGCTCGCGATGAAGCTCCTCGCGGCCCGCGTGGATCAAGACATCGACGACATCGTCGAGCTGTACCGGTTGTGCGGCTTCACCACGACCGACGAAGGCATGGACCTCGTCGCGGCGTTCTACCCGAATCGTCGGATCGAGCCGCGTACCCAGTTCCTTCTGGAGGAGCTCTTCGGCGCGTCCCCTTCGGCACCGCCGAATGCCGCGAAGAGCTAGCCTCGCTCTTTCACGGAATTCACGCGGCTGAGGTGTCGAAAGACGCGAAAGTGGCCTTCCCGTAAGGGATAATGGAGCTGTTCGGAAGTTCCAATCACCTCACGGAAAGGCACTTTCTAGGTGAAGCGTAGCGCGAGGCCAGGACGAG
>JAKAQM010000141.1 GCA_021822565.1 Actinomycetes bacterium | reverse complement strand
CCAGAAAGGCTCACGCCGGCGCGCGTCCGACGAGGGTTTCGTCGACTTCGTGCACACCTCGGTACGCCGGCCAGTCCGCCGAAATCCCGGACGCCGGGACCAGGTCGCCCCAAGGGCACCCGAAAACCTCCAAAGACCCGCTATCCACCGATCAAAAAGGCGGCCTGACCTGGTCGACAGGGTTTAGTTACAAGCTTAGAATCTCGGTGACCCTGACCAGGGTCTGCTTGGGGATTCACCCGTAGTGAAGTCAGGTGCCGCCGACCTTGTCGGGCTCGACCACCGCCACGCTCGCCCCGAGCGCCAGGGCCCGCCGGGCCGCCGCCCCGCCGCCCGGCCCGGCGCCGAGGACCACCAGGTCGTAGTGCTCGCCTGCGTCCATCGGGCCTCCTTTGGCATAGGCCAACGTGGCTGTCCGATCACGACGGTACGCCGGCGTCCGCCGCCCGGCAAGGGACCATCGGCCCTGTGCTGGCGCGTCGTGGGAAGCAGAGACTCGCTCTAGGACCGTGCCGCCACGCGGGCCAGCGTGCGCAACAGGAGGTATGGCGATGACCAACCGGATCGTGATCTTGGGTGGCGGGACCGGGGGGACGCTGCTCGCCAACCGCCTGCGCCGCGCCTACGGGCGGCGAGAGGCGACCATCGCCGTGGTCGACCGGGACGACCGCCACATCTACCAGCCCGGTCAGGTTCCCGTCGCCTTCGGCATCAGCCAGCCCAAGGACATCGTCCGGTCCCGCAGCCGCCAGCTGCGCGCCGGCGTCGACTTCCACGAGACGGAGATCGACCACGTCGACCTCGAGACGAGGCAGGTGCACCTCGCCGGCGGCGGCGTCCTCGCCTACGACGTGCTGGTCGTGGCCACCGGGGCGCGCCTCGCCCCTGAGGCCACGCCCGGCCTCACCGGCCCGGGGTGGATGGACACGGTCCTCACCTTCTACGACCTGGAGGGCGCTGCCGCCCTGTCGGCAGCCCTCGAGCGCTTCGACGAGGGACGGCTCGTCGTCGGCGTCGTCGACATGCCCATCAAGTGCCCGGTCGCCCCGCTCGAGTTCTGCCTGCTAGCCGACTGGTACTTCACCGAGCGCCACGTGCGCGACCGGATCGAGATCACCTTTCTGAGCCCGCTACCCAGCCTCTTCGCCGCGCCGATCGCCGACGAGAGCGTCGAGCAGCTCTTCGCCGACAAGCGGGTCAGCCAGGAGACCGACTTCCACATCGCCGAGGTCGACGGGGCGAACGGGAGGATCGTCGACGCCGGCGGCCGTGAGGTCGGCTTCGACCTCGCGGTCGTCGTGCCGTCCTTCCGGGGCGCGGCCTATATCGGGCGCTCCCCTGGGCTCGGTAACGAGCGGGACTTCATCGAGGTGGACACGAAGACCCTGCAGTCGCCAGCGCACCCGGAGGTCTTCGCCATCGGCGATGCCGCCGACCTCCCCACCTCCAAGACCGGCTCGGTGGCCCACTTCGAAGGCGAGGTGGTCGTCCACAACATCCGCCGGTTCCTCGCCGGCGAGCCACCCGACGCCCACTACGACGGGCACGGCACTGGCTTCATCGAGACGGGCTTCCACAAGGCCATGCTGCTCGACTCGAACTACACCACCCAGCCCCTCCCCGGACACTTCCCGACCGCCGTCGGCCTCCCGCTCCTGAAGGACTCGCGCCTCAGCCACCTGGCCAAGGTCGAGTTCCAGTGGTTCTACTGGCACTTCCTGCTTCCCGGACGCGACATCCCGGGGCTCGGCTCGGCCATGCCGATGCACGGCAAGGCCCGGGTCGCCGACCTCGACGCAGCCGTCGGCGCGCCGTCCCCGCCCACGCCAGCGGCGCCGACAGCGTGAGGACCGGGACCAGGCACGACGGGCGGCACGACGGGCGGCACGACAGGCAGCACGAGCCTGTGGCAGGGACGACTGCGGTAGAGACGACTGTGGCAGTGCGCCGGGTCGTCCTGCTTGCTCGCCCGGGCGCCGGCAAGAGCACCCAGGGCAGGCTGCTCGCAGGACAGCTCGGCGTGGCGTACGTGGCCACCGGTGCGTTGTTGCGCGACGAGGTCGCTTCGGGCTCGTCGCTCGGCGGGCACATCGCCTCGGTGCTCGCGCACGGCGACCTGGTCGCCGACGAAGTCGTGGTGGCCATCCTCGCTCGGGAGCTGGAGCAGGCAGTGGCCACCGGGGGCTACGTCCTCGACGGCTTCCCGCGTGACCTGGCCCAGGCCGCCGCGTTCGAGGAGCACTTCCCCTCTGCTGTCCAGCCTCAGGTCGCGGTCCTCCTCGACGTGCCTGCCGACGAGTGCCGGCAGCGCCTGCTCGCCCGGGCGTCCTCGGAGGGACGGAGCGACGACACACCCGAGACGATCGACCGTCGCCTCGCCCTCTTCGACGAGGACCTGATGCCGGTCATCGAGCGCTACGAGCAGCGCGGGATTCTGGTGCGAGTCGACGGCGCGGCAGAGCGCCGCGTGGTCGCCGAGCAGATCCTCGCGGGCCTGGGCATCTCGTGACCCTTCGACCGAGCGAGCGACGTGCCGGGGGGACTGCCGGTCCTCCGTTCCAGGTCATGTTCGTCGTGCTGTTCCCGGTCCCCGCACCTCGGCGCTTCGCCGGGTTTCGGCCTTCGATCGACGGGATCGCCCCGGTGCCACCGGACGCCCTGCGGGCGCGGATGGACCAGCTCCACGATGTCCAGGCCGCCATCTTGGGGGAGGAGTACCTCGAGAGCCACCGGGTCATCCGCTGGCCGCTCGGGCGGATCGAGCTCCCCCAAGACGCCGAGGAGACCGGACCAGACTGCGCCGACGTGTTCTTGGTGACGCACACTGCTGGAGGTGCCCTGTGGGAGGCGTGGATCTCGCTGCCGGACCAACCCCTCGACCCGGACCGGTTCGTCTCGTGGCTGCGGTCCGACCAGGCGACGGGTCCGGTGGCGATGCTGCGCGAGCACCTCGCCGGCGTCACCCGGCAGGTCCTCTTGGCGCAGGGACCCGACGAGGTCTTCCCGTTCACGGTCCTTCGCCTGCCCGGCGACGCGGCGCCCTTGGAGGCCGTGGTCGCCGACCACGCGGAGGACCTGGTGCGCATCCTCTACCTCGACCGGTCGCGGCTCTCCTTCAAGCAGAGGGTGATCGACGAAGAGCTCGCCCGGGACTTCTGCCTGCGCGACGGAGGGATCTCGCTGCTCGCGGGGCGCGGCGCCCTCGACCTCCGGGTGGGCGAAGGCCTGGGGGCCGACCCGGCGAGCGAGACGGTCCTCGTCCCCCGAAGCGCCCTCCCGCTCCTCGTCTCCATCGAGCTGCTGCTCGTCGAACGGGTGGTACTGCGGTTGTTCCTCGAAGAGGTCGCCGGGAGCGCCGGGCCACGATCGCTCTCACGCCTGCTCGAACTGAAGGCCGAGATGCTCGACGGGCTGGCGGAATACCGCGGCACGGTCGCCGAGTCCAACCGCTTCAGCGCCGAAGTCACCTCCTACGGAGAAAAGGTCCTGGGCCTCGACCTGCTCTATGCGACCCTCACCGAGCGCCTCGACGCCCTCACCTTCGACATCACGACGCGGTACCAGCAGAAGACCAACGCCTTGCAGTTCGCCCTCACCGTCGTCCTCGGAAGCTTCCAGGCGGCGAGCGTCGCCGCGGTGATCGCCTCCGTCGCCTACCGGCAGGGGCCGCTCCTCGTGCTCGCCTGGGCCGCCGGCGTGGCGCTCGTAGCCGCCGCCGCCATCACGGCGCTCCTACGTCGCCGCCTGCGCTGACCGAGGCCCCCCTGAGGGGTCCGAGCGGCGTCGGAGCCGAGGCTGCCCCGATACCGGGGCCCGACCTGCTGCCCGCTCCGCGGTTCGCCCGCGGCGGCACTCCTCGGTCGGCGAGAAGCGACCCGACCGTGCAGTCGAGACCATGGTGGCCGAACAGCTCCTCGCCATGCCCATCGGGAGGATCCGGGAGACGACCGAGGGGCGCTTGCGGCTCGGTCCGATCGAGGCCGCCGGCTACCGGACCGTGGGCCAGGCCGCAGCGGCCGGGGCCCGTCGCCTGGAGGCGATCCCCGGGGTCGGAGCTCACACCGCCACCCAGGTGGTCGCCGCGGCCCACCAGATCCGTGCTGCGCTGACGAAGGCCACCCGCCTCCGCTTCGATCCCGATCGCCAGCCCAGCCATCACACGGCCCTCCTCGGCGCACTTTCCGCCTACGAAGGGGCAGAGCAGGTGGTCGCGCCGATCAGAGAAGGCATCACCGGCTTGGCCAGCGAGTTCGATGCCGTCCTGGAGGATGCCACCCGGGGGGCGAGCCGGCTGAAGATGCTCTTCTCCGGCCGAGCGAGGCGCGACAGGGCGCGCCTCGCCGTCGAGCAGCTATCCGCCGGCATATCCCGCGCCGAAGCGGACGGCCGGATCGCCGCGCTCCATGCCGCGCTCGCGACGTTGCCTGCGGGCGACCCGAACGAGCAGCCGGCGCTGTGGCAGGACTACCGCCACCGGACGGTCGCCTACAACGGGCTCCTCATCGAGATCGCCGAGCTCGAACCCGACCAAGAGGCGGTCGAAGGGTTCGTGCCGTCCGAGATCGCGTCGGCCGTCCACCGTCACCCGTTGGACACGTCTCTCCTCACCGTCTCGCTCCGCGGCTACCAGGCTTTCGGGGCGAAGTTCGCCCTCACCCAAGACCGGGTCATCGTCGGTGACGAGATGGGGCTCGGCAAGACCGTCGAGGCGCTCGCCGCCATCGGCCACCTCCACGCTCAAGACGCCACCCACTCGTTCGTGGTGTGCCCGGCCAGCGTCGTGGTGAACTGGACGAACGAGGTCAGGCACAAGACTCGGCTCCGCCCCCACCGGCTGCATGGCTCCGAGAGGGAACAGAGCTTCAAGACCTGGCGACGAACCGGTGGTGTGGCGGTCACCACGTATGACTCCCTTCGATCCCTCGACCCTCCTGCCGACGTCACGATTGCCCTGCTGGTCGTCGACGAGGCGCACTACGTGAAGAACCCCGACGCCCAGCGAACCCGCCACGTGCGTCGCTGGATTGCTGCGGCGAATCGGACGCTGTTTCTCACCGGCACCCCGATGGAGAACCGCGTCGACGAGTTCAAGACGTTGATCGGTCACCTCCAACCCGCTGTCGCGCAACGCGTTCGGACCGTCGACGGCCTCTTGGGAGCTGACCGGTTCCGAAATCTGGTCGCCCCCGTGTACTTGAGGCGGAACCAGACCGACGTGCTCGAGGAGCTCCCCCCTCGTATCCAGACCGACGACTGGGTCGAGTTCGTCGCCGACGACTTCGCTGCGTACCGCGCTGCCGTCGCGTCAGGGAACTTCATGTCGATGCGTCGGGCAGCCTACGTCTCGGGAAGTCCGGACACCTCGGCCAGGCTTCGACGGCTGGTGGAGATCGTCGAGGAAGCCTTGTCCAACGACCGCAAGATCGTCGTCTTCTCCTTCTTCCGAGACGTGCTCGCCACGGTCGGATCGACCCTCGGCGATGCCGTCGCCGGGACGATCACGGGAAGTGTCAACCCGGCCGAACGCCAACGACTCGTCGACAAGTTCACCCAGCAGGCTGGGCCGGGGGTGCTGGTCAGCCAGATCGAAGCTGGCGGGGTCGGGCTGAACCTCCAGGCGGCATCGGTGGTGATCCTGACCGAGCCGCAATGGAAGTCGACCACCGAGGACCAGGCCGTCGCCCGGTGCCACCGGATGGGCCAGGCCCGACCCGTCGAAGTCCATCGCCTCCTCGTCCCCGACAGCGTCGACGAGCGCATGCTCGAAGCGCTCGGCCGCAAAGCAGCTCTCTTCGACGAGTACGTCCGGAAGAGCGAGCTCACCCAGGCCAGCGCTGTCGCCGTCGATGTCTCCGACATTCCCACCGTCGACGGCGTCGCCAGCCAGACGGAAGCAGAACGACGCATCATCGAGGTGGAGCGAAAGCGTCTCGGTCTCGATGACCAGCCAGGACCAACCCTCGCCGCCGTCACCTGAGTCGACGAGGCGCAACCCAAAGACGCGCCTTTGTCGCCACCGACGCGGGCCGTAGCCGGCTGGAACTCCGTCAGGGTGGTCGTGATCAGGGCAGCCGCTATGGCTGCGGTAGGGCAGCCGAGGGCAGCAAGGGACTCCCGCCCGAGCAACGAGGAAGCTCCCAGCGTGTCGCCGGGGTGGCGGACACCGCCGTGCACCACGTTGCGTAGGGCAGTCTTGAGCAGGTGCCCTCAAATTCAGCCCTCAATGGCGCCCAACGACGATCGCGCCCGCCGCAAAACCGCACGTCAGCGGGTTGCCCCTACGCAGAGGGGCGCGAGAGGGCCGGGTAACGGGTGGAGGTGACATCGCATGTTCGCGCGGCTCCAGCTTGACAGATCCTGCGTTTGTGCGGGTCACGAGCTCTGCATAGGGCACTGCATGGGGCACGCGCCTACTCAGGGTTGAACCTCTGGCGATAA
>JAKAQM010000024.1 GCA_021822565.1 Actinomycetes bacterium | reverse complement strand
CTACGCCTGCTGAGCTACGCCTGCTGAGCAACACGCGCCGGAACGAGGCGGCCCCGCAGCGGCTCGAGCCAGAGCAGCGGCCGGATCGGTCGAGTGCGGCTCAGGCCAGCTCGGTGACGAACCGCTCGAGCTGGCGCAGCGTCCGGCACTCGACGACGGCGTCGCAGTGCACCGCGTACTCGTCGACGATCGAGTCCCCAGATCCCCAGTACTCGCGTGGCTCGGGGTTGAGCCAGTAGACGTGGCGCGCCTGATGCTGGAGCTCGGAGAGCACCCACGCACCCGACGCGTGGTAGTTGTTGCGCGCGTCACCGAGGACCAGGACCGTGGCTCGGGAGGTCACCTCGTCACCCCACCTGCGATCGAACTCCTCGAGAGCGTGGCCGTAATCCGAGTGCCCGTCCAGCCACACGACGTCGGCTTCGGCGGTGATCCGCCGCACCGCAGCGGCCGGGTCATCGGCGTGCTCGAAGACGTGGGTCACCTCGTCGATGCCGTCGACGAACACGAAGCTGCGCACCTTGGAGAACTGGGTGCTCAGCGCGTAGACCAGCTCCAGAGTGAAACGGGCGAACGAGGCGACAGAACCCGAGATGTCCGCGATGACGAAGATCTCGGGCTTGGCGGGCCGCGGATGACGGAAGCGGGGCTCGACGGGCACGCCGCCCGCCGACAGGGAACGACGCACCGTCGCCCGGAAGTCCAGCGAGCCCCGCCGGCGGTGTCGGCGCGTTCGTGCGAGCCGCACCGCGAGCTTGCGAGACAGCGGGTGGAGCGTGCGGTGCAGCGTGGCGAGCTCCTCTCGGCTCGCGTGCATCACGTCGACGTCCTCGGGGAGCGGGCGGCGGACCGAGCGCGACAGTGCCTGCGCACCGCGATCGAGCACCAGCCGCCGCCGGATCTCGGCCTCGATCGCCTTGCGCAGCGCCGCGATGCGCGCGCGGTACTCGTCGGCGAGCAACCGCTCTTCGAGCGTGGTCAGCTCCCCTTGCCTGCGAGCCTCCTCGAGGAGACGCTCGAGGAGGCCGTCGAGATCGAGATGGCGCAGCGTGCGGTACAGGTAGTAGCTCCCGCCGACAGGGCGCCCGGGCTCGATGGACGCGTACCGGTCGACAGCGCTGCGCGCGAGCACGGCTCGGGCGACCCGGCCGCCTTGGCGTACAGCCTCGAGCAGGAGCGCAGCGAGCTCGGCGCCGCTCATCGGCTCGCTCGCCCCGGCGCCTGAAAGCCCTCCGGCGGCGTCCTCCCCGCGCAGGGCGTGAGAAGCCGAGCGCTCGGCGGTGCCCTGGGCCGGCGAGTTCCTCTGGCCATCGGGTCTGGGCTCCACCCGCGGCGAGAAGTAGATCTCGAACGCGGTCTCGAACGCGGGCCAATGGGCAGCGGACTTCACGAGCGTCGCGCCCAGCACCGCCCGGAGCGCGTCCGGGTCCTCGATCGCCACGTGGTGGACGGCTCGCGCCGCATCAAGGTGCTCGGTCAGCGAGACCGGCAGCCCCGCGGCGCGCAGCTCGTCGACGAAGCCCGAGAGGAGCTCAAGCATCGGCGGCGAGGAGCTCCTTGGCCGCCCGCTCGATGTCTTGGCGGTACTTGAGGAGCACGTGCAGCGTGCCCGTCGCGGTCGCGGCATCGATCGACTCGATCCCCAGGATGACGAGCGTGCGCGCCCAGTCGAGCGTCTCGGCGATCGATGGAGGCTTGCGCAGCTCCAAGGAGCGCAGCGACCGCACGATCCGTGCGACCTGGTCAGCGAGCTCGTGCTCGATCCCCGGGACGTGGCGCAGCACGATCTCGCGTTCGCGTGCCAGCTCGGGGTAGTCGACGTGCAGGTAGAGGCAGCGGCGCTTGAGCGCTTCCGACAGCTCCCGGGTGTTGTTGGACGTGAGGAACACCATGGGAACCCGGGTCGCCCGCACCGTCCCGAGCTCGGGGATCGAGACCTGGTACTCCGAGAGCACCTCCAAGAGCAGCGCCTCGGTCTCGAGCTCGACGCGGTCGACCTCGTCGACGAGCAGGACGACGGGCTCGTCGCTGCGGATCGCTTCGAGCAAAGGGCGCGTCAGGAGGAAGTCTTCGGCGAAGATGTCCTCCTCGAGATCCTGCCAGGACGAAGCCGCTCGCTCCGCCTGGATCCGGAGCAGCTGCTTGCGGTAGTTCCACTCGTAGAGGGCCTTCGCCTCGTCGAGCCCCTCATAGCACTGGAGCCGGATGAGCCGACTTCCTGATGCCTCGGCAACGGACTTGGCCAGCTGGGTCTTCCCCGTCCCGGCCGGCCCCTCGACGAGCACCGGCTTCTCCAGCCGGCCCGCGAGGTACACGACGGCGGCGATGTGCTCGTCGGCGACGTAGCCGACGCGTGCAAGACCGTCGCGCGCCTCTTGGATCGAACCAAACGCCGAGCCGCCGCGGCCTTCGGGGCTGGTCATCCCCGGACGTGGCCGTCACCGCGGACGACCCACTTCACACTGGTCAGCTCACGCGGACCCATCGGACCGCGTGCGTGCAGCTTCTGGGTGGAGATCCCGACCTCGGCACCGAGGCCCAGCTCCGCTCCGTCGACGAACCGGGTGGACGCGTTCACCAGCACCGCCGCCGCGTCCACTTCACGAGTGAACCGATCAGCGGACGCGACATCGCGCGTGACGATCGCCTCGGAATGTCCCGACCCGAAGCGTGCGATGTGGTCGATCGCGCCGTCGAGGTCGTCCACGACGGCGACCGCAAGCTTCATCGCCAGGAACTCGGTCGCGAAGTCCTCCTCCGTCGCCGGTGCCGCAGATGGGAGGTAGGCGCGCGCTCGGTCGTCGGCGACGAGCTCCACGGCCGCGAGCGAGCGGGAGAGCCGCCCGAGCAACGCTGGGGCGACGTCAGCGTGGACGAGCAGCGTCTCCGCAGCGTTGCAGACACCCGGGCGCTGGGTCTTCGCGTTCACCACGATCTTCTCGGCCATGTCGATGTCCGCCGAAGCATCTGCGTAGACGTGGCAGTTCCCTTCCCCGTCGAGGACATAGGGAACGGTCGCGTGCTCGAGCAACGACGAGATGAGCGCCTTGCCACCTCGAGGGACGAGACAGTCGACCAGCCCGCGAAGGCGCATGAAGGCGACGGCGGACTCGTGGCCCACGTCTTCGACGAGCGCGACGGAGTCCTCGGGCAAACCCGCCTTCGAAAGCGCCATGCGAAGCACCCTGACCACCGCGCGGTTCGAAGCGAGGGCACCGGACGATCCCCTCAGGAACGCGGCGTTCCCCGCTTTCACGCACAGCCCTGCCGCGTCGCTCGTGACGTTGGGCCGGTTCTCGTAGATGATCCCGACCACTCCGAGCGGCACGCGCACCCGCTCGACGCGGAGCCCGTTCGGACGGACCCAGCCGTCGACCACCTCGCCGACGGGGTCGGGGAGCGCAGCGACCGCGCGCAGGCCGTCGGCCATCTGCTCAACTCGTGCGGTCGTGAGCCCGAGACGGTCGAGCGAGGTGGCGTCCAACCCTTCACGCTCTGCGCGTTCGACGTCCTCCCTGTTCGCCTCGAGCACCACGGCGACGTCCTTCTCGAGCAGGTCGGCGGCGGCGCGCAGGGCATCGTCGCGCACCTTCGACGACGCGCGTGCGACCTCGCGCGAGGCCGCGCGGACCCTGCGAGCCAGTGCTTCGAGGTCATTCGTACCCATCGCGCCAGACTACCGGGAGGCAGGCGGCAGCCGGAGGGCCGGCGTCGGCCGGGAGGCTCAGCTCAGCACGACGAGGTCGTCGCGGTGGACCACGACGGGCGAGAGGTCCTCGGCGAGGTCCTCGCTGCGGCGACCCACCCACTCCGCAGCCCGCTTCGACGAGAAGCGGACGAGACCCTTCGCGAAGACACGCCCGTCGGCGTCCGCGATCTCCACGGCATCGTCCGGATCGAAGTGCCCGAGGCACTCGACGACGCCAGCCGAGAGCAACGACCGACCCCGCTCGACGAGTGCACGTCGCGCCCCTTCGTCCACGACGAGCCGCCCGGAAGCACCCAGCGCGTACGCGATCCAGAGCTTTCGGGCAGGCATTCTCTCTGCATATGGCTTGCACACGGTTCCGACCCCGGGGACCCCCTCCACCACATCGCGCACCACGCTTGGTCGCCGCCCGTCGGCGATGACGGTCCTCACCCCCGAGCGGCTCGCCATGCGGGCAGCCGCGAGCTTCGACGCCATGCCACCGCTACCGACCGAGCCCGGACCGCCGGCGACGTCCAAGAGGCATTCGTCGACGTCCAGCACCTCTTCGATGAGAGAGCCGGTGCCGCCGAGCCGAGGATCTTCACTGAGCAATCCCGGCGTGTCGGTGAGGAGGACGAGGAGATCTGCGCCGACGAGGTGGGCGACGAGCGCCGCGAGCCGATCGTTGTCGCCGAAGCGGATCTCCTCGTCGGCGACCGCGTCGTTCTCGTTCACCACCGGGACGACGCCCAAGCTCCAGAGGCGCTGCAACGTGGTGCGTGCGTGCAGGTACTGACGGCGGTGACCGAAGTCCAAGGGGGCAAGGAGCACCTGTCCGGCGAGCAGTCCATGCTCCCCGAGCGCGTCCTGCCACGCGCGCATGATCCGCTGCTGGCCCACCGCCGAGAGCGCTTGGAGGACGGAGAGGTCCGACGGCCGCGGCCCTGTCCTGCCGAGAGCCGACCAGCCGCACACGATGGCTCCCGAGGTCACGACCACCAGCCGCTGGCCGTCGCGAGCCAGCGCCGCAACCTCCCCCGACACTCGGCCGATCACGTCCGTGTCGACGTCGCCGGTCCCCGTCGTCACGGTGGAAGACCCCAGTTTCACGACCACGGGCCGCGATCCTCCGAAGCGGTCGCCCATGGTGCTCATCGGCGCGTTCCTCGCCGGCGGCGCCGATCGCCCGCTCCGAGCTCGTCGCCACCGTCCGCGTGCTCGACGGGCTGGTCCCTGAACCAGGTGAACGAGAGCAAGCCGACGGTGACCTCGTCGCCATCGTGGGCTCCTGCGCGGGCGAGCGCCCTGTCGGTGCCCAGGCGCCGGAGACGGCGCACTGCCTCGGCCAGCGCGCCATCGTCGGTCAGGTCCGACAGGTTCACCGCACGCTGAGCTTGTCGCCCGAAGAGCCGCCAGGCGTGCGGGCCCGTCCGCTCGACGCCCAGGCCCTCGGGCGCAGGGCGATGCTCTACCACCGCGCCCGCACCGGGCACGACGTCCTCGAGCTCGAACGAGGCGTCCTCGTGCACGCGCCCCTCGGAACCGAGAGCACGAGGCAGTGCTCCACCGGCGCGTGCGTCGGCGACGATCGACGCCATGCGGTGCACGAGCTCGGCGACTCCTTCGCCCGTCACCGCCGAGATGACGAGGTCGAGTGACGTTCGCGCACGCCCGCCTTCGGGCACGGCGTCCGCCTTCGACCCCACGACGATGCGCGGACGCTCGAGTAGCCTCGGCTCGTAGCGACCGAGCTCACCGAGGAGCACGGCGATCTGCTCGGCGACGGGCGCTCCGGTCGCCGGGGCGAGGTCCACGAGCAGGACGAGCGCTCTTGCCCGCTCGACATGGCGGAGGAACCGATGGCCCAGCCCCCGGCCATCGGCCGCACCTTCGACGAGGCCGGGGACGTCTGCGACCACGAGCTCGGTCTCGTCTCCTGGCGCACCGACTCGCACGACGCCGAGGTGGGGCTCGAGCGTGGTGAAGGGGTAGTCGGCGATCTTCGGACGTGCAGAGGAGATCACCGAGATGAGCGTCGACTTGCCGGCGTTCGGGAAACCCACCAACGCGATGTCGGCAGTCAGCTTCAGCTCGAGGTTCAGCCAGCGCTCCTCGCCGCGCTCACCTTGCTCGGAGAACGCAGGGGCGCGTCGGGCGTTCGCGAGGAACCGCGCGTTCCCCCGACCGCCTTGCCCGCCCTCGGCTGCCAGCCACCGGTCCTTTGGGTGGGAGAGGTCGCAGAGAACCGCACCCCCGTGGTCCCGCACGACGGTCCCCACAGGGACGGGGACGACGAGGTCGGCACCCCGGTGGCCGTGGCGACGCTTTCCCGACCCATGCGCCCCGTTGCTCGCGCGCCGGAAAGGATGGTCCTTGAAACCGAGGAGCGATGCCTGGTTCGGGTCCGCTACGAGCCACACGTCGCCGCCCCGCCCGCCGTCCCCGCCGTCGGGCCCGCCTCGCGCGACGTGCGCCTCGCGCCGGAACGAGACGGAGCCCGCGCCGCCGTCGCCCGCCCTCGCGTGCAATTGCGCTTCGTCGACGAATCCGGACATGCCCACGAATCCTACGAGGCACCTGCTCACCCAGCCGCGGCTCGGGGGAGCGGGATGGCGATCAGCCCGCGCTGAGGCGCCGGGCGCGACGTGTGACTTCTTCTCGCGCCCGCGCCTCGTCGACACTCCGGCACACCCCACCTTCGACGAGGCGGCGCCCTGCGACCCAGACGTCGGTGACCAGCCGGCTCGAGGCCGCCCAGACGAGCAGCGTGAGCATGTCCGCGTCGTCGTCGGCCGGGACGAACGCCGCATCGTCGAGCTCGACACGGACGAAGTCTGCGAGGCGTCCAGGCTCGAGCGATCCGCAGTCGAGCCCGAGCGCCGCTGCACCGCCCCGCGTCCCGAGCGTGAGTGCGTCCATGGTGCCGAGCGCGGACGCGTCGCAGGCGACGGCACGGGCGATCAGGGGCGCCAGCCTGAGCTCCTCCCACAGGTCCAGGTTGTCGTTCGATGCCGGACCGTCGGTGCCGATCCCCACGCGCATCCGGCGCTCGAGCATGCAGGGAACCCGCGCGACCCCGCTCCCGAGCTTCGCGTTGCTCTGCGGGCAGTGCGCGATCGCGACATCGTGGCGAGCGAAGAGGTCCAGCGCCGTGTCGTCGAGCCACACCGAGTGCGCAGCGAGCAGACGGCCGTCGAGGAGCCCGGCGCGAGCCAATGCTTCGGCTGCGCCGCACCCGTGACGCGCTCGGACGAGCTCGTCCTCGGCGCGGGTCTCCGCGACGTGCACGTGGACCAGCGCGTCGAGCTCCGCCGCGAGCGTTGCGACTGCGACGAGCCCCTCCCTGGGAAGGGAGTAGGCCGCGTGCGGACCGAAACCCACGCTCATGCGCCCCTCTCGGCCATCGAGATCGGCGTGGACGAGCGCAGCCTCCTCCAATAAGCGTTGCCATCCTGCGCCGGACCCGGCGTCGGGCAGGTCGAGGATCCCGGGCGTGAGCACGCACCGGATCCCGGCCGCGAGGGCCGCATCCGCGACGGCACGGGGATGGAAGTACAACTCACAGGTCGTCGTCACGCCTGCGCGCAGGAGCTCCGCGCACCCCAGCTGCATCCCCCACCACACGTCGTCTGGGGACAAGCGTCCCTCGCGCGGCCAGATCACGTCTTGTAGCCACCGTTGCAACGGGAGCCCGTCGCCAGCTCCCCGAAACAGCGTCATCGGGGAATGGCCATGCACGTTGACCAGCCCGGGCATGAGGAGCCCACCGACGTGGCGCTCCTCGAGGACCGTGTCAGCGGGCGCCTCGGCCAGCGCGCCGGCCCAAGCGATGCGATCGCCGATGACGTCGAGGGCGCCGGGCCGGTGCACCCGGCACTGCTCGCCCATGGTCACGACGCAGTCTGCGAGGTAGCGCACCGCGCGAGACGCCGTGGGCCCGTCCTCCGATGTGGCCTCGCCCTCTGCACCCCCCGGCGCGGCCACGGGCTTCAGTGCGCGGTGACGTAGATGCGGCGCGACAGGTCGGCACCGATCGCCACGGTCGCGCCCTCGGCCTCGAGCATCAACGTCCCGTCGGGGGCGCGTGAGCGCACGGTCGCCGTCGTCCCAGGCACGAAGTGGTGCTCGTCGAGGTACACGAGCGCGTCCATGTCCATCTCGACGTCCTCGCTGATGCGTGCCACCAGGACGCTGGTGCCCACGGCGGCGTCTGCGAGAGGGCGCTGGGCGGCCTGCGTGGTCGGCGTGGCCGAGCCCGGGATCGGGTTCCCGTGAGGGCACGTCGCCGGGTCACCGAGCAATTGGACCAGCCGGACCTCCACGTCGTCGGAGATCACGTGCTCCCAACGACCCGCCTCGCGGTGCACCTTGTGCCATTCGAGCCCGATCACGTCGGCGAGCAGCCGCTCGGCCAGCCGGTGCTTGCGCACGACCTTCTCCGCGAGGTGCGAGCCCTTGTCCGTGAGCTCGACGACGCGCCCTGTCCTGCGGACGTAGCCGTCGTCGGCGAGACGATCGAGCATCTCGGAGACCGATGGCGCGGATCGTCCCAGGCGCTCAGCGATACGCGCCTGGATGGGCTGCGTGCCTTCCTCTTTCAGGTAGTGCACCGCCTGGAGGTACTCCTCGACCGGCGTGTGGTAGCCGTCGTCAGTCGTTGGATGCGCCACTGCGGCCGAGCCTACCGGCGACCTCGACCCTGGTGCCCCGGAGGAAGGGCGGGCAGGGAGCGCGTCTTGCCTCATAGCATGAGCACGGTGCCTACCACCAGCGCGGGCGCACCCGGCGCCAACCCTTTCGAACAGGCGCGCATCGCCGCACGAGAGCTCGGACGAATGACCGGCGCAGCCCGCCACGACGTCCTCGTCGTGCTCGGCACGGGGCTGTTCTCGGCTGCCGAGCTGCTCGGCGCCGCAGGGCCGCCGATCGACCTCACCTCGCTCCCATGGTTCGCACGCTTCACCGGCCCCGGGCACCGCCCCGAGGCGTGGTCGGTCGAGCTCGAGGGGAAGCGCGCCCTCCTCGTCGCCGGTCGGCTCCACCTCTACGAGGGGAGGAGCCCGGCCGAGGTCGTCCATCCGGTGCGCACCGCGATCGCCGCCGGAGTCGAGGTGGTCGTGCTCACGGCAAGTGCCGGTGCCGTCAACCCGACCTTTTCGCTGGGAGAGGTCGTCGTCATCCGCGATCATCTGAACCTGACGGGAATGTCACCGCTCGCGGGCGTCGCGCTGGACGGCGCAGCGAGCTCCCGCCACACCGACATGACCGACGCGTGGTCGTCGGACCTTCGCAGGCTCGCCCTCGCCGTGGCGCCTCTCCACGAGGGCGTCTACGCGCAGATGCCAGGTCCCCAGCTCGAGACGCCTGCCGAGATCCGGATGCTCTCGACGCTCGGGGCCGACCTCGTCGGGATGTCGACCGTGCCAGAAGCCATCGCCGCGCGCCATCTGGGCGCCGAGGTCCTGGGTCTCGCCGTCGTGACCAGCGTTGCCTCCAGGCGCACCGCGGGGCCGCTCGACGTCGACGAGGTCCTGCGAACCGCGACCAGCGCGGTGCCGACCGTGGCCAGCGTGGTGCGAGGCACCGTCCGCGCCCTGGAGGCGCGCGCACCCGCGCCGTCCGGAAACGCCGAACCAGCTCCGATGTAGGAAGCCCGGTCCAGCGCGGTGGCCTCCCGGCGATCAGCCAGGAAGGACGTCGACGAGCTTCCGGTCCTTCCGGGCTCCGAATTTCACCACACCGTCAGCGGTCGCGAAGAGCGTGTCGTCGGCACCGCGGCCGACGTTCACCCCTGGGTGGAACCGGGTGCCACGCTGGCGGACGATGATCGCCCCTGCACGCACGGCCGTGCCGTCGAACACCTTGACGCCCAGGCGCTGGGCGTTCGAGTCCCGGCCGTTACGGGTGGAACCCCCACCCTTGGTCTTCGACATCGATCCTCCTCGATCGCGGGCGTCGTCAGCGGGTCGCGATGGAGAGGATCTCCACCGTCGAATACCGCTGGCGATGCCCCCAGCGGCGTCGCTGGTTGGTCTTCGCCTTGTAGGTCATCGCGTTGATCTTGGGGCCCAGCTCCTCACCAAGCACCCTCCCCGTGACCGTCACACCGGCGAGCTCGCCGGCGGTGGCGCGCACGGCTCCCCCGTCGTCGACCACGAGGACTGGCTCGAGGGCGACCTCGGAGCCGACGGGCTGGCCGAGGAGCTCCAGGCGGACACGATCGCCCTCGGCGACGCGCTCCTGCTTTCCTCCGCTGCGGATCACGGCGTACATGGGAAAGGGAGTGTACTGCAGCTCGGTCAGAGCACCGACGCATCGAGGACGATGCCGCGCCCATGGCAGACCTCGCACTCGGTGGAGAGGGACTCGATCAAGCCCTCCGAGATCCGCTTCCGCGTCATCTCGACGAGCCCGAGCTCGGAGATGTCGAACACCTGGGTCCTCGTCTTGTCCCGAGCCAGCGCCGCCCGAAGCGCGGCAGCGACCTTCTCACGGTTCTCCCGCAGCTCCATGTCGATGAAGTCGATGACGATGATCCCGCCGATGTCCCTGAGCCGGAGCTGACGGGCCACTTCGTCGGCCGCCTCGAGATTGTTGCGGAAGACGGTCTCTTCGAGATTGCTCTTCCCGACGTTCTTGCCGGTGTTGACGTCGATCACGGTCAGTGCCTCGGTCCGCTCGATGATGAGCGACCCCCCCGAGGGCAGCCACACCTTGCGATCGAGGGCCTTGTGCAGCTGCTCGTGCACGTGGTAGCGGTCGAAGAGGGGCTGCCCCTCGCTCTGGGCGTCGTAGAGCTCGACGCGATCGGCGAGATCGGGGCTCACCGTCTCCACGTAGCTGCGCACCTCGTCGTAGAGCGCCGGGTCGTCGATGATGACGCCCCGGTACTCACTGTTGAGCTCTTCGCGCAGGATCCGCACGGCCAGATCGGGCTCGCGGTACAAGAGACCCGGCACCGTCATTCGCTGCGCAGCTCGCTCGATCGAGGACCACTGCCCGAGCAGCCCCTCGACGTCCCGTCTGAGCTCGGCCTCTGTCGCGCCCTCCGCAGCCGTACGGACGATCAGACCGTGGCCTGGTGGGCGCACCGAGTCCACGATCTTGCGCAACCGCCGGCGCTCGTTGTCACCGAGACGTTTGGAGATGCCCACGGCCTCGCTGTTCGGGACGAGCACGACGAAGCGGCCCGGCAGCGACACCTCCTGGGTGAGCCGAGCCCCCTTGGCACCGATCGGGTTCTTCGTCACCTGGCACAGGATCAGCTGCCCTGGGCGAAGCACCTCTTCGATGCGCGGTTCGGCCTTGCGGGCGCCCGCGTCGACGTCGTCCGCGTCGTAGCGGACGTCGCCGCGATAGAGGACGGCGTTCTTCGGGATGCCGATGTCGACGAAGGCCGCCTCCATGCCCGGCAGGACGTTCTGGACGCGACCGAGGTAGATGTTGCCGTCGATCTGGGTCGTCTCGTCCTGGGCGCGAGACACGAAGTGCTGCACGAGCACGCGACCTTCGAGGACCGCGATCTGCGACAGCCCAGGCTGAACGTGGACGCAGATGAGGTACCGGCCGGTCGAGCGCCCCCTGCGCTCGCGCCCGCCACGCCGCCGGCGTCGCTTGACTGCGGTGGCCGCAGCGCCCTCTCCGGCGAGGGTCTTCCCGTCCTCGGCGTGCCCCTTCTGCTCGGCCACCGCCGGCTCCTTGGAAGGCACCCCATTGGCATCGACCCCCCTGACGGCCTCGGTCCCGCGGCGCTGCGACGGCGCAGCAGCCGGTGCGGCCATTGGGCGCACTGCCGGCGCAGGCCTCGTGTCGCCGATCCGCGGCCGAGGGGCCGGCGCCACTGGCGCTTCTCCGCGCTCCTCTACCCTGGCGCCTCCCGGCCCGTCATCCCGGGAGCGGGTCACCGCCCGCCGTGAACCGTCGGCCCCCGGCGCAACCTCGTCCGCCGGGGGACCCGTCGCGGTCCTCCCGTCCTCCAGCTCTTCCATGAGGGAGATCCCTCCTTCGACATGTCATGACGCCCGCCTCTCGGCGCGCGTGGCGGCGGTGCCGACCTCCTGGCCGCAGATGGCCAGCGGCTCTCTCCGGGTGCCGTCGCGCTCGATCCATTGCTGCAGCCGCCAAGCTCGCGAGAGCTTCGTACCGGGGCCCAGCACTTCCACCAGCTCCCTCGGTCGCACGCCGCGCGGCCGAGTGGCGACCTCGGCCTCGAGCCAGGCACGCCCGAGGTGCGTCGTCGGCCCGCCTGTCAGGCCGTCCTCGGCGCACGCGGTCACCGTCAAGGCCAGCACCGCGGGACGCAGGTCGTCGGACGTGATCCGCCCCTTTCGCTCCCGCTCGATGAGGGCAGTCGGCGCAGCGAGCAGCCGCTCGACACGCGACGTCAGCTCCTCTGATGCCAAACCGTGCACCTCCAGCTTCCAGCTGCACGATGATACCTCCTGCTGGAGCGATCCCGACCCCACTGGCAGCGGTGCGATCGCGTGCACGTCGACCCCTTCGGGCAAGAGCGCGGTCAGCCGCTGCGCGAGCTCCACGCGCAGGTCCTGTGCCGGCGTGCGGGTGCCGGGCACCGTGGCCAACCCTGGAGCGAGCCTGATGTCGAGGTACTCGGCGAACGACTCGGCTCCCGTCGGTAGGGCGTGGCCGAAGCTGAGAAGTGGCCTCGGTGAGTAGCCCTCCGACCACGCGACCGGAAGGCCGCTTCGTCGCAGCGCTCTCTCCCACATGCGCACGACGTCGCGATGGCTCGTGAAGCGCACCTTGCCGGTCTTCGAGTACCGGGCTCGCAGGCGCGTCCCTGTTGCAGTCGCCTCCCCCAGCATCGTGCTCAGCGCCTGGCACCGACGAGATGGACCGGGACGCGTCCGCCGTGCTCGAGGTCCTGCCCGGTCCCCTGGCTGCCACCGGCAGGGGGTCTCGGCGAGGCCACCACGTGCTCGAGGCCGAAGCCGGTGCATGCGCCGCAGTCGTAGCAAGGGGTCCACCGGCAATCCTCGACGGCGCCGCCCTCCAGCGCCTCTAGCCAGTCTCCCCACAAGAAGTCCGGGTGCAATCCTGCCGAGATGTGCCCCCACGGCAGGCACTCGTCGCGGTCACGGCTGCGATGCACGACGTCGCCAAGAGTCAGCCCTTCGGCTGCGAGCGCGTCGTCCCACAGGCCGAGGTCGAACTGCTCGGACCACTCCTGGAACGTCCCGCCAGCTCTCCACACGCGTTCGACGACCGCACCGACGCGCCGGTCCCCGCGGCTCGCGATCCCCTCTGCCACCGACGCCTCCGGGTCGTGCCAGCGGATGGTGAGCCCCCGCACCCCTCGCGCTGCCCCCCTGATGAGCGCGATCTTGCGGCACAGCTCCTCGGCGGTGTCCTGCGACGCCCATTGGAACGGGGTCTGGGGCTTGGGCACGAACCCGCCGACGGAGGCGACGACGGTCACCGCGCGGTGGTACCGCCGCCCGATCTCCACGCAGCGCGCTCCGAGCTCGGCGATGGCGATGACGTCCTCGTCCCGCTCGGTCGGCAGCCCGATGAGGAAGTAGAGCTTGACCCGTCTCCACCCTTGGCTGAAGGCGGCGTCCACGGCGCTGTAGAGATCCTCTTCGGAGATGAGCTTGTTGATCACCTTGCGCATGCGCCAGGTGCCGCCTTCGGGCGCGAAGGTGAGGCCGGTCCTCCGGACGCGCTGGATCTCCGCAGCCGTTCCGACGGTGAAGGCGTCGACGCGCAGGCTCGGCAGGCTCACCGAGACCCGACCCTCATGGCGCGGGTCGCCGATCACATCACGGACCAGCTGCTCGATGCCCGAGTAGTCGGCGGTCGACAAGGACGTCAGCGCGACCTCCTCGTACCCCGTGCGGCAAAGGCCCTCTTCGACCATCGTTCGGACCTGGTCAGCGGGCCGCTCGCGCACCGGGCGGGTGATCATCCCGGCCTGGCAGAAGCGGCAGCCGCGCGTGCAGCCACGGAACACCTCGACGTTCAACCGGTCGTGGACGACCTCGGTGATCGGGACGAGCTGGCGGCGCGGATAGGGCCACTGCCCGAGGTCGGCGACGGTTCGCTTCTCGACGACGGCTGGGACGCCGGGAAGCGGCTCCAGGGCGACGAGCCGGCCGTCCTCGTAGCAGGGCAGGAAGAGGGAGGGGACGTACACCCCGGGGATCCTCGCGAGGGCGTGCAAGAGGTCCTCGCGATCCGACGCGCTCCGCGTCGGGAGATGCGCCGCCAGCAGCTCGTTCACCTCGCCGACAACTTCCTCACCCTCGCCGACGACGAACGCGTCCACGAAATCGGCCAGCGGCTCCGGATTGAACACGCAATGGCCGCCGGCCACGACGAGCGGGTCGCCTGGGTCGCGCGACGACGAGCGCACGGGCAAGCCAGCGAGGTCGATCATGTTGAGCACGTTCGTGTACACGAGCTCGGCGGACACGTTGAAGGCCAGCACGTCGAACGCGCGCGCCGGGAGATGGTTCTCGACGGAGAAGAGCGGCACCCCATCAGCACGCATCGCCGACTCCATGTCGACCCAAGGCGCGTACGACCGCTCCGCGAGCGCATCGTCCCGGTCGTTCAGCAGCTCGTAGAGAATCTGCAGGCCTTGATTCGGAAGGCCGATCTCGTAGGTGTCGGGGTAGCAGAGCAGCCAGGCCACCCGCCCCTCGCCGTGCACGGGCGAACGCGCGCCCTCTTCGCCGCCGACGTAGCGCGCAGGCTTCTGCACGTCGGGAAGGAGCGCCTCGACCCGGCTCCACAGCGACTGGGCCGACGCCCGAGCCGCCGGCTCTGGCGCCGAAGGCTCGAACGTCGGCGTCTCCACCGGGACCATGACCGCTGCAGTCTACGGCGGCGCCCGCACGGTCTCCGCTGCACCCGGGCTCGCAGCCGCATCCCTGGGTTCGCGGGTCGCCACCGCGGCGCCCGTGCGCCCTGTCGTCGGCGTGGTGGTCGTGGGGGTCGTGGTCGTCGGGGTGGTGGTCGTCGGGGTCGTGGTCGTCGGCGTGGGGGTCGTGGGGGTCGTGGTCGTCGGCGTGGTGGTCGTGGGGGTCGTGGTCGTCGGCGTGGTGGTCGTGGGGGTCGTGGTCGTCGGCGTGGTGGGGACGGTGGGCGCCGGTGTCGTCGGCGTGCTCGACGCCGGCGTGGTCGGGCTCGTTGTCGACGTCGTGGCGGGGGCGCGGGGCGTCGTCGTCGTCGTCGTGCTTGCAGCGGTGTTCGATCTCGCGGGGGCGAGAGACGGCTGCCGGGCAGCCGTGGGCAGCTTCAACGTCTGGTTCGGCGGGTGCGCGTAGAGGTAGTTGAAGATGTTCGCCACCGCCGGCGCGGCCGCCTGGTCGCCGTAGCCACCCTGCGCGACGGCGGCGACGACGACGTACTGGGTAGCGGCACCGATCGGCCCGAACCCGACGAACCACGCGTTCGGCGCGCGCAGCGTCGATGTGGCCGTTGTCGCCGTCCCGGTCTTTCCCGCGATCACGTAGGAGCTCGGCACGTGGGAGTACTGCTGGAAGATCGCATACGCGGTGCCCTTGGGTGTGTGCGTGACACCGATGAAGCCCTGGAGCATCGCCTGGTAGTTGGCTGTCGAGATCGTCACGTGACCGGTGACCTGGGGCGCGATGCGCCTCACGACCCTGCCATCCGGGGTCACGATCGCGCCGACGACCTCGGGCCGATGCCGGATGCCGTGATCCGCGAACGTCGCGTACGCCATGGCTTCCTCGATCGGCGTGATGACGGTCTCCCCCTGGCCGAAGGCCATCTCCAGGTTTGTGGCCGGGTACCACGAGACGTTCGGGAACGCCTTGGGCGCCTGCGCGTGCAACGCCTCACGCACGCGCAGGCTGTCGACGCGGCCCTGCACCTCCCCCGGAAGGTCGATCCCGGTCAAGTCGCCGAAACCGTACTCGTGGGCGACACGCTGGATCGCTGTGGCCCCGTACCGGGCACGTGTGCGCCAGAAGTGCAGCCCCAGTGTGTAGAAGAAGTAGTCGTCCGACTCGGTCAGGGCGAGCCGGATTGTGATGATCCCCGCGTCGAACGCTGTCGCGTCGTGGAACGTGCACTTCCCGACGCATGTCGGGTACCCGTGCGACCTGACTGTGAAGATCCCGACGTCGTCGATCGTTGTGGAGATGCCGATGAGTCCGTCCTGAAGCGCCGCCGTCGCGGTGGCGAGCTTGAAGGTCGACCCGGGGGTATAGAGGCCCTGGATCGCGTAGTCGTTGAGCGGGCATGCACCTGTCGCGACCGTGCAGCCTGCCTTGAGCGCGTCGTAGTTGGCCGTCGAGATGCCGCCCACCCATTCTGTGAGGCTGTAGGACGGATTGGAGGTCAGTGCGAGCACGGCTCCGGTCTTCGCGTTCAGCACGACGGCGGCGCCGTTCGGGGCCGCGCCGTGTGTGGGGCCCCTGCGATCTGCAGCCATGTCCTGTGTGAGGGCCTGCTGCGCGTACTTCTGGAGACCTGCTGTGATGTTGAGCTCGACGGTGTCCCCTTGCACCGGTGGGGTCTTGCGCACAGGCCCGCCAACTGGTGTGCCCGTCGGAGTGACCTCGATTGTCTCGCGGCCGGGCTTGCCGCGCAGATAGCGCTGCTCGACCGCTTCGACCCCGGTCTTCCCGATCTGGGAGGTCGGCGTGTAGCCCTGGCTCGCGTCCTTCCTGAGCAGTGTGGCTGTGATCGGTCCGGTGTAGCCGAGCACCTGCGTCGCGGTTGTCCCACCCTGGGGGTAGTCCCGGACGGTCACCTGGACCACTGTGACGCCGGGGAACTCGGAGTGGTGCGTGCTCAGGTACTGCACCAGCGCGGGCGAGGCATTCTGCAGCACGGGCACCGGCTCGTAGGAGTTGTACTGGAGATCTGTGAGCGCAGCCCTGACCGCGGTCGGCGTGATCCCGCACAAGGCGGCCACCTTCCCGACGATCGCCGGGTCCTTGGCGGCCTCGGCCCGGGAGAGGACCACTTCGTTCTCCACCTTGTTGCCGGCCAACACCGTGTCTCGGCGATCCACGATCAGCCCGCGAGGCGGAGGGATTGTCACGGTTCTCAGCACGTCCTGCGTCACCGCCGACGCGTACTGGTGGCGGTTGATCACCTGGATGTCCCATAACCGCAGCGCCATCACCGCGAAGAGCACGAAGACGATCGCCCCCACCACGCGTATGCGGACCCTCGGGCGGGAGGGGACCTCCTCGGGCGCGGCGACGAAGGCGGCGACGTTGACGCTCCGCCGCGGCCGCATGCGAAGGTGCCGAGCACGGTGCGGATCGCGCCCGCTCGCGCGGCGGGCCTTGCCGCGGGTCGAGGGCCTCGGAAAGAGCCGACCCCCGTGAAAGGGGCGGCGTCGCCCGCGGCGGCTCATCGGCGCCTGCTCGCGGCGGGCTCGTCGGCGGACGGCTCTAGCGCCCAACGCATGAGGCGGACTGCGGGCCCGGCGAGCACGGCATTGGCGACGGCGACGACGGCGACGACCGCGACCAGATCCACACGGAGGAACTGAGGCTCCCCGAGCACCTTGCCGAGCACGGCGTACAGCATGACCGCGATGACACTCCCGCCGAGCGCGAGCAACGTCGGTAGGCCACGCACCTCCCGCACCACGCCCCCGGAGACTGCCCCGACCCCGAAGCCGACGAGGGTGCCGACGAGCGCGGTCATCCCCAGTGGGGTGGGCGAGAGGAGGTCCACCGCGATCCCCGCGACGAACCCGACCACCGCACCGTCGACCGGCCCACCGACGATCCCCGCGGCAATGCCGATGAGGTACATGACCTCCGGTGACGCACCGCTGACCCGGATGTCGAGCAGCACCGTCATCTGGGCCAACAGCGCAATCGCGACGACCAGCAGCGTCCGGACGACGACACGTCCACTCATGGCGCCGCTCCCGCGCTCACGACGACCCAGACCACTGGATGACCTCCACGTAGGTCAAGTCGTTCAGATCGGCGAGGGGGCGCGCGGTCACCTGCTTGTCGGCGGCGCCGACCACGCTGTGGACCGACGTCACGGTGGCGACCGGGATGCCGGGCGGCAGGGCACCCCCCTGGAGCCCGCTCGTCGAGATGAGCTCACCGCGGGAGATCCGAGCTGTGGACGGCACGTACTGGATCTGGAGGAGCCGGCCTGCTCCCGCACCATCGAGCGTCGCCGCCTGCTGGTGGCCGAAGGAGACACCGATCGCGGATTTCCCGTCCGTGAGCAGGCGCACCGTCGCGGTGCCGCGCGTGGCTGTCACCACCACGCCCACGAGCCCTCCCGGCCCGACGACGGGATCCCCCAGCGTCACCCCCTGGTCCCTGCCTTTGTCGATGTTGACGGTCGCGGCGAAGTTCGAGACGTTCTGGGCTGTCACCTCTGCGGGGACGGCGGGCAGGGAGGCGATCGACGGGAGCCTCTCGGTAGCCAGCAGCCGTTGGAGCGCAGCGTACTCTCGCTGCCCAGCGATATCCGATGCATGCTGACGTTCGAGCCCGAGGATCTGGTCTTGCAGCTTCTGGTTCTCCGCCTCGAGCGAGCCGTAGTCGACCGCACCCGCGAAGAAGCGTCCGATCGGGTCGAGCACGCCGTTCACGCCATGACGGAGCGGCGAATAGATGTCAGAGGCCAGGGACTTGAGCCCCGAGGTCAAGGACGCGGCGCGCCCAGTCTCGTCGAGCGTGATGATCGTGACCGAGAGGAGCACGAGCACGAGGAACGTCGCGAGCGTTCGACGCGACCTCCGCTGCCTGACCGCCTTCGCCACGTCGACTTCGGACCTGCGCGGGTCAGCGAGCGGACGAGGTGATCAAGACGCGTTTGAGCGCCTCGAACTCCTCCAGGCACTGCCCACTCCCCACCGCGACACAGTTCAGCGGGTCCCGCGCCACCACGATCGGCATCCCCGTCTCGTGCTGGAGGCGGGACTCCAGACCGTGCAGGAGCGCACCCCCGCCGGTCAGCACGATGCCTTGCTCCATGATGTCGGCAGCAAGCTCGGGAGGCGTGCGGTCCAACGTCACCTTCACTGCGTCGACGATGGCCGAGACCGGCTCGTCGATCGCTCTCCGGATCTCCTCGGTGGACACGACGACGGTCTTCGGCAGACCCGTTACGAGGTCACGACCGCGGATCTCCGCGTGCAACTCCTCCTCCAGGGGGTAGGCCGACCCGAGGGCGATCTTGATCTCCTCCGCCGTCCGCTCCCCGAGCGCAAGGCTGAACTCCTTCTTCACGTAGGAGACGATGGCCTCGTCGAGCTCGTCGCCTCCGATGCGCACGGACTGGCTCGTCACGATGCCGCCCAAGGAGATCACGGCAACCTCGGTGGTTCCACCCCCGATGTCGACGACCATGTTGCCCGTGGGCTCGTGCACCGGAAGCCCTGCGCCGATCGCTGCAGCCATCGGTTCCTCGATGATGTAGGCCTTCCTAGCCCCCGCATACTCGGCAGCCTCCATCACCGCCCGTTGTTCCACCCCGGTGATCCCAGAGGGCACGCAGATCACCATGCGGGGCTTCGCGAAGCGGCGCTGGTGCACCCGGTGGATGAAGTAGCGCAGCATCTTCTCGCAGATCTCGAAGTCTGCGATGACACCGTCCTTCAGAGGCCGGATCGCTTGGATGTTGCTCGGGGTCCGGCCGATCATGCGCTTCGCCTCGGCGCCCACGGCAAGCGGGCGTCCGTCCTTTACATCGACGGCGACGACCGACGGCTCGTTCAGCACGATGCCCCGCCCCCGCACGTAGACGAGCGTGTTCGCGGTGCCGAGATCGACCGCCATGTCGCGGCCGAGCAGGTTCAGACGATTGTCAGGCATCGACCTAGGGCTCCTCTCCGAGGACCGAATCCCGAAGGACGTCACGCCGGGGACCTCGCAAGGGTCCTCCGACAGGGGGTAGCCCCAAGGCTACCGGGACCACCCGTCGCTGCACAAGGGCGGGACCCGCCCCGCTCCACAGGCGGGACCTGCCCCGCTCCACAGGCGGCCGAGCTCAGGGAAGATCCAGCTCAGGGAAGAACAGGTCGATCTCACGTGCTGCGGACTCGGGCGAGTCCGATCCGTGCACCAGGTTCTCGGTCAGTTCGATCGCCAGGTCACCTCGGATGGTCCCGGGTGCCGCTTGCTTCGGGTTGGTCGTCCCCATGAGCGTGCGAACCACGGCGTAGGTGTCCTCGTCCGGCCCTTCGACAACCATGATCAGGGCCGGCGAACGGGTGATGAACGTGACGAGGCTCTCGAAGAACGGCTTTCCCTGGTGCTCGGCGTAGTGGCGGCTCGCGGTGCCCCGTGTGATGGTCCGCAGCTCGGCGGCCGCGACGCGCAGGCCCTTGCGCTCGAAGCGAGAGAGAATTTCCCCTGCGAGACCGCGCTCCATCGCGTCGGGCTTCACGATGACGAGGGTTCTGGTCACGAGCCGTGGACCCTAGCAGGGCGCACGCAGCGCCGAAAACCGCCTCAGCGGCCGGGTGGCGCACCCGTCATCGGCCGGGTGGCGCACCCGTCATCGGCCGGGTGGCGCACCCGCCGGCGCCTCGACGAGGAGGCTGCGAGCTTCGGCCACCACGTACAACGAGCCGGCGATCACGACGAGACCCTCGCTGCCGACGGCCTCCAGTCCGAGCCGCACCGCATCGGCGACCGTCCCAGCCACGACGACCTCCATGCCGGCCGCCCTCGCCGCGTCGGCGACGGCTTCTGGCGGCTGGGCCCTCGGCGATGCCGGAGCACACGCGACCAGGGTTCGCACGCCTGCAGATACGAGGGGGGCGACCATCGCCGACGGGTCGCGCCCGGTGAGCATGCCGATCACCGCGACCGTCCTGCCCGGCACTGCGAAGTCACCGAGCGCACGAGAGAGCGCCTGCATGCCGGCGACATTGTGCGCTCCGTCGAGGAGGCACAGCGGCCTGCGCCCCACGACCTCGAGGCGGCCGGGGACGCTGACCTTGGCGAACCCTTCCGCCACGACGTCCCGATCGAGCGGCGCTCCGAAGAACGCCTCGACCGCCGCCAGCGCGCACGCGGCGTTCAGCCCCTGGTGCTCGCCATGGAGCGGCACCGCCACGTCGCGGTAGCGGCTTCCCGGGGTCCGGAGGTCGACCAGGCGGCCGCCAACCGCGAGGCGGTTGCTCGTGCAGTCGAATTCCTCGCCACGGACCCATACCTGCGCGGCACCAGCTTCGTCGGCGACCGAGCGGATCGCGTGCACGAGTAAAGGGTCTTGCTCTCCTACTACCACGATGCTCCCCGGCTTCACGATGCCCGCCTTGTCGCGGGCGATGCCGTCGAGCGTGGGGCCGAGGATGTCGGTGTGGTCATAGCTCACGTTCGTGAGGACCGCGACGGTGCCGTCGACCACGTTGGTCGCGTCCCACGTGCCACCCACGCCGACTTCCACCACCGCCGCGTCCACCGCCACATCGGCGAACCACGTGAACGCTGCCGCGGTGAGCAGCTCGAAGCGCGTCGGGCGGTCCGCGAGGGTTGGCTCGATCAGCGACAGGGTGCTCAGCACCTCGCGAAGGGAACCGTCGTCGATGGCGGTTCCCGAGCGCGAGATCCTCTCGTTCACCTTGGAAAGGTTTGGACTGGTGTAGGTGCCGACCGAGAGCCCCCGTGCACTGAGCAGGGCCGAGGCCATGGCCGCGGTCGAGCCCTTCCCGTTCGTGCCGGTGACGTGGATCGCGGGATAGGCGCGCTCGGGATCACCGAGCGCACGCATGAGCTCGCGCATGCGGTCGAGGGTCGGCAACGACCGCCGGCCGGGGCTCTTCGACTCGAAGTCGATGTGGCCGTCGAGCCAGCAGATGGCGTCCTCGAGGGAGGCGAAGGCCGGCGCCATGAACGCCGTGCTCAGCCGATCAGGATGCTGCCCGGCGGCTCCGGGTCACAGCCTTCGTCGGCGACTCCCCCAAGGGGACGAGAGTCGGGTGGACCCGATCGAGCACGACCGCTCGGTCGACGACGCACTTCCCCACGTCGCTCCTGCTGGGCAGGTCGTACATCACGTCCAGAAGCACCTCCTCGAGGATGGCGCGCAGACCGCGCGCGCCGGTCCCTCGCAAGAGCGCTTGCTCCGAGACCGCTTCCAGCGCGTCCGGAGCGAACTCGAGCTCGATGCCGTCGAGCGCGAACACACGCTGGTACTGGCGGGTCAGAGCGTTCTTCGGCTCGACGAGGATCCGGATGAGGGCATCCTTGTAGAGCTGGCTGACCGCTCCTACGACCGGAAGGCGGCCGATGAACTCGGGGATGAGCCCGAACTTCATCAGGTCCTCAGGGAGGACGTGGCGGAGGATCTCGGTGTCGTCGTGCTCGTTACGCTGCCGCACCTCGGCGCGAAACCCCATGCCCTTGCGCCCGATCCGGCTTTCGATGATCTTGTCCAGACCGGCGAACGCGCCACCGCAGATGAAGAGGATGTTCGTGGTGTCGATCTGGATGAACTCCTGATGGGGGTGCTTGCGCCCCCCCTGGGGGGGCACCGATGCCGTGGTGCCCTCCAAGATCTTCAAGAGGGCCTGCTGGACCCCCTCCCCCGAGACGTCGCGCGTGATCGAGGGGTTCTCGCTCTTGCGGGCGATCTTGTCGATCTCGTCGATGTAGATGATCCCGGTCTCCGCCCGCTTCACGTCGTAGTCGGCAGCCTGGATGAGCTTGAGCAGGATGTTCTCCACATCCTCTCCCACGTACCCCGCCTCCGTCAGCGCAGTGGCATCCGCGATCGCGAACGGCACGTTCAGCATGCGGGCGAGCGTCTGTGCGAGCAGCGTCTTCCCGCAGCCGGTGGGCCCGAGCAGGAGAATGTTCGACTTCGCGAGCTCCACGGCGTCGTCGTCAGTCGTCGTCCCCGCCTGCACCCGCTTGTAATGGTTGTAGACCGCGACCGACAAGATCTTCTTCGCGTACTCCTGTCCGACCACATAGTCGTTCAAGAATTCGAAGATCTCCCGTGGCTTCGGAAGATCCTCGAAACTGAGGTCGCTACTCTCGGTGAGCTCCTCCGCGATGATGTCGTTGCACAGGTCGATGCACTCGTCGCAGATGTAGACACCGGGGCCGGCGATGAGCTTCTTCACCTGCTTCTGCGATTTGCCGCAGAAGCTGCACTTCACCAGGTCTCCCCCCTCGCCGAACTTCGCCACTGCCCTCTCCTCTACTCGGACAACCGGCCATTCCTGCCCATCCTGACGGCCTTTCGACAGCTTGGGACCACGGCCACCGGCTGGCCCGCCAATTCGTTCCTACGCGGCACCGACCGCTTCGAGCGCAGGGGCATCCCGCGCAGTGATCACTTCATCGATGACACCGTACGCGACGGCTTCGTCAGCGGTCATCACGAAGTCCCGGTCAGTGTCCTTGCCGACCTTCTCCGGCGGCTGGCCGGTGTCCGCCGCGAGCATTCTGTTCAGCAGATCGCGCATCCGCAGGATCTCTTTCGCCTGCAGTTCGATATCGCTGGCCTGGCCTTCGACCCCTCCGAACGGCTGGTGCAGCAGCACCCGCGCGTGCGGGAGGGCGAACCGCTTGCCGTGGGCACCCGCCGCAAGCAGGACTGCGGCGGCTGACGCGGCCTGCCCGAAGCAGAACGTCGACACGTCCGGCTTGATGTACTTCATCGTGTCGTAGATGGCGAAGAGCGCGGTGATCTCCCCCCCCGGCGAATTGATATAGAGGTGGATGTCCTTGTCCGGCTCCTCGGATTCGAGGAAGAGCAGCTGCGCGCACACGAGGTTGGCGACCGCATCGTCGATGGGCGTGCCGAGGAAGATGATCCGCTCGCGCAGCAGCCGCGAGTAGAGGTCGTACGCGCGCTCCCCCCGGTTCGACTGCTCGACCACGGTGGGCACCAGGTAGTTCCTGGCCTGGAACCTTTCACCTTGCACGGCGTTCATGCCTCGACCTCCCCGTCGTCCGTCCCGCTCCCGGCATCGACCAGCGCCCCTTCGGGCACCTCCCCCGTCGCACCGCCGGCGATGTCACCTACGTCCGCTGCCAGGCCACCAGAAGGACGCGTCACCTCCATGCTCTCGTCCGCTCGCAGTTCTTCGCGGGAGACCGAAGCCCCCTCCTCGTCGACCACTTCGACGTGGTCGAGAAGCCAGGCAAGCGCCTTGGCCTTCCGCTGCTCCGAGCGTACCGCGGGGATCCGGCCGCCGCGCGTGAGACGTTCACGGACGACGGCAGGCTGGAGCTGGAGACGAGAAGCCATCGCGTCGATCTCCGCGTCGATCTCGTCGTCACCCACCTCGAGCGACTCCTGCTCAGCCAGAGATCGCAGTGCAAGGTCGCTCTTCACCGCTTGGCGAGCCTCGGTCCGCAGATCCGCGAGGAATGCCTCCTCGGCCATCCCGGTCAGCTGGAGGAACTGCCCCACGCTGAGCCCCTGCTGCTCGAGGCGGTGGCCGAGATCGTGCAGTCGTTCGCGTAGCTCTTCTTCGACCAGGACCTCAGGCACCTGGTCGTCCTCGACGAGCTCGGCGAGCGCCGCGAGAGCCCCCTGGCGCAGCGCGAGCTGGGCTTGGACGATCTTCGTCTTCGCCAACCGGTCTCGAAGATCAGCTCGTAGCTCCTCGACCGTGGGGAATTCGGAGGCCTCCGCAGCCCACTCGTCGGTCACCTCGGGGAGCTTCTTCTCCTTCACGTCTTTCACCAGTACGCGGAAGGCGATGTCGCGTTCCTCCACGGGTGACCCACCCGGCGCGTTGGCACTGAACGCAAGGGCATCGCCGACGTTGGACCCTCGAAGCTGGTCGTCGAGGTCCGGCACGACGCGGCCGCTCCCCACCTCGTAGAGGAAATCGTCCGCGCCGAGCACCTCTTCGCCGTCCGGCAGGGTCCCATGGATGTCGAGGGTGACGTGATCGCCGTCTCTCGCCGGACGCTCCACCTCTACGAGCTCGGCGTCGGTCTCACGCAGCCGATCGATCTGCGCGTCGACGTCGGACTCGGCGACCTTCGGCGTCGGGATCGTGACCTTCAACCCTGCGTAACCGGGAATGGGGACGACGGGCCGGACCTCGACCACGGCGTCGAACGCCAGCGCGCCTGCGTCCTGGCCCGAGGTGATGTCGATCTCCGGGGGCGAGATGGGGTCGATCTCGGCGTCTGCGAGGGCGCGGGCGTAGAAATCGGGGATCGCCTCTCGCAGCGCCTCCGTCCGCAGGGCCGCCGCGCCCCCCATGCGGGCTTCGAGCACCTGACGCGGGACCTTGCCCGGGCGGAAGCCCGGGACACGGGCCTGGCGGGAGAGCGTCCGGACGGCGTCGGCGAGGACACGGTCCACCTCAGCTTCGTCGACTTCCACCGACAGACGAACCTTGTTGCCTTCAACCGTTTCGGAGGTCGCTCGCATGGGTCCCTCACTCTACCGGGCGCCCTCGGGGCCAGCGCGCCGATCGGGCGTCGGGCCGGGGGTCGGCGCCGACACGACCGGCGGACCCATCCCCCAGCCCGAGGGTCGCTGCGGCTAGCTTGCCCGGCGTCACCGGCAGGCGCGGATCGTGCGAAGTGCCCGGCACGGAGCCGTCCCCGAGATCCGGTGACGACCCGAGAGATCCGGTAACGACCCGAGAGATCCGGTGACGACCCGAGATCGACGAAGAGAGAAGAAGAGACGAGGAGAGAGGAGCCATCCGATGGCAGAGTACGAGGGGTACTGCGTCAAGTGCCG
Source organism: Actinomycetes bacterium (assembly GCA_021822565.1). Taxonomy (GTDB): domain Bacteria; phylum Actinomycetota; class Acidimicrobiia; order Acidimicrobiales; family RAAP-2; genus JAJYVT01. Next base: position 2,828 of record JAKAQM010000024.1, on the reverse strand, counting down.
TGAGAAGCGCGCGTTCGACGGGAACGAGGTCCAGCTCGCCAACGGGCGCCGCGCGGCCCAGGGATCGTGCCCCGTCTGCGGCACCAAGATGAACAGGATCCTCGGGAAGAAGGTCTGAGCCGTCGCCCAGAGGCTTCCGTGTCGCTGGGGACCGGGGACCCGAGCCAGGGCGTGCGGCGTAGGCTCGGGAGCCGCGGAGAGGTGCCGCGGAAGCCGGGGAGTGGCGCAGCCTGGTAGCGCACGTGCTTTGGGTGCACGAGGTCGGGGGTTCGAATCCCCCCTCCCCGACCAGAACACCCTGGTCGAAAGGACCGATGATTAGGGTGTTCTTCATCAATGACGGTGACAAGAATCCACAGCCGTCCACCCGCGTCCGTACCCGTGTGCCCGTTTAGGCTCCCCGATAGGCTCCCCAATAGGCTCCCCGGCGGCGCGGGTCCGACCGGTCGGCGAGTGAAGGGGGACGTTCGCAGATGGAGAAGGCGGCCGCTAGGCGGCGGGGAAGAGGGGCCTCTGGGCGCGAGAGGCGCAGGCCCAAGGGTGAGGGGTCGATCTACTACGACGCGGCGAAAGCGCGTTACGTCGCGTCGGTGGATCGCGGGGTCGGGGCGGACGGTAGGAGGGACCGCAAGAAGGCCTACGCCGCGACCATGGAAGAGGCCCGGGCGGCGCTCCGGCGCCTCCAGGACGCTGCCGAGCACGGCAAATTCCACGGACCGGAGGTGCTCACGGGCGAGTACCTGGAGCGCTGGGCGACCGACGTCCTCCCGACGCGCAGGGCTGCGCCCAACACGATCGACCTCTACTCCCGCGTCGTGAACCAGTACCTCGTCCCCTCGCTCGGCCGGCGCCGCCTGAGCGAGCTCAGCGCGGACGACGTAGAGAGCGCGCTGCGTACGCTGGCGAAGAAGGGCCTCAGCCGCAGCACCCTGCGGATCTCACGAACGGTCCTCTCGCTCGCCCTCACCCACGCCGAGCGCCGCGGGCTCGTCGGGCGAAACGTCGCCCGTCTCGCCAACCTGCCGGTGAAGGCGAAGCACGACAAGCCCACGCGCCGTGTCCTTCTCCCAGAGGACGTCTCACGCTTCAAGGCGGCGATCCGCGGCCACCGGCTCGAGGCGCTGTGGCTCTGCGGACTGGCCCTCGGGCTGCGCCCTGGGGAGCTCACCGGCCTCACCTGGGACGGCGTCGACGTGGAGGCAGGCGTGCTCGCGATCACCCAGAGCAGGCTCCACGACCCCGACGGCATGCGCCTCGGGGCACCCAAGACGGCCAAGGCGCGCCGCACGCTCAAGATGCCCGACGAGCTCACCGACGCCTTCCGGCGCCGACGGGAGGCCTGGGAGGAAGAATGCGCGACGGGAGGAGAGGGCTGGAACCCGCTCGGGCTCGTCTTTTGCACGAGCTCTGGGAACCCCGTCGACCGGTGGAGCTTGCGACGCCGTTTGAAGACTGTCCTCGAGCGCGCAGGGCTGCCGCCTCTCATCCCCTACGAGCTGCGCCACTCTGCGACGAGCCTCATGTCCGACGCCGGAGTCCCCATCGAGCAGATCGCCGATGTGCTCGGGCACACCACCACCCAGATGGTCCAGACCGTCTACCGCCACCCGGTCCGCAAGGTGATCGACGTGGGCTACTCCCCCCTCGACGCAACGGGAGCGGAGCAGACGCCGTAACACGGCGGCGCCGAGAGCCCACAGTGCGCCCAGCGCGAGCTCGTGGTGGCGGTTCATGCTGAACAACGCGTGCCTGTCGACCTGATCGACGCGCTCGTCGAGAAGGGTGCGACGGACCTCTCGGTCGTCTCGAACAACTGTGGCATCGACGGCTGGGGGCTCGGCCGTCTGCTCGAGCAGCATCGGATCGCACGCGTGACGAGCTCCTACGTCGGTGAGAACAAGGAGTTCGCCCGCCAGTTCCTCGCCGGCGAGCTCGAGGTGGAGCTCATCCCCCAGGGGACGCTCGCCGAGCGGCTGCGCGCCGGCGGCTGCGGCATTCCCGCGTTCTACACCCCGGCAGGGGTGGGCACTCTGGTCGCCGAGGGGGGTCTGCCGTGGCGGTACGCCCCCGACGGCACGGTCCTGGTCGCGTCGCCGCCGCGCGAGGTGCGTGAGTTCGACGGCCGCCGGTACCTCCTCGAGCACGCGATCACCACCGACTTCGCGCTCGTCCGGGCCAGCAGGGGGGACATGGTGGGGAACCTGGTGTTCGACAAGTCGACCCGGAACTTCAACCCGCTGTGCGCGATGGCGGGCCGCGTGACGATCGCGGAGGTCGAGGAGCTGGTCCCTGCCGGGACGCTCGACCCGGCAGTGGTGCACGTGCCCGGCATCTTCGTCCAGCGGGTCGTCCAAGCCGAACCGAGCCGGGAGAAGCGCATCGAGAAGCGCACGGTGCGTCCCAGGGAAGCCGGCCCAGAAGGGGGAGCCGCGTGAGCCTCACCCACGAGCAGATCGCCGCCCGGGCGGCGATGGACCTTCGAGACGGGGCCTACGTGAACCTCGGCATCGGCATGCCCACGCTGATCTCGAACCACCTGCCTCCCGGAGTGCACGTGGTGCTGCACAGCGAGTTATGAGTCCTCGCGAGATCGGCGTGGTGAGGTAGGCCACTGGTTCGGCGCAACGACGATGCGGTTGAGGTCCCGTCCAGGCCATCGTGGTGGCATTCTCAGCACACCGGCCCGGGACCAGCAGCCACGGCCTTTTCATAGTCGAGCCCCCGGGTCCCTGAGGTGAGAATGTCGAGAGTTGTCCGCGCGCGTGGGCGCGTTAGGGCGGGGTGCGGGGCGGAGCCCCGCTCGGGGCGTCAGCCCCGAAGACGCGTGG
>JAKAQM010000140.1 GCA_021822565.1 Actinomycetes bacterium | reverse complement strand
TCGGCCCCGCCGGCGAGCGCCGCGAAGGCGTCGTGCAGATGCCGCGCCTTGAGAAGCGGGATGTCGGTGCCGACGACGACGATCGGTCCCCGGTGGGCGGCGAAGACGTCGGCGCCGGCACCGGCCAGACGCTCACCGAGGTGGCTCCCGCGCTGGGGGACCAGTGCGACGCCCGCGGGAAGAAGACCGGCGAGCTCCTCCCGGGCGTCGGGGGGATCGAGGGCGACGAACGTCGCGCCAGGAGCAACCGAGGTCGCCGTCGTGGCGGCGCGGGTGATGAGCGCTGCCTGCAGCGCCGCGCAGCGGTCGTCGCCGAGCATCGGGGTGAGGCGCGTCTTCACACGACCCGGTCGCGGCGCCTTGGTCATCACGAGGACGGCTCGCTCATCAGTCACGGGTCCACCCGGTGGACGGTGCCGGCAGGGGCCAGGTCGTCGGCTGACAGCTGCGGCAGGACGGCGGCAACGAGCGACGCGAAGCGCTCCCCGCTCTGGGCGACCCTGGCCAGCAGTGCCTCCAGCGCCTCGGGCTCGTCCGCCACGCCGTTCGCGTAGTCGGTGACGAAGCCGACCAGCGCGTAGGGGAGCCCGGCTTCGCCGGCGAGCACCGCCTCGGGACCGGCAGTCTGGCTCACTGCGCTCACCCCGACTTGTGCCAGGGCGGTGATCTCGGCTCGGGTGTTGAACCGCGGACCGTCGACATGTCCGTAGACGCCGCCGTCCACCAGCGGCGCGTCGAGACCCTCCCCGGCGCGCACGAGCGCCCGGCGCAGCGGCCCGCTGAATGGCCGGTCGAAGATCCAATGCCCCCGACCGGCCGCCCCGGCCTCGTCGTGCCAGGTGCACAGGGTCCCGTCGGGAAGGCGGTTGGAGGGGAAGTAGAGGTCGTCGAAGACGACGAGGGAGCCGGGGGTGAGCGAAGGGTCGACTGAGCCGCACACGGTGCAGCCGATCACCGCGTCCGCCTTGGCCGCGATGAGGGCCGACAGGTTGGCCTTGTGCTCGACGTGGTTCGACAGGCGCCGGTGCGACGGGCCGTGCCGAGAGAGGTGGACGACGTCGACCTCGCCGACCCGACCGGACACCAGCTCGACCGGGCCGTAGGCGGTCTCGGCGGTCCGTTGCTGTTCGTGCTCGAGGCCGGGCCAGTGCTCGGAGCCCGAGCCTGAGATCAGCCCGATCAGCACGGCTCGTCCTTTGCTGCGGCGGCGCCCGCCGCCGAAGCTGGCACCGGCTGCGACACCGTTCGCCTACGAGGGAGCGGTAGCAGCTCGACGAGGGTGGCGTTCTCTGCGGGGTCGAGCACGCTGTGCTGGACGCAGGCGGGGACGATCTGGCCGGTCTCGGGGTGGGCCATGGCATAGAAGCAGGCCTGGAGGCGCTCTTGGGTCTCTCGGATCCGGGGGTCGTCGCTCGTCTCGCCCCGCTGTAGCAGCTCCCAGGCCGGCTTCACGTCCTCGGCGTGCATGAAGCGGTGCATGACGAAGGTCATCGGCACGAGCTCGCCTCGCCGCAGGGCACGGACGACGGCCACGACACCGCCCGCCCGGCGCACCCGCCGGGCGAGCCATCGGCCCGCGGTGGCAGCCAGGCGGGGGTGGGCGGCGAGCACACGTGCCAGGCGAGCCACCAGCAGTGCTGGTCGCGCCCCCCAGTGGATCCCGCCGAGGTAGGTGAAGAAGGCGTCACGTGCCGCGAGGTCTTCCGGGTCGTCGTCGTCGAGCACCGGGAACCACCGCTCGCCGAGGTAGTAGCCGAATGCGGAGCGGTTGCAACGCTCGTCGCCGGTCTGGAAGACCCGGAAAGGAAGGTGTGCCCCGGCGCCCGCTTCGATCCTCGCCCACACGGCGTCGGCCTCGAGGCTGGCGTAGTCCTCCCGCCAGCGACGCGCGTCGCCGACGAAGGCGGCTGGCTGGAAGGAGAGCATGTTGAAGCCCATGGAACGACAGTCGCGGATCACCTGGGGGATCTCGTCCACGTTGCTGGGGGTGACCGTCATGTTGTGGGCGAGGAAGAACTTCACGCCGTGCTCGGCGCGAAGCCGTCGGAACATGTCACAGAACGCCTGGCGGTAGGGGTCGAGCTCGGCTTCGGTGGCCGGGCGGCGCAGACCCCTTCGGCCGCGCATGGTCGTGTCGAAGTGCCCGGCGAACGACAGGCGCCGAAACCGTGGCCTGCCGTCGGGGCCGAGCGCCAGGCGCTCCAGGTAGGCGTCGTCGAAGTCCCCGTGGGTGAAGCTCATCGGCTCGCGGCCCCACCGGCGCATGATGGCGAGGGCTTCGGCGTGGTCGTCGGGATCGAGCAGGCTCACTTCGCCGCCGATCAGCTGGGCATGCGCGTGCGGGCCGCGCACCGAGGCGAGATGGGCCATCTGGGCCTCGACCTCGGCGAGGGTGTGGGCGCCGTCGACCCGCACCCGGTTGGCATCGGCCGAGTGGTAGCAGGGGGTGCAGGTGAAGTTGCAGCGCGGGAACACCCCGTGAGTGCCTTCGCAGCCCACCGCCATCCGACCCAAGGTCTGCGATTCGGTCCGGACGTGGCCAGGAAGCTCATCCCACCGCCGTGCCAGGGCAGCGCGAGTCTCCTCGGCCACCGGCCGCGTCGCCTGTTCCAGGCTCCCCAGCCAGTCCATTGCCAGCTGCCACCGACTGGGTCGTCTGCTCACGGTCCTCGCCGCTTCCTTTCGGTTGTCCTTGTGCCTTTCCCTTGAGTCGCATATCGCCTCGACCCTCGACCCTCGGGCCTCGCCTGACACCCCTTGGCCAGTAGCCCCGGGCGGCGAGTGCTGCTCGGGCTGAGGGAACCCGCTCGGCGGCCCGATCCTTCCGTCTATGTGCCGCTCACGCCGGTTCGTCGATGTGCACGTCCGAGCGGACCTCGAAGAACGGTGGAATGCCGAGGATGCGAGGTGGGTTCCCATGCCGGTCCCCCCACGGTGGGGGACCCGGCGCCGGCCGGACGTGGTCGGGGAAAGCGAGGTTCGATGAGCACCACCGGACGGCTCGGAGCGAGCCCAGCAGCGGGCGGCAACGCCGTGGCGCTCGGCAGACGGCTGGCCCTGCCCGCCGCCGCCGCCGGCCTTCTCGGCGGCCTATTCATGATCGTCGTGATGATCCTCGTCATGGGCACCTCGGGCATGGGCTACGCGAGCCCGCTCAACCTCGGGATGGCGTCGCTCGTCTACACGATCACCCCGCCACTTGCGATGTTCCCCACCCTCATGACCATGATGGGCATCAAGCTCCCCACGCCGGTCATGAGCCAGCTCGCAGTCGCCATTCACTCCGGCCACATTCCCGCCGCTATGGTCGCCAAGCTCGGGCCGATGCTCGTCTCGATGCACGTGCCCGCGGCCAAGGTGCAGATGATCGGCCAGCTCATGACCGGCCACGCCACCAACACCACCGTGGCCACCTTGATGAGCCAGCTCCCTCCCTCGGCCCGCAACGCGGTGATGGCGGCCATGCCGGTGAGCGCAGGCCACGTCGTCGTGGGCGCGATCTTGCACTTCGCCTTCGCCGCCTTCTTGGGCGTGGCGTTCTTCGCCATCATCGCCGGTGCCGCCTGGTTCGCACCGATGCTGCGCAGCCCGATGACGCTGATGGCCGCCGGTGTGGTCGGAGGAGCTGTCGTCTACGTGATCAACCGCTGGGCCATCCTGCCGCCGGTCGACCCCATGATGGGCCTGGTCCCCCAGATCGCCTTCTTCCTCGCCCACCTGCTCTTCGGCCTCGTCGTCGGCACGATGCTCGCCATGGTGCTCCGACGAGACCGGGTCCGAGAGCTGCTCCCCGCGACGCGCTGAGCGCCCCGCGACGCGCTGAGCGCCCCGGAACCTGCCGGACACTCGATATGAGCACCAAGCGCAAACGGCGACCAGTACCACGACCAGGTCCCGGGGCGGGGCGGCGGACCCCGGCACCGGCTACACAGCGCCAACCGCCGCCACGGCCGCAGCGGGTGGCCCGATCCAGGCGGGGGGGACGAGGAGCTGCGATCCGACGTCGCCGGCTGCGGACCATGGCGGTAAGCGTCGTCGGACCGCGGTCCTCGCCGGGGTGATCGTCCTCGCCGTCGTCGACCACGGCTCCAGCGCCGGCTACAAGACCACCACTTAGGGATGGGTGCTGCCGCGTCTCGGGGCACCGGGCAATGTCTCGCTGGCGAGCCTGCATGGCCGGCCGGTCGTGGTCAACCTCTTCGCCTCGTGGTGCACCGTGTGCGCTTCCGAGCTCCCGGTGTTCGCCCAGGACGCCAGAGCCCTTCGTGGCGAAGTGAACGTGGTGGAGGACAACGCGCTCGAGACCGTAGTGGCAAGGCCTTTGCTCAGCGCTACCTGCCCGGCCTCGGGGCGCCATTTCTCGCCGTCGCTATTCTCTTCGACCGGCTCGCCGCGCTCTTGGCCTGGCTCCGCCGGCACGGCACGGCGGTCGCCGCGACCTCTGCCACCCGTCCTCGCCGTCCTGGGTGTCTTGCTGGTGCTCAACCGGCTGGCCCGGGTCACCACCCTTGTCCAACCAGTGGGCTGATGCCGCTCACGCGGCACCGGCACGACGGTGCCCCAGGCCCTGGCCGGATGAGCTCACCGGTCGGATGGGGAGCCGGCTGGGCGCGCCCGGCGGCCGCCGGTCTCCATGAAGAACTGGGCTGCCGCTTGGCGCAGGGCCGTCGACCAGGTCGGATAGGCGTGCACCGTCTGGGCGAGGCGGCCGGTGAACATGGCGGTGCGCATGGCGAGGGCCACTTCGTGGACCATCTCGCCGGCTCGGGGCGCGACGATCGTCGCGCCAAGGACGCGACCGCCGCCGGTCCCCCGAAGGATCGGCCGGGGTCCGGCGATCAGCTTCACGAAGCCCTCGGTCCTCTCCGCCGTGACCGCCCGGTCGACATCCGACATCGGCACGAAGGCGACCCTGCCAGCGGCCTCGACGGCTTGGGCCTCGGTGAGCCCGACTCGGGCGACCTCTGGGTCACAGAACGTCACCCACGGGATCGACGAGGTATCGAACGGCCGCCGCCCGAACCGACCCCGCGCGGTTGCGTTGCGGACCGCGAGGCGCCCCATCTCGTCCGCGGCGTGGGTGAGCAGCAGCCGGCCGGTCACGTCCCCGACGGCGTACACGCCGGTCGCGCTGGTGGCGAGGAAGCGGTCGGTGCGTACGAAGCCCCGATCGTCGAGCTCGACACCGCCAGCCTCGGCGTCGAGACCCGAGGTGGCCGGATGCCGTCCGACCGCGACGAGCAGCGCCTCGGCGCAGATGCTCGACCCGTCCGAGCGCTCCAGGCGGATCTCCCCGCCGGAGGTCGCCTGTTCGACGCGTTCCACGCTGGTGCCGAGGTGCACGCCGATCCCCTCGGCGGCGAAGACGCCCGCCAGCACGACGCTCGCCTCGGGCTCCTCGCGGGGAAGGAGCCGGGCCTCGCCTTCGACGACCTGCACCTGCGATCCGAAACGCCCGAAGGCCTGCGCCAGTTCGCAGCCGATGGCCCCGCCGCCGAGGATGGCGATCGATCGGGGCGGCTCTGTGAGGTCGAAGACCGTCTCGTTGGTGAGGAACGGGACCGCGTCGAGCCCTGGGATCGGCGGTACGGCTGGACGGGAACCGGTGGCGATCACCACCGCCTTGGCCCGGATCGACCGGCCGTCGACGCATAGGACGCGGGCCCCGGAGAAGCGCACCCAGCCCTCCACGACCTCGACACCTTCGCGCCGCAGCACACCAGCATCCTCGGTGGCGGCGATCTGACTGACGACGACGCGCATCCTGGCAGCCGCGTCGGCGAACGACACCCCTTTCGCAGCAGCTTCGATGAGCGCCTTCGAGGGCACGCAGCCGGTGAAGGTGCAGTCACCGCCGAGGGCGCCGTCGGAGACGAGCACGGTGCGCAACCCCCGGCGCGCCCCGGCCCGAGCAGCAGCCAAACCGCCGGCACCACCACCGATGACGGCGACATCGTAGGACGATACGACCCGGGCGCGGCCGGTGCCCGAGGGGCCCGTCATGTCCTGGGTGCTGCCGACTCCTCCAGGTCCCGTGGTGGCGGTCGCGCTCGGCGGCGCCCCCGTGTCAGGCACCGTGGTCGCCGTGAGCGGGCAGGTCGCCTCGGGCGAGCTGCTCACCGAAGCGCCGCAGCCGCTCGACCGCCCGAGGGTCGACCGTCCGATCCCCTTCGCCGAGCGCCGCCTTGATCTCCTGGTAGACCTCGGCTTCGAGACCGCAGCGACGGCAGTCCTCGAGATGCTCGGCGACCCGCCGTGCCGCCACCTCGTCGAGCGCACCGTCGAGATAGCTTTGCAGCACCCGCATCGTCGCCATGCAGCGCATCCGGCTCGCCGCAGCGTTCCACACCTTCATCGCATGCTCCTCTTCGGTGCGAGGCCAGCAGCGCTGAGGCGCTGGCGGATCCGGGTCCGGGCACGATGCAGCCGGCTCATGACGGTGCCGACTGGCACGCCGATCGCTTC
>JAKAQM010000139.1 GCA_021822565.1 Actinomycetes bacterium | reverse complement strand
CGCGACGACAAGTGCAGCTTCGAGGTGCTCATCGACGACTTCGGCCTCGGCCGCGATGACCCGGCACTCGTGCGGCTCGCCAAGATCGTGCACGCCGCCGACATCCCCGCCGACGCGGGCTCGGACCGCGCCGATGTGCTGAGTCGGCACTCGCCGGCAGCCCAGCGACGCCCTGGCGCCGACGCACGGCCGCGAGCCTCGCCGCTCGCTGACCTGGATCGAGCCGACGCTGTTGCCTACCCAGTGTCGTCGCGGACCGCCAAGGCGATGCGGCGAGCGGTCGACGCCTCGTACTCGGACCCGAGCAGCGGGGAGGAGACGAGGAAGTCCGCCGTGGCACGGTTGGAGGCGACCGGCACGTTCCAGACCACCGCGATGCGCAGCAGCGCTCTCACGTCGGGGTCGTGCGGCTGGGCTTCGAGCGGGTCCCAGAAGAACACCAGCAGGTCGATCCCGCCTTCGGCGATGCGCGCGCCGATCTGGAGGTCGCCGCCGAGCGGACCGCTGCGCAGGAGCTCCACCTCCAACGCGAGCTCGCGTTCAAGCAGCCGGCCGGTGGTCCCCGTGGCGACCAAGCGGTGACGGGCGAGCAGGTCGCGGTTGAAGCGCGCCCAGTCCAACAGGTCGGGCTTGCAGTGGTCGTGCGCCACCATCGCGATGCGCCGTCGACGGTGGGCTGCTCGCCGAGCGGCCTCGGTGGCGTCCTCCCATGCCGGCGCTACTGGATGTGCACGCCCGAGATCGCCCGGGCGATGACCAGGCGCTGGATCTCCGACGTTCCTTCGAAGATGGTGTAGATCTTCGCATCGCGGTACCAGCGCTCGACAGGGTGCTCGCGGATGTACCCGTAGCCGCCGAGGATCTGGATCGCCTGCTCGGTGACCCACACCGCCGTCTCTCCGGCGAAGAGCTTGGACTGGGAACCCTCGCCCGCCTCGAACTTCTTCTTGTTCGCAGCCATCCAGGCGGCCCTCCAGCACAGGAGGCGAGCCGCATCCGTGCGCATCTTCATGTCTGCGAGCTTGAACGCAATGGCTTGGTTCTCGATGATCGCCCGGTTGAATTGCCTGCGTTCCCTGGCGTAGTCGAGCGCGTACTCGTACGCGGCGCGCGCGATGCCCACGGCCTGCGCCCCCACCGACGGCCGTGACAGCTCGAAGGTGGCCATCGCCGCCTGCGACGACGTGCGCACGCCTTCCCTCGCCCGCGCGAGCCGCTCGTCCAACTTCTCCTTGCCCCCGAGGAGACAACGACCCGGGACGCGGCAATCGTCGAGGACCACCTCCGCGGTGTGCGATGCCCGAATGCCCATCTTCTTGAACTTCTGGCCCTGGCTGATCCCCGGGGTGCCCTCGGGGACGACGAAGCTCGCCTGGCCCCGGGCGCCGAGCGCAGGTGTCACCGACGCGACGATGACGTGGATGTTCGCAAGGCCGCCGTTCGTGATCCACGTCTTGGTGCCGTTGAGCACCCACTCGTCCTTCGCCTCGTCGTAGACCGCACGGGTCTTGAGCGAGGACACGTCGGAGCCCGCGTCGGGCTCCGAGACCCCGAACGCGGCGAGCTTGACGTCTTCAGGGGTCCCGAAGCACTGCGGGATCCACTCGGCGTGCTGCTCGGGCGTCCCGTTCCCGAAGATCCCGACGACTGCGAGCGTCGACCCGGAGATCGCCAGGGCGATCCCGGCGTCGCCCCAGCTCATCTCCTCGTTGACCAACAGCAGCGTGAGACCGGTGGGATCGAGGACGGCGTTCGCGACGAAGTCGAAGGAGTACAGCCCGATCTTCGCCGCCTCCTCGATGATGGGCCAGGGCGTCTCCTCACGCTCGTCCCATTCGTGGGCAGCGGGGCGGACGACGTCCTGCGCGAAGTCGTGGACCCACTTCTGGATCTGCAGCTGGTCCTCGTTGAGCTCGAGAGAGAAGTCGGCCACTGCGCGCGCTCCTTCGCATCACCCCTGGCGCGACCAGGGGACCAAGGTTGACGATCGCGAGGTTACCCATAGGTAACCGCGAAGAGGTCGAGGGTCCCCGGCGCATCCCCCGCGCACGGCCGTCAGGGCTCGCCCGACCGGCGGCTCCTCGGGCGCGCGAACCCGGGCGCGCGAACGAGCACGACCGAGCGCACGAGAGAGCGGACGACGCCCCGGCAGGCCCCGAGGCTGGCGGAACCGGTCAGCCGGTCGGATGGACATCCTTCGCCATGAGGCCCTTCGGACCCTCCTCCACGCTGAACTCCACCTGCTGCCCCTCTTCGAGCACTCGGTAGCCGTTCATCTGAATCGCGGTGTGGTGCACGAACACGTCCGCGCCCCCGTCCGGCTGCGAGATGAACCCGTAGCCCTTCTCCGCGTTGAACCACTTGACCGTCCCCGATGCCACGGTGGCGATCCCCTTTCATCCTGCTGCTTCTCTTTGCCTGAGCTGGCGAGCCTGCACCGACGGCCCGAGCCGACCCGGTGCCGGTGCGCCGGCGCTCCGTTGCGGCAAGGACGCTAGTACACGGGACGGCGCGCGGGCGTGGGCGACGGAGCGAGGCCCTCGGGACCGAGCCCGCTCAGCGGCGCACGATCGTCCCGTCGGGCCCGTCCTCCACGGTCCACCCCGCTGCGACGAGCTCGTCGCGCAGCGCGTCCGCGCGCTCGAAGTCCCGCGCTCGGCGCGCTGCGTCACGCTCGGAGACGAGCCTCTCGGTCGCCTCGTCGACCTCGCCGGCGGTGGCACGCAAGCGGAGCCCCAGCGCACCGCACAGCAGGGCGACGGTGGCACCGAGGCGCTGCGCGGCTGGCGTCTCGCCGGCGTCTGCCGCCGCGTGCGCACGGTTCACCAGCTCGAAGACGAGCCCCATCGCCGCTGCAGTGTCGAGGTCGTCGTCCATGCGGACGCAGAAGCGAGAGACCGCGTCCTCGTCCACCCCGGCCGGCGCGGCGGCCGAGTGCTCGCGCACCACGGGACCGTCCATCGGGTCGGCGAGCGACAGCCGGCGCGCCAGCGCGTCGAGCCGGTCGAGCGCTTTCTCCGCGTCCGCGATCGTCTCGGGGGTCACCTCGAGCGGCGACGAGTAGTGCGCACGCAGCACGAGGAGCCGGTAGGCGCGAGCGTCGCCGCGCTCGAGCAGCTCGGCGATCGTCGTGAAGTTCTCGAGGGACTTCGACATCTTCTCGCCGCCGACCGTCACCCAGCCGTTGTGCAGCCAATGGTGCGCGAAGTCCTTTCCCACCGCGACGGCCTGCGCGCGCTCGTTCTCGTGGTGAGGGAAGATCAGGTCCTGGCCGCCGCCGTGCAGGTCGAAGCCCTCGCCGAGCAGGCTGAGCGACATCACGACGCACTCGGTGTGCCACCCAGGACGTCCCTCTCCCCACGGGGAGGGCCACGTGGGCTCGCCGGGCTTCGCCTTCTTCCACAGGGCGAAATCGAGAGGCGAGCGCTTCTGGGCCGAGCTCTCCACGCGCGCGCCCGCCCGCAGCGACTCGAGCGGCTGATGCGCGAGCAATCCGTACCCGTCGATCGTGTCGACCTGCAGGTACACCCCGTCGTCGGTCTCGTAGGCCGAGCCACGGGCGGCGAGGTCGGCGACGAGGTCGACCATGCCCTCGATGTAGGCGGTCGCATGGGGCACCGCGGTGGGACGGAGCACCTCCAGAGCGTCCATGGCCTCCCACCATCGGGCCTCGTACTCGGCAGCGATCTCCGGTTCCCGGCGACCCTCCCGGGCCGCGCGCTCGATGATGTGGTCGTCGATGTCGGTGACGTTGCAGACGTGCACCACGTCGAGCCCGGTGAACGTCAGGTAACGGCGGAGGACGTCGAAGACCAGCATGAAGCGCCCGTGCCCGAGGTGTGGCACCTCGTAGACGGTCGGGCCACAGACGTACATCGAGAAGCGGCCGGGGTCGCGCAGCGCCAACGGGCGGACCGAACCGGTGGCCGTGTCGTGGAGCCGCAGCATGAAGGTACGGTAACGCAGTCATGTCCGCTCCGAGCGAAGAGCCCGAGACCACCCAGCCGTCACCCGACGAGACGCCCCCGGTGCGCGCGGTGCGCGTCCCGGACAAGCCGAGCGTCGACGGCCTGGAGACGAAGTGGGGTGAGGCGTGGGAAGCAGCCGGGATCTATCGCTTCGACGGGGGCGCCCCTTCTGAGCGGGTCTTCGCCATCGACACGCCCCCTCCCACGGTGTCCGGAGCCCTCCACATCGGGCACGCGATGTCCTACACCCATACCGACGTCACCGCGAGGTTCCAGCGCATGCGCGGGAAGGCGGTGCTCTACCCGATGGGGTGGGACGACAACGGGCTCCCCACCGAGCGCCGGGTGCAGAACTACTTCGGCGTTCGTTGCGACCCCGACCTCCCCTACGACCCCGGGTTCGAGCCGCCACCGCAGGCCGGCAAGGAGCTGCTTGCGGTCTCTCGGCCGAATTTCGTCGAGCTCTGCCACCGGCTGACCGTCCAGGACGAGCGAGCCTTCGAGCACCTCTGGCGCACGCTGGGTCTCTCGGTGGACTGGAGCCGGACCTACACCACCATCGGAGACGTCGCGCGCAGGGCGTCTCAGCGGGCGTTCCTCCGCATGCTCGAACGCGGCGAGGTCCACCATCACGAGGCCCCGACCCTCTGGGACGTCGACTTCGGCACGGCGGTCTCGCAAGCCGAGCTCGAGGACCGGGAACGCCCGGGCGCCTACCACCGGATCCGCTTCGGGCTGGTGGATCTCGACAGCCCCTCTTCGGTCGAGATCGAGACCACGCGCCCAGAGCTCCTTCCTGCCTGCGTGGCGCTCGTCGCGCATCCTGATGACGCTCGATACCGCCCGCTCTTCGGGCACACCGCGTGCACGCCGCTCTTCGGCGTGCACGTGCCTGTGCTCGCGCATCCCCTCGCCGATCCCGAGAAGGGGACCGGGATCGCGATGGTCTGCACCTTCGGCGACACGACCGACATCGCGTGGTGGCGAGAGCTCGAGCTCCCGACGCGCACGGTGATCGGGCGCGATGGTCGCCTGGAGCCCGTGCCCTGGGGTGCCCCGGGGTGGGAGTCCGACGACCTCGACCGCGCGCTCGGCGCGTACGGCGAGCTCGTCGGCCGCACGGTCCGACAGGCTCAGGAACGCATCGTGGAGCTGCTCGCGAGGTCGGGCGACCTCATCGGCGAGCCCCGCCCGATCACCCACCCGGTCAAGTTCTACGAGAAGGGGGAGCACCCCCTCGAGATCGTCTCGTCGCGCCAGTGGTTCGTACGGACCCTGCGCCTGCGGGAGCGGCTGCTCCAGCGTGGTGACGAGCTCCGCTGGCATCCCCCGTTCATGGCACACCGCTACCGCGCGTGGGTCGAAGGCCTGAACAGCGACTGGAACATCAGCCGCCAGAGGTTCTTCGGGGTGCCCTTCCCGGTGTGGTACGCGATCGACGACGACGGCACCGTACGGTACGACACGCCGCTGGTCCCCTCCGAGGGCCGCCTGCCCGTGGACCCTTCGACCGACGCCCCCGACGGCTGGGACCCGGAGCGACGCGGCCAGCCCGGCGGGTTCGTGGGCGATCCCGACGTGATGGACACCTGGGCCACGTCGTCGCTCACGCCCATGATCGTCGGCGGATGGGAGGAAGACCCGGACCTCTTCGCCCGGGTCTTTCCCTTCGACCTGCGCCCGCAGGCCCACGAGATCATCCGGACCTGGCTCTTCTCGAGCGTGGTGCGCGCCGAGCTCGAGCTCGGGGTGCTCCCGTGGAGCGACGCCGCCATCTCCGGCTTCGTCGTGGACCCCGACCGAAAGAAGATGTCCAAGTCCAAGGGCAATGCGACGACGCCGTTGCCCTACCTCGAGCGCCACGGGGCCGACGCCGTGCGCTACTGGGCGGCGAGCGGCAAGCTCGGCACCGACACCGCCCTCGACGAGGGACAGATGAAGGTCGGCCGGCGCCTCGCGATCAAGATCCTCAATGCGTCCAAGTTCGTCCTCGGACGCGTGGGCGACGCAGGGGAGGCGGACCGAGCGGCGTGTGCCGGCACAGACGGGCTGATGGACGACGCGCGCGTCACCGAGCCGATCGACCGGGACCTCCTTCGCCGCCTCGGGGGGGTCGTCCAAGAAGCAACGGGCGCCCTCGCCGGCTACGACCACTCCCGTGCGCTCGAATCGACCGAGAGCTTCTTCTGGTCGTTCTGCGACGACTACCTCGAGCTCGTCAAGCTCCGCTCCTACGGCGAGCCCGGAGATGTGGCCGCCGCCTCCGCGCGCGCGGCGCTCTCCCTGGCCCTCTCCGTGCAGCTCCGCCTCTTCGCGCCCTTCCTCCCCTACGTCACCGAGGAGGTCTGGAGCTGGTGGCAGACGGGCTCGGTCCATCTCGCGCCCTGGCCGGACGCCAACGCGGAGCTCGCACCGCCCATTCGCCGCGGTGCAGGCGAGGCCGGCCAGGACGCCACGGAGATCGCCTGGGGCGCGTCCCCCGTGCTCGACGCGGTCGCAGCGGTCCTTGCGGCAGTCCGCAAGGAGAAGACCACCCAGAAGAGGTCCATGCGGGCACGGGTGGC
>JAKAQM010000023.1 GCA_021822565.1 Actinomycetes bacterium | reverse complement strand
GGTGCCGATCTTCGGCATCTGCCTCGGGCACCAGCTGCTGTGCACCGCGCTCGGCGGGTCGACCTACAAGCTGGCGTTCGGGCACCACGGCACGAACCACCCGGTCCAGCGGCTCTCCGACGGCGCCGTCGAGATCACCAGCCAGAACCACAACTACGCGGTGACCTCGGTGCCCGGCGTCGACGTGACCCACGTCAACCTGAACGACGGCGTCGTCGAGGGCGTGCGCTGCCGGTCGGCGGACGCCTTGGGCATCCAGTACCACCCCGAGGCGGCGCCGGGGCCGCACGACGCCGCCTACCTGTTCTCCTCGTTCGAAGAGATGCTCGGCTAGTGCCGCGGCGCCAGGACATCGCCTCGGTGCTCGTCATCGGCTCGGGGCCCATCGTGATCGGGCAGGCGTGCGAGTTCGACTACTCGGGGACCCAGGCCTGCAGGGTGCTGCGCGCCGAAGGGTACCGGGTGGTGCTCGCCAACTCGAACCCCGCGACGATCATGACCGACCCCCAGACCGCGGACCGCACCTACGTCGAGCCGCTCGATCCCGAGGTGCTCGAGGCGATCATCGAGAAGGAGCGCCCCGACGCGCTGCTGCCCACGCTCGGTGGTCAGACCGCCTTGAACCTGACCATGGCGCTGCTCGAACGCGGCGCGCTCGACGGCGTGGAGGTCATCGGCGCACGGCCCGAGGCGATCCGCACCGCGGAGGACCGGGACCTGTTCCGCCGTGCGATGACGGAGATCGGCCTCGAGGTGCCCGAGAGCGGGTTCGCGCACTCGGTCGACGAGGCGCTGCGGATCGCCGACGAGGTGGGCTACCCCGTGATGGTGCGGCCGAGCTTCATCCTCGGCGGCAAGGGCACGGGGATCGCGCCCGCGCGCGACGTGCTCGTGCGCCTGGCGATCGACGGCCTCGACGCGAGCCCCGTCGGAGAGATCCTCGTCGAGCGCTCGGTCGCAGGTTGGAAGGAGTACGAGCTCGAGGTCATGCGGGACCGGGCGGACAACTGCGTCGTGGTCTGCTCGATCGAGAACGTCGACCCCATGGGCGTCCACACCGGCGACTCGATCACCGTGGCGCCCGCGCAGACGCTGACCGACGTGGAGTACCAGGCGATGCGGGACGACGCCTTCGCGTGCCTCCGACGGGTCGGCGTGGAGACCGGCGGCTCCAACGTGCAGTTCGCGGTCGACCCGGCGACCGGCAGACGGCTCATCATCGAGATGAACCCGAGGGTCTCGCGCTCCTCCGCTCTCGCGTCGAAGGCGACGGGGTTCCCGATCGCCAAGATCGCCGCACGCCTTGCGGTCGGCTACACCCTCGACGAGGTGCGCAACGACATCACGAGGGCCACGCCCGCCAGCTTCGAGCCGACGATCGACTACGTCGTCACGAAGATCCCGAGGTGGGCGTTCGAGAAGCTGCCCGGTGCCGACGCCACGCTCGGCACCCGGATGCAGTCGGTGGGCGAGGTGATGGCCATCGGGCGCACCTTCTGCGAGTCCCTCCAAAAGGCGGTCCGCTCCCTCGAGCAGGGCCGGGCAGGGCTCAACGCCGACCCCCACGAGCGCGCGCTCGACGAGCTCTCCGACGACGAGCTGCTCGAGCGCCTGGCCGTCGCGACCCCCGAGCGGATCTTCGAGGTGGAGAGCGCGCTGCGCCGCGGCCTCGGCGTGGAGGCGGTCGCCGCGGCGAGCGGGATCGACCCGTGGTTCCTCGCCCAGATCGCACGTCTCGCGGAGGCTCGCCGGGCCCTTCCGCCCACCTTGGAGGCGATGGAGCGGCCCGCATGGCGGCGGGTGAAGCAGCTCGGGTTCTCCGACGCGCAGCTCGGGTACCTCCTCGGTCGCCCCGAGCCCGAGGTCCGCGCGGCGCGCCGTGCGGCAGGCGTGGTCGCCACGTACAAGACCGTCGACACCTGCGGCGCGGAGTTCGAGGCGTTCACGCCCTACCACTACGCGACGTACGAGGACGAGGACGAGGTCCGCCCCTCGGGCCGGGACCGGGTGGTCATCTTGGGGTCCGGGCCGAACCGCATCGGTCAGGGGATCGAGTTCGACTACTGCTGCGTGCACGCGTCGACGGCGCTGCGCGCCGCGGGCTACGAGACCGTGATGGTGAACTGCAACCCCGAGACGGTGTCGACCGACTACGACACCTCCGACCGTCTCTACTTCGAGCCGCTCACCGAAGAGGACGTCGCCAACGTGGTCGACGCCGAGTCACGCGCCGGCGGCCGCCTCGTCGGCGTGGTGGTGTCCCTCGGCGGCCAGACCCCGCTCAAGCTCGCCCACGGCCTCGCTCCCGAGCTCGTCCTGGGCACGAGCCCCGAGTCGATCGACCGCTGCGAGGACCGCAAGCACTGGAACGTGCTGTGCGAGGAGCTCGGCATCCCCCAGCCGCCGGGCGGGACGGCCAGCACGGCCGACGAGGCGCTCGCCGTCGCTCGCCGCGTGGGCTACCCGGTGCTCGTGCGGCCGAGCTACGTGCTCGGGGGACGGGCCATGGAGATCGTGTTCGACGATGCGGAGCTCCGGCGGGTGATGTCGGGCCTCCGGCTCGAGCGCGAGGGAGGCGTCACGGCGGAGCGCCCGGTGCTCGTCGACCGGTTCTTGGAGGACGCGGTCGAGATCGACGTGGACGCGATCCGTGACAAGGCGGGTGAGGTGCTCGTCTGCGGGGTGATGGAGCACGTCGAGCAGGCCGGGGTCCACTCGGGGGACTCCGCGTGCGCGCTGCCGCCCCAGACGCTCTCGGCCGACGTGCTCGCCACCGTCGACCGCCACACCCGCTCGCTCGCCGACGCGCTGGGCGTCGAGGGCCTCTTGAACGTCCAGTACGCCGTCAAGGACGGCGTCGTCCACGTGCTCGAGGCCAACCCCAGGGCGAGCCGTACGGTCCCGTTCGTGGCCAAGGCCACCGGCGTCCCCGTCGCCGCCCTCGCCGCGCGGGTGATGGTCGGCCAGACGCTCGAGGAGCTGCGTGCCGCCGGGCTCTTGGAGGCGAAGGGCGCGGTCGAGAGCCCCGGGCACGTGAGCGTGAAGGAGGCGGTGCTGCCCTTCGACCGCTTCCCCGGGGTCGACTCCGTGCTCGGCCCCGAGATGCGCTCGACCGGGGAGGTCATGGGGGTCGACGCGACGTTCGGTCTCGCGTTCGCCAAGAGCCAGGCCGCCGCGGGCACCCAGCTCCCGCGCGCAGGGACCGTCTTCCTCTCGCTCGCCGACCGCGACAAGCCGGGCGGGCTCGCCGTCGCCCGGTCCCTCGTCGCTCTCGGCTTCTCGATCGCCGCGACGCTCGGCACCGCCGGGTACCTGCGCGACCACGGGCTCGCCGTCGCCACGCTGGTCGCCAAGGTCGGGGAGGAGGGGATCGCTGCGGATGCCGTCGAGCTCATCGCGGGGGGAGAGGTCCAGATGGTCGTCAACACGCCGCGGGGCCGTGGCTCGCGCGACGACGGCGTCCACATCCGCGCGGCGGCCCTCGCGCACCACGTGCCGTGCATCACCACGCTCTCGGCGGCGCTGGCCGCGGTCACAGGCATCGCCGAGCGCGCCCGGCACCCGCTCGTCGTGCGCAGCCTCCAAGAGCTCCACGGTGTCGCGGACGGCCGTTGAGGGCGCGGTGCTCGCGACCCGCGTCGGCGGGCTGGAGCTGCGCACCGCGGTGATGACGGCGTCGGGCACCTCGGGCCACGGCGCGGAGCTCGCCGCCTACGGCCCGCTCGCCGACCTCGGCGCGGTGGTCGTCAAGTCGCTCGCGGCGTTCGCGTGGCCCGGGAACCGCGGTCTTCGGGTGCATGGTCTGGCGGGCGGGTCGATGCTCAACCGCGTGGGGCTCCAGGGTCCCGGGGTCGCCGCGTGGCGGGAGCACGACCTGCCGGCGCTCCTCGCGCACGGCGCCACGGTGGTCGCGAGCCTCTGGGGCCGGAGCGCCGCAGAGCTCGCCGCCGCGGCCGAGGCGCTCGCGGGTGCGGGCGGGATGGCAGCGGTGGAGGTGAACATCAGCTGCCCGAACCTCTCGGGGCACGTGCTCGGCGGCTCTGCGGGTGCGGCGGCGGAGGCGCTCGCGGCCGTCGCCGGCGTCCTCGGCGCCGGGATGCCGCTGTGGGCGAAGCTCAGCCCTGCGGTGCCCGACATCTGCGAGATCGCCGGCGCAGCGCTCTCGGCCGGGGCGACGGCGCTCACCTTGGTCAACACCCTGCCCGGGATGTGGGTCGACGCCGAGAGCCGCGACGCGCCCTTCGCAGGCGGTCTGTCGGGGCCGGCCCTCCACCCCGTCGCGCTGCGGGCGGTCCACGACTGCCGGCGCGCCTTCCCCGACGCGCCCATCGTCGGCGTCGGAGGGGTCGCCACGGGCGCGGACGCGGCCGAGCTCCTGCGCGCGGGCGCCGACGCGGTCCAGGTCGGCACGGCGACGTTCGCCGATCCGCGGGCGCCCTGGCGTGTCCAAGAGGAGCTCGCCCGCTGGTGCGCGCGGCGCGGCACCTGTGTCGAGGAGGTGCGCGCTGCTGCCCGCGGCTGAGCGCAGCTTCGGCGAACGCGTCCGGGCCGCCGTGGCGGAGCTGGGCCCGCTGTGCGTCGGCATCGACCCGTCCCCTGCGCTGCTCGGCCGCTTCGAGCTGCCGGACTCGCCCGACGGCCTCCGGGCGTTCTGCGAGATCTGCATCGAGGCGCTCAGCGGGGTCGTCGCGGTGGTGAAGCCCCAGGTCGCCTTCTTCGAGCGGCACGGCGCGGCAGGGATGTCGGCGTTCGAGGCGGCCGTCGCGCTCGGGCAGGACGCGGGCATGCTCGTCGTCGCCGATGCCAAGCGCGGTGACGTCGGCAGCACCACGGAGGCGTACGCGGACGCCTGGTTCCGCGGCCCGCTGGCCGCCGACGCGGTCACGGCGACGCCGTACCTCGGCGCGGGCGCGCTCGTCCCCATGGTGCGCGCGGCGCGTGCCACGGGCCGGGGGCTCTTCGTGGTCGTCACCAGCTCCAACCCCGAGGGCCGGGAGGTCCAAGAGGCGGTGCGTCGCGACGGCAGCAGCGTCGAAGCGTCGCTGGTGCGCACGATCTCTCGCTGGAACGCCGAGGAGGCGCACGAGGCCGGCAGTGCCGGTCCCGGGCGTCTCGGTGCGGTCGGGGCGGTCGTCGGCGCCACCGGCGGCGCCTCGCCGGAGGGTCTCGCGCGCCTCGCCGGGGTGGTGCTCGCGCCCGGCCTCGGCGCGCAGGGGGCCACGGTCGCAGACGTGGCGCGCCGATTCGCGACCTGCGCCCGAGGGGCCGTGCTGCCTGTCGCAGCCCGCGCGGTGCTCGCCGAGGGGCCCGCGGGCATGCGCGCCGCGGCCGAGCGGCTGGGGGACGAGCTGGCTGCGGCCCTGTGCTCCTGACCCTCCGCGCCCGGGAGGCTCCGGTTCTCCTGATCCCAGGGGCGCGAGGAGGCTACAGTCGGGCACATGCCGCAACCTCCCGCACTCACCGACGAGCAGCGTCGAGCTGCGCTCGAGAAGGCCGCCAAGGTGCGACGTCAACGCGCAGAGGTCAAGGAGAGGCTCAAGATGGGCGCCCTCACCCTCGCCGAGCTCTTGGACCAGGCGGAGTCCGACGAGACCGTCGGGAAGATGAAGGTGCTGTCGGTCCTCGAGTCGCTCCCGGGCCTCGGCAAGGTGAAGGCGCGCAGGCTGATGGCCGCCGTCGGCATCGCCGAGAGCCGCAGGCTCCAGGGCCTCGGCACGAAGCAGCGAGCCGACCTCCTCGAGCAGACCGCCTCACGCTGACGGTCTTCGTTCTCATCGGGCCGGGGGGCGCGGGAAAGGGCACCGTCGCGTCCGCGCTCACCGCCCGTGTGCCGGACCTGTGGTTGAGCCGCTCGTGGACCACGCGGGCGAGGCGGCCGGGCGAGGCGGAGGAGGCCTACGTGTGGGTGACGCCCGAGCAGTTCCGCCGCCGGGTCGCCGAAGGTGGGTTCCTCGAATGGGCCGAGTACCTCGGGAACTTCTACGGGACGCCGGTGCCGGACCCGCCGGCCGGGAGCGACGTCCTTCTCGAGATCGACCTTCAGGGCGCCGAGCAGGTCCTCGCCGCGTGCCCGGGAGCGGTGGTGGTCCTGCTGCTCCCGCCCTCCGAAGAGGTCCAGCGCGCGCGCCTGGTCGCCCGCGGCGATCCCGCCGAGCACGTCTCGAGGCGGCTCGACAAGGGTCGAGAGGAGGTGGAACGCGGCCGGAAGCTCGCGCACCACGTGGTCGTGAACGGCGACCTGCACCAGGCCGTGGAGGAGCTGGCCGCTATAGTGGCCGAGACCCGCGGAAAGGACGTCGATGGTTCGTAGCACCCTCATGGACCCACCGATCGAGCAGCTCCTCGACAAGGTGGACTCGAAGTTCACCCTGGTCGTGCTCGGCGCGCTGCGGGCCCGCCAGATCAACGCCTACTACAACAGCCTCGGTGAGGGCCTCGGCCGCATCGTCCCACCGCAGGTCACCTCGGTGTCGGGCAAGCCGCTGTCGATCGCCTTCGAGGAGATCGCGGCGGACAAGGTCGCCTACGAGCGCGCCCTCGAAGAGGAGGAGCACGCCGAGGACCGGGCCATGGAGGAGGCGATGGAGGCGGCATTGGCCGGCGGCGCGTTCGGGGAGGACCCCGCGGTCGTCGACGAGGGTCCGACCGCGAGCTAGGCGCGAGCCCGGCCCGCGCAGCACGTTCCCACGGCACGCTCGGAGTCGCGGTGCGCATCGTCCTCGGCGTCTCGGGCGGCATCGCGGCGTACAAGGCGGTGGAGGTGTGCCGGCGCCTCGTCGACGCCGGCCACCAGGTCACCCCGGTGCTCACCGATGCCGCTCGCCGCTTCGTCGGCGAGGCGACGTTCTCGGCCCTGGCCTCCGATCCCGTGCCCGAGGGGCTCTGGCAGCGCTGGGAGGGTGGGATCGCGCACACCCGGCTCGGCCAGCGCGCAGACCTCGTGGTGATCGCGCCGGCCACCGCCGACGTGCTGGCGCGCTACGCGGCCGGCATGGCGGACGACCTGCTCAGCGCGACGCTGCTCGTCACGCGCGCCCCGGTGGTGGTGTGCCCCGCGATGCACACCGAGATGTGGGAGCACCCTGCGGTCGCCGAGAACCTCGCGACGTTGCGTCGGCGCGGCGTGCACGTGGTCCCGCCCGAGTCGGGGAAGCTGGCCGGTGGCGACGAGGGCGCCGGCCGCATGGCCGAGCCCGCGACGATCGTGGCCACCGCCCTCGCGCTGTCCGCGCGCCGTCACGACCTCGCCGGGACGCACGTCGTCGTGAGCGCGGGTGGGACGCGCGAGGCGATCGATCCCGTGCGCGTGATCACGAACCGCTCCTCGGGGAAGCAGGGCCACGCGATCGCCGAGGCGGCCGCAGCGCGCGGGGCCCGGGTGACCCTCGTGACGTCGTCCGCCTTGGAGCCCCCAGCCGGCGTCGAGGTCGTGCACGTGGAGTCCGCGGCGGACATGCACGCGGCCATCGCCGCCGCCGCGCCCGGCGCCGATGTGGTGGTGATGGCCGCGGCGGTCGCGGACTTCCGGCCCAAGGCACCGGTGGCGCAGAAGCTGCACGGGCTCCCCGAGCTGGTCCTCGAGCCGACGCCGGACATCTTGGCCGGCCTCGCCGAGGCGCGCCGGCCCGGCCAGGTGCTGGTCGGCTTCGCTGCCGAGACCCAGGACGTGGTCGACCGGGCACGGCGGAAGCTGGAGCGAAAGGGGGTGGACCTCGTCGTGGTGAACGACGTGTCGGCGCCCGGCGTGGGGTTCGACCACGACACGAACGAGGTGACCATCCTGGGCGCGGACGGCTCCGTCGTCGTCGTGCCGCTCACGAGCAAGCGGCAGGTGGCCGACGTGATCTTGGACCAGGTGGTCGCACGGCTCCGGAGCGGCGCGACAGACGCGAGAGACGCGAGAGACTCGAAGAGGGACACGAAAGAGGACTGATGAGAACCACCTTCACGTCGGAGTCGGTCACCGAGGGCCACCCCGACAAGATCGCCGACCAGATCTCCGACGCGGTGCTCGACGCGCTGCTGGAGAAGGACCCGCTGAGCCGGGTGGCCTGCGAGACGCTGGTCACGACGGGGCTCGTGGTGGTCGCGGGCGAGGTCACGACCCAGACGTACGCCGACATCCCGACGATCGTGCGCCAGGTGATCACCGAGATCGGCTACGACAACGACGCCTACGGGTTCAACGGCAACACCTGCGGCGTGATGGTGGCGCTCGACGGCCAGTCGCCCGACATCGCCCGTGGCGTCGACTCCGCCTTCGAGCTGCGCAGCGGCACGGGGGGTGAGGACCGGCTGAACGCCCAGGGGGCAGGGGACCAGGGGATGATGTTCGGCTACGCCTGCGACGAGACGCCGGACCTCATGCCGATGTCCATCTGGCTCGCGCACCGCCTTTCGCAGCGCCTCTCCCAGGTCCGCCGCGTCGGCGTGCTCCCCTACCTGCGGCCGGACGGCAAGACGCAGGTGAGCATCGTCTACGACGGCGGGCGCCCGGTCGCCGTCGACACGGTGCTCATCTCGACCCAGCATCAGCCCGGCATCGACGTCGAGACCCTGCTGCTCCCGGACCTGCGCGAGCACGTGGTGCACCCGCTCCTTCCCAAGGACCTCGACACCGAGGGCATGAAGCTGCTCGCCAACCCCACCGGGCTCTTCGAGGTCGGCGGCCCGCATGCGGACACGGGGCTCACGGGCCGCAAGATCATCGTCGACACCTACGGCGGCATGGCGCGCCACGGCGGCGGGGCGTTCTCGGGCAAGGACCCCTCGAAGGTCGACCGCTCCGCGGCCTACGCGGCGCGCTGGGTCGCCAAGCACGTCGTCGCGGCGGGCGCGGCACGGCGCTGCGAGCTGCAGGTCGCCTACGCGATCGGCGTCGCACGGCCGGTGTCCCTGTCGCTCGAGACGTTCGGCACCGAGACGGTCGACCCCGAGCAGATCGTCGCCGCGATCGGCGAGCTCTTCGACCTGCGACCCGCGGCGATCATCCGCGACCTCGACCTGCGGCGCCCGATCTACCGGCGCACCGCCGCCTACGGGCACTTCGGTCGCAACGACAAGGAGTTCACCTGGGAGCAGACGCCGAAGGTGGACGACCTTCGCCGCGCGCTGGGCCTCTGACCGCTGGGCCTCTGATCGCTGGGCCTCTGATCGTCAGGGTCGTCCCTGACGTGCCGGCGGTGAGCCGCCGGCGGTTCGACTACGCGGTCCCCGAGCGCTGGCGGGCCGACGTCCGCCCCGGCACGAGGGTGCGCGTGCCCTTCCACGGGCGCCGGGTCGGCGCGTGGGTCGTCGAGTGCGACGTGGCGCCGCCTTCGGGAGTCGTGGTGCGCGAGCTGACGGGGGTCTCGGGGTGGGGGCCTCCGCCGCCGGTCCTCGAGCTGGCCGAGTGGGGCGCGTGGCGCTGGGCGATGCCGCTGGCCACGCTGCTCCGGGTCGCCTCGCCCGAGCGCAACGTCCGGGCCCTTCCCGCGCCCCCGGACGGCGTCGCGCGCGGCCAGGGCGGCCACGAGGCGCTCCGTGCCGGGGTGACGCTGCGGCGCCTTCCTCCCGCCGAAGACCTTCTCGGTGCCGTCTTGGAGGTGATCGCCTCGTCGGAGGCGAGCGGCACGAGCGCGCTCGTCCTCGTCCCGAGCCGGGGGTGGGCCGAGCGCCTCGCGGCGAGGCTCCGGTCGAGGGGCGTCGACGTCGCGTCGAGCTGGGCCGAGGCCGCCGGCGGATGGCCCGTCGTGGTGGGGTCGAGAGCGGCCGCATGGGCGCCGGTGCCGCGGCTCGGCGCCGCGGTGGTGCTCGACGCGCACGACTACGAGGACCGCTACGACGCGTCCGAGGTCGTCGCCGAGCGGGCGAGGCGTGCCGGCGCGCCGTGCGTGCTGGTCTCGCCGTGCCCGACGGCCGTGCAGCGCGTGCGCTACGGCCCCGCCCAGGTCCCCGAGCGCTCCCAAGAGCGCGCAGGGTGGCCCGCGCTGCGCGTGGTGGACCGTCGGAGCGCCGACCCTCGCACGGGGCTCCTCTCCGAGGAGCTGGTCCACCTCGCCCGCCGGGTCCTGCCCCTCGGGGAGCGGCTCGTCTGTGTGCTCGATCGCACGGGGCGGGCGCGTCTCAGCGCGTGCGCGAGCTGCGGCGCGCTCGTGCGCTGCACGGTCTGCGGGCGGGCGGTCGAGTCCACGGGCTCGCTGCTGCACTGCCCGGGGTGCGGGTCACAGCGCCCGGTCGTGTGCGCGCAGTGCGGGTCGCTGCGCATGAAGGTGCTGCGCCAGGGGGTGACCAGGGTGCGCGAGGAGCTCGAAGCGCTCCTCGGGGTCCGGGTCGGGGAGGTGTCGGGCCGCCCCGGCGACCAGCCGGTGCCGGACGACGCGGTCCTGGTCGGGACCCAGGCGGTGCTGCACAGGGTGCGCCACGCGGGCGCCGTGGCCTTCTTGGACTTCGACCAGCACCTGTGCGCCCCGCGCTTCAGCGCGGGGGAGCAGGCACTCGCGCTGCTCGTGCGCGCCGGGCGCCTCGTCGGCGGCCGCGAGGCAGGCGTGGGGCGTCGCTCGAAGGTCGGCCCGGGCGTGGTGATGGTCCAGACCAGGCTCCCGGACCACGACGTGCTGCGTGCGGGCGTGGCCGGCGACCCCGGTCTCTTCACAGAGCTCGAGCTGCGCGCGGAGCTGCGCCTGCCTCCGTTCAGCGCGCTCGCCACGCTCAAGGCCGACGCGCCGCCCGCGCTCGACGGGGAGGCCGTGGAGGTGTCGCCGCTCGGCGCGGGCCGATGGCTCGTACGCGCACCGGACCACCGCACGCTGTGCGACGCGGTCGCCACGGTGCACGGTGGGGTCAGGGTGGACCCCCTCGACGTCTAAACTTGGGAGTCGTGCTCACGATCCGCCAGTACGGAGACCCTGTGCTCAAGCAGGCGACGAAGGACGTCGAGGAGATCGACGCCAGCGTGGCCAAGCTCGTCGAGGTCATGCTCGAGACCATGTACGCGGCGCCGGGCGTGGGCTTGGCAGCCAACCAGGTCGGTGTGCAACGGCGCCTGTTCGTCTACGACATCGGGGACGGGCCCCAGGCGATCATCAACCCGCGGATCACCGAGACCTCGGGGGAGTGGGCCTTCGAGGAAGGGTGCCTGTCGGTCCCCGGCCTCAGCTGGACGATCGTCCGGCCGGACCAGGTGCACCTCGTCGGGCTGGACCTCGACGGCAACGAGCTGTCGATCGACGCCGAGGAGTACCTGGGGAGGGTGTTCCAGCACGAGGTGGACCACCTCGACGGCACCCTCCTCGTCGAGCGCCTCGACGAGGACCAGCGGCGTCAGGCCCTCCAGGTCCTGCGCGCCAGGGTCCTCGCGCGCTGAGCAGGGGGTCGGTCGCGGTCCGCAGCCTGGTCTACCTCGGCACGCCGGCGCTGGCGGTTCCGCCGCTCGCCGCGCTCGTCGAGGCGGGCCACCACGTCGAGCTCGTGGTGACCGGGCCGGACCGCCGGCGGGGGAGGGGCTCGGCGCGCACGCCGAGCCCGGTGAAGGCCGAGGCGCAGCGCCTCGGGCTGCGGGTCGCCCACGACCTCGACGCAGCCGTCGGCGCTGGCGCAGCGCTCGGCGTCGTCGTCGCGTACGGTCGCATCGTGCCCGGCAGGGTCCTCGAACGGCTCCCGATGGTGAACCTCCACTTCTCGCTGCTCCCTCGCTGGCGTGGCGCCGCGCCCGTCGAGCGGGCGATCCTCGCCGGCGACGAGGTCACCGGGGTCTGCGTGATGGCCCTCGAGCGCGACCTCGACACCGGGCCGCTGTACGCGTGCGAGCAGGTGGCCATCGAGCCCGGCGAGCACCTCGGGGCGCTGCGTGGCCGCCTCGTCGCCACTGGGACGCGGCTGCTCCTCGGCGTCCTCTCGGGCCCGCTCCCCGAGCCCGAGCCCCAACGCGGGGAGCCGACCTACGCAGACAAGCTCGACCCGTCGGAGCTGCGCCTCACATGGGCGCGCCCCGCGTCCGAGCTCGAGCGGGTCGTCCGCCTCGACCGTGCGTGGACGACGTGGAGGGGGAGGCGGCTGCTCGTCCTCGACGCGGCGGCCGTGGGGGACCCGGCGGACCCCCCGGCGCCTCCCGGCACGCTCGTCGGCGATGTCGTGGCCGCCGGGGCAGGTGGCCTTCGGCTGCGGCGGGTGCAGCCCGAGGGCCGCCCTGCGATGGGCGCGTCCGAGTGGCTGCGCGGCGCCCGCCCGCTTCCCGGCGAGCGGCTCGGCGGGCCCTAGGCTGGCCCCGATGGCACGGGAGCCCGGGCCGCCGGGCGCGCTGAAGATGGCGCCGTCGCTGCTCTCCGCGGACTTCGGCAACCTCGCCGAGGCGGTGGGCGAGGTGGCCAACGTCGCCGACTGGCTCCACATCGACGTCATGGACGCGCACTTCGTGCCGAACCTCACGGTCGGCCCTCCGGTGGTGGCCTCGCTGCGCAGGCACTCTGGCCTCTACTTCGACTGCCACCTCA
The DNA here is from genome assembly GCA_021822565.1 of Actinomycetes bacterium. Classification (GTDB taxonomy): domain Bacteria; phylum Actinomycetota; class Acidimicrobiia; order Acidimicrobiales; family RAAP-2; genus JAJYVT01. Next base: position 16,480 of record JAKAQM010000023.1, on the reverse strand, counting down.
TGATGACCGATCCGGGGGACTACCTCGAGGCCTTCCGGGACGCCGGAGCCGACGGATGCACGGTCCATGTCGAGGTCGGCCGGACCGCTGAGCTGCTCGACGAATGCCACGCGCTCGGGCTGCGTGCGGGGCTCGCGGCGAACCCCGACACCCCGTTCGAGGCCGTCGAGCCGTACCTCGACAAGGTGGACCTGGTGCTGTGCATGACGGTGTTCCCCGGGTTCGGCGGCCAGGCGTTCATGCCGGAGGTGCTCGTGAAGGTGAAGGAGGTCCGGCGCCGTCTCGACGAGCGCCGCCTGGCCGTGGACCTCGAGGTGGACGGCGGCATCGACCGGGACAGCGCGCCGAGGGCGGCCGCGGCCGGGGCGAACGTGTTCGTCGCAGGGTCGGCGATCTTCGGCTCGGAGCGACCATGGGACGCCACCGAGGAGATCCGGGCCGCGGTGCGGGGTCGGTAGGATCTGGCGGCCACGACAGTGCGCGCGCCGCGCGCGAACCTGGAGGCGACGTGCAGCCGACGATGACCGGGGTGCCCGGCACGGCCGAGGACGAGGAGGAGCGGGACGCGGGGTTCATGGCCCAGGCGGTCGCCACGGCTGAGTCCGCGCGTCTGCACGCATCGCCCAATCCGTGGGTGGGAGCGGTCCTGGTGACCGGGGCCGCCACGTACCAGGCAGCCACGGCGCCTCCCGGAGGGCCGCACGCAGAGGTCTCCGTCCTGCGGCTGGCCGCCGGGGCGGGGGACGCCACGGCCGGCTCGACCCTGTACACCACGCTCGAGCCGTGCGCCCACTTCGGACGGACGCCGCCGTGCGTGGACGCCATCGTGGCCGCGGGCGTCCGGCGCGTGGTGGTCGCGCTCGTCGACCCCGACCCCCAGGTCGCCGGGAAGGGCGTCGAGACGCTGCGTCGCGCCGGCGTGGAGGTGTCGGTCGGCACGGGGTCCGACGCCGTCGAGCGGCAGCTCGCGCCGTACCTGAAGCATCGTCGGACCGGCCGCCCGTGGGTGGTGCTGAAGCTCGCTGCCACGATGGACGGCAGGACCGCGGCACCCGACGCCTCCAGTCGATGGATCACCGGTGCCGCGGCGCGTCGCGACGCCCACCAGCTGCGTGCGGCGTCGGACGCGGTCCTCGTCGGCGCGGGGACCGTGCGCGCGGATGACCCCGAGCTCACCGTGCGTCACACCTGGAGCGCCGTGGGCGAGGTGAAGCAGCCCATGCGCGTCGTGCTCGGTCGTGCGCCCCTGGGCGCGAAGGTCCTCCCCGCGCTCGAGCTCTCCGGGGACCTCGCAGACGTGCTCGACCACCTGGGGCGTCTCGGGGTGCTGCAGCTCCTCGTGGAGGGCGGCGCGAAGGTCGCCCACGCGCTCCACGCGGCGGGACTGGTCGACCGCTACGTGCTCTACCTCGCCCCCGCGCTCTTCGGCGGCGGCGACGCTCGCCCGCTCTTCGACGGGCCTGGGGCCCCCTCCATCGACGAGGTGTGGCGCGGGCGGATCGTGTCGGTCGAGCAGCTGGGCGCGGACCTGCGCGTCGAGCTCGAGCCTGAAGGAGCGGGAGGCCCATGACGTTCTCGGCGATCGAAGAGGCGGTCGACGCGATCGCCCGGCTCGGGATGGTCGTGGTCGTCGACGACCAGGACCGGGAGAACGAGGGAGACCTGGTCATGGCCGCGGAGGCTGCGACGCCCGAGACCATCGCGTTCTACCTCGCGCACACCTCCGGGGTCATCTGCGTGCCGGTGACGCCAGAGCGCGCGGACGCGCTGGAGCTGCCCCTCATGGTGAGCGAGAACACCGAGTCGCAGCGGACCGCGTTCACCGTGAGCGTCGACGCCCGGGGCACGACGACGACGGGCATCTCCGCTGCGGACCGCGCCGCCACCATCAGGGCGCTCATCGACCCGGCGACGCGCCCTTCGGACCTGAACCGCCCCGGCCACATCTTCCCGCTGCGCTACCGGATCGGCGGGGTGCTCAAGCGGGGGGGGCACACCGAGGCGACCGTCGACCTGGCGCGTGCCGCGGGGCTCACGCCCGCCGGGGTGCTCTGCGAGATCGTGAGCGAGGACAAGTCGTCGATGGCGCGCCTCGACGAGCTCGAGCGCTTCGCGCGGCGCCATGGGCTCCCGATCGTCTCGATCGCGGACCTCATCCGCTGGCGGCGCCGGACCGAGAAGCTCGTCCGCCAGGTCGCCGAGGCGCGGATCCCCACCGAGGGAGGCGACTGGCGGGCCGTCGTCTACGAGTCGGTGCTCGACGGCGACCAGCACTTCGCGCTCGTCAAGGGAGAGGTGGGCCCGGACCTGCTCGTGCGCGTCCACTCGGAGTGCCTCACCGGTGACGTGTTCGGCTCGTTGCGCTGCGACTGCGGGCCGCAGCTCCACGCGGCCATGGCGCGCATCGAAGAGGAGGGCCGCGGGGTCGTCGTGTACCTGCGCGGGCACGAGGGCCGCGGCATCGGTCTCGCCCACAAGATCCGCGCGTACCGCCTCCAGGAGGAAGGGCACGACACCGTGGACGCCAACGTCGCGCTCGGCCTGCCGGTCGACTCGCGCGAGTACGGCATCGGCTCGCAGATCCTCGTCGACCTCGGCGTGACGACGATGCGGCTCATGACCAACAATCCGGCAAAGTACGGCGGCATCGAGGGGTTCGGTCTCGAGATCGTCGGACGCGTGCCGTTGCAGCCGGAGCCGAACCCCGAGAACCTCGCCTACCTGCGGACCAAGCGCGAGCGCATGGGTCACCTGATCGACGGCCTCGACGCCGGCGAGCTCGGGGCGCGCTGAGCTCCATGGGTGGGGAGATCGGCACTGGGCTGCCGCCCGCCGCGCTCGACGGGCTCCATGGGCGCGTGGGACGCGTCCTCGCCGTGGGGCCGGTCGTCGGCTCGGACGTCCTCGCTCGAGAGCCGGGCATCGGCGGCGGCCTCAGGGTGGGGATCGCGTGCTCCAGGTTCAACGGCGCGCTCACCTGGCGGCTCCTCGAAGGCGCCCTCGAAGCGCTCGACGAGTGCGGCGTCGACCGCGGCGACGTCAGCGTCGCGTGGGCGCCCGGCGCCTTCGAGCTGCCGCTCGTCGCCCGCGCGCTGGTCGGGAGCGGCGCCGACGCGGTGGTGTGCCTCGGCGCGGTCGTGCGCGGGGAGACGGGGCACTACGAGCTCGTCGCGGGCGAGTGCGCGGCCGGCATCCAGCGCGTGCAGCTCGACACCGGTGTGCCCGTGGCCTTCGGCGTGCTCACGACCGAGGACACCGGCCAGGCCCTCGCGCGTTCGGCACCTGGCGAGGCGAACAAGGGCCGGGAGGCCGCCGCGGTGGCGGTCGAGATGGCACGTCTGCTCCGGGAGGTCTGACAGGTGCTGCGGCTGGTCCTTCCCAAGGGGTCGCTCGAGCGGGCGACGCTCGAGCTCTTCGAGGCGGCCGACCTCGCCGTGGCACGGTCGTCGGACGTCGACTACCGGGCGTCCATCTCCGACCCTCGAGTGAGCGAGGTCAGGATCCTTCGCCCCCAGGAGATCCCCGTGTACGTGTCCGAGGGCCTCTTCGACCTCGGCATCACGGGGCGCGACTGGATCGAGGAGCGGGGGGCGGACGTCGTCTCGCTCGGCGAGCTCGCCTACTCCAAGGCGACGTCCAACCCGATCCGGGTGGTGCTCGCCGTCGAGGAGGGCTCTTCGTGCACGTCCCTGGCGGACCTCGCGGGCACCGCCGGTGCCGCTGGGCGGCGGCTGCGGGTGAGCACGGAGTACCCGCGGCTCACCGCCCGGGTGCTCGCCGCGCACGGGATCGACGCGGAGATCTCCGTCTCCTACGGCGCGACCGAGGCGAAGGTGCCCGACATCGCCGACTGCGTCGTCGAGATCACCGAGACCGGCAGGGCGCTGCGCGCCGCGGGCCTGCGCATCATCGAGACGCTGCTCGTGTCGCGCACCGAGCTCATCGCCAACCCGCAGGCCGCCCAGGACCCGGTCAAGCGCCACGCCATGAGCCAGATCCACACGCTCCTCGTCGGCGCGCTCGAGGCGCGCCAGAAGGTGCTGGTGAAGTTGAACGTCCCGCCCGGCCGCCTCGACGCCGTGGTCGCGGTCCTCCCCTCGATGCGCGCGCCGACCGTCTCGGAGCTGTCGGGCGGCCGCGGCTTCGCGCTCGAGACCGTCGTCGCCAAGTCGGACATCAACACGCTGATCCCGGCGCTCAAGGACGAGGGTGCGACCGACATCTTGGAGCTGGCCCTCTCCAAGATCGTGCACTGAGCGGTGGACGGGTCGCTCCATCTCGGCGTGGTGTCGGCCTTCGACGAGGCACGCGGGCTCGGGACGGTGGCCGACGACGCCGATGCCACGTGGCCGTTCCACTGCACCCAGATCGCCGACGGGACCCGCAGCGTCGAGGTCGGCAGGCGCGTCGCCTTCGACGTGGTGGCCGGCCACCTCGGCCGCATGGAAGCGGTCCGGGTGACCAAGCTCTAGCGGGGCCGGCTCCGGGCTCCGCCGATCCCCTACGGGGCTTCGGGGCCCGGTGCTCCGGGGACCGGTGCTCCGACCACCTCCACGCCGAGGATCCGGCGCCAGGCGGCCAGGTCGCTCGCCCCCTCGGTGACGAGCACCAAGACGTCGGCGGTCGGGCCGAAGAGGCGCTCGAGCGCCTCGGGGCCGCCACGGTCGCGCAGCGCGTCGAGGCCGCCCAGCGCCGCGGCGCCCGTCTCCCCGGCCTCGACGCCGACGGCGGCGAGCTCCCGCACGGCCCGGCGCGCCCACTCGTCGCCGATGGTGAGGAACCCGGCCATCCCGCGTGAGATCAGCGGCCAGGCGATGGGGGAGGGGGTGCCGCAGTTCAGCCCGACCATGATGGAGTGTTGCTCGCCCTCCAAGGTCACGAGCTCGCCCGCGAGCGCAGAGGCGGTGGCGCACGCGGCGTCCGTGGGCTCGACGCCGACCAGCGCGCCGCGGCCGCCGTGGCGCTGGCCGTGCTCGACCGCGGCGGCGGCCAGGGCTCCGACGCCGATGGGGACGACCACGGTGTCGGGCTGTCGGCGTCCGGCGGCGCCGAGCGCGTCGTCGATCTCGGTGAACATCGTCGAGTAGCCCTCGCTCACCCAGCGCGGCACGTCACGGTACCCGGGCCAGCTCGTGTCGGAGATCACGGCCGACCGGGGTCCTTCGTCCTCGGCCGATCGCGCCACGGCCGCGTCGTAGTTGCCCGGGACCACGGTCACCTCGGCGCCCTCGGCGGCGATCCCGGCGATGCGCGCGTCGGTGGTCCCCGAAGGGACGAAGACCCGGGCGCCGAGCCCGACGAGGCGCGCCATTCGGGCGACGGCCCGGCCGTGGTTGCCGTCGGTCGCCGCCACGAGCGTGAACGGGCGCAGCGCCGAGAGCCGCTGCGCCAGCTCGTCGACGTCATGCCAGGGCTCGAGGTCCGAGCCGAGACGCTCGCGCAGCGTCTTGTAGACGGCCCAGGAGGCGCCGAGCATCTTGAAGGCCGGGAGGCCGAAGCGCGACGACTCGACCTTCACGAGCAGCGAGCCGATCTCGAGGCGCTCGGCGAGGGCCGGCAAGGAGAGGAGCGGCGTCGGCTCGTAGCCGGGAAGGCGGCGATGGAAGGCGAGGATCTCGGCCGTGGGCACCTCGACGCCGGGCACGGGACCGGCAAGAGGGTTCACCACTGCGGCGAACTCGGTGCCCGTCGCCGGTGCGACCACCTGTGACGGGCTCACGCGGTCCACCCCGCGAACGCATCGACCATGGCACGCACGTCGCCCAGGGGGTAGAGGATCGGGCAGGTGCAGCCGCCGGCGACGTAGTCCGCGACGCGTGCACGCGCCTGGTCCGCGGTGCCCGAGGCGGTCAGCATGCGGACGATCTCGTCGGGGACGAGCTTGGACGCGGCCTCGACCTGCTCGTGGGTCGCGGGCCAGGTGAGCACCTCGCCGACGGCGTCGAGCAGGGACTGGGGGACGCCGGACGCGCGCATGATGTGCGGCTGTTGCCCGAGGTACTGGGTGACCATGAGCCGGGCCATGTCCAGGGCGGACCGCTCGTCCTCGTGGACGGAGCACACCACGAGCTGGGGACGGTCGAGGTCGTCGAGGGTCCGCCCGGACCGGGACAACCCGGCTTCGAGGTGCTCGAGCGCCCGCTCGTTGTAGTCGGGAGAGACGAGGTAGTTGAGCACCACGCCGTCGGCGATCTCGCCGGCCAGCTCGAGCATCTTGTCGCCCGTCGCGCCGATGTAGATCGGCACGTCCTTCGGACGGCGCTCCTGGTAGACGTAGTCGAGCTCCACCCCTGTGAGGTGCACCCACTCCCCGTGGAAGGTGACGGTCTCGTTGGCGAGCAGGGCGCGTACGGCGGTCACCACCTCGCGCATGACGCCGAGCGGGTGCCGGCGCTCGATGCCCACCTTGGCCGCGAGCGGGTCCCACCACGCGCCGAGGCCGCAGCGCACGCGTCCGGGCGCCAGGTCGTCGAGGGTCGAGAACGTCGCCGCGAGGCGGGCAGGGTTGCGCGACCAGATGTCCGCGACCCCCGAGCCCAGCCCGATGCGCTCGGTGTGCGCCGCGTACGCCGCGAGCGGCACGGTGGCCTCGCGCACGAGCCGGCTCTCGGCCTGCCATACGGCGTCGAACCCACGCTGCTCCGCGTAGGCCGCGAACTCCATCCCGTCGCGGATGCTGTGGGCGTCCTGCAGGTACAGCGCCACGCGCGTCGTCACGCTCTGCCCTCCTCTCGGTGGCTCCACCGTGCTCAGTCGGTGCTGGCGTCGCGGCCGGCGTCGCGGCCGGCGAGCATCGGCAGGGTCGAGCGCCACACCCCGTCTGCGTGGTGCAGCGCGGCCGCCACTGCCCCTGCAGTCGGCACGAGACCGATCTCCCCGGCCCCCTTGATGCCGTAGGGGGCGCGCGGCTGGGGGACCTCGACGAGGAGCACCTCGATCGGCGGGACGTCCTTCGCGCGCAGGATGCCGAGCGAGCGCAGCGTGGACTTGGTCGGGAAGCCACGCTCGTCGGCGGGGAACTCCTCGGTCAGCGCGTACCCGAGCCCCATGTGCACCGCGCCCTCGACCTGCCCGGCGCACAGCATCGGGTTGACCGCCCGCCCCACGTCGTGCGCGGCGGCGACCCGCTCGACGGCGAGGGTCTCGGGGTCCACCACGACCATCTGGGCCGCGTAGCCGAAGGCCGAATGGATGACCGGGTGGGCGCTCGTGCCGAGGTGCTGGGTCCAGTCGACCCGGTAGTCGGCCACGTAGTCGACGCCGGGCCGGCAGCCGTCGGCCTTGGCAGCGAGGCACGCGTTGCGCACCGCGCCGGCCCCCATGAGGGTGCCACGGCTCCCCGTCGTCTGGCCGTCGCCCAGCTCGTAGGTCGTGTCCACTCGCACGACCACACGCTCGGGGTCCACGCCGAGCTCTTCGACGGCCACCTGGCGCGCGACCGTGTGCACGCCCTGGCCCATCTCGGTCCAGCCGTGGCGCACCTCCACGGTGCCGTCGGGCTCGAAGCGCACCAGCGCGCGCGACACCTCGGTCGCGCCGTTGCCGAGGCCGGAGTTCTTGAGGCCGAGCGCGATCCCGACGGCCTTGCCCTCTCGGCGCGCCGCCTCGTAGCGTTCGGCGAGCGCCTCGAGGCACCGCTCTGCGCCCGCGGAGCCGTCGTCCATGATCTGGCCGGGGCCCCATTCGTCTCCGGGACGGATCACGTTGCGCCGTCGCATCTCGAGGCCGCTGATCCCGACCTGCTCGGCGAGGCGGTCCATCACGCCTTCCATCGCGAACTGGGCCTGGTTGGCCCCGAAGCCGCGGAACGCCCCGCACACCGGGTTGTTCGTCCGCACGGCGACCGACTCCACGTCGACCGCGCCGACCCGGTAGGGCCCGGTCGCGTGTCCTGCGGCGCGCTCGAGGACCTTCATGCCGACGCTCGCGTAGGCGCCCGAGTCGCCCACCATCCGGGCGCGCAGCGCGAGGAGGCGGCCCTCGGGGTCGCATCCCGCCCAGTACTCCAGGCGGATGGGGTGGCGCTTGGCGTGCATGCGGAAGCTCTCCTCGCGCGACAGCGTGCACTTGACCGGCCGGCGCAAGAGCCAGGCGGCGAGCGCGGCATGCGCCTGGTTCGACAGGTCCTCCTTGCCGCCGAAGGCGCCGCCGTTGGACACGAGCTCGACGCTCACCTCGTCGTGCTCGACGCCCAGGCATGCGGCGATCTGGTCGCGGTCGTCCCACACCCCCTGCCCGCCCGAGTACACGTGGAGCCCGCCGTCGTCGCGGGGGACGGCGAGCGTCGACTCGGGCTCCAAGAACGCGTGCTCGACGCGCTGGGTCTCGAACACCTCGTGGACCCGGTGGGCGCTCGACGCCAGGGCTGCGTCGACGTCGCCGCGCGCGTACGCGGTGACCGACAGCACGTTCGATCCGGTGCCCCAGACCGCGACCTCTTCGGACTCCAGGGCCGCGCGCGCGTCGGTGAGGGGCTCGAGCACGTCGTAGCGCACGTCGACGAGCTCTGCTGCCGCACGGGCCTGGCGGCGCGTCTCGGCCACCACGACGGCGAGGACGTCCCCCGCGTACGACGTGCGGCCGCCCACGGGGATCATGACCGGCCAGTCCTTCTCGATGATGCCCACGCGCAGATCTCCCGGCACGTCCGCAGCGGTGAGGACGGCCACGACGCCGGGCGCCGCGGCGGCCTCGGACGTGTCGATGTGCACGACGTCCGCCCGGGCGTGGTCCGTGAAGCGCAGCGCCGCGTGGAGCATCCCGGGGACTCGCAGGTCGTCCACGTAGCGGCGGTCGCCCAGCGCGAGTCGCTGCGCCTCGTACTTCGGCCCCGACGAGCCGACGCCCCCCGACGGGGCAGGCTCGCACGCGTCGCCGGACGCGACGGCCCCGATCGCGTCGAGGATCTTGACGTACCCCGTGCACCGGCACAGGTGCGCGCCGAGGTGCCGGGACATGTCCTCCCGGCTGAGCGCGGCTCCCTTCTTGTCGATCTGGGCCTTCGCTCTGAGCACGATGCCGGGGATGCAGAACCCGCACTGGAGGCCGCCGTGCGCCGCGAACGCCGACGCGTAGCGCTCGCGCTCGTCTTCGGGAAGGCCTTCGAGCGTGACGACCTCGCGCCCTGCGGCCTTGGCCACCGGGTACTGGCACGACACCTGGACCTTGCCGTCGATCATGACCGTGCAGCAGCCGCACTGCCCCGAGGGCGAGCAGCCGTCCTTGGGCGAGGTGACGTCGAGCTCCTCACGCAGCGCCGAGAGCAGGTGTGGGTGGTCCGCGCCGACCGAGACCTCGGTGCCGTTCAGCGTGAAGACCACCACGTCGGTGTCCACGACGGTCATGGCGTCACCTCCTCATGGCCGGGGTCCGCGGGGCTCACCCCCTGGAGCTTGGCGCAGACTTTACGATTTGTCAAGGATGTGTTGACTTGTCGTCAACCTTCGGGCGGCCGGGGGATAGGCTCACGGCGATGTCGCGGGTGCGGATCGAGTTCACGGTCGAGCCCTTTCGAGAAGGGGAGCTGGGCGGCCACGTGGAGGCGGCGCTCGACTCGCTGCGCACGTCGGGCTACCCGCCCGACGTCGGACCGTTCGCCAGCGCGGTCGAAGGCGACGCGCGGCCGCTTTTCGACGCGCTCGCCGACGCGGCGGCGGCGGCGTTCGAGGCCGGCGCCTCGGGGATCGTGCTGAGCGCCCGTGCGATCGACGCCGACGACGCGGACGCCTTCCTCTCCGCGGTCCGGCCGCTCGCACGTGCGCTCGGCGGCCATGTGGTCGCTCCGGAGCAGATGTCCGAGGAGTCGGTACCGCTCGTGTGGCGGGGGCGCCTGGTCGGAGGCGTGCGGCGGCAGGGCTCGGGGGACCTTCGCAACGGGCTCGCCAACCTCATCGACCAGATCGAGGGCGAGCTGGGTGGCGGCCTCGCCGACCTGAGCCGCGTGGACAAGCAGCGCGCGGTGCGCATGCTCGACGAACGCGGGGCCTTCGCCATCCGAAACGCCGTCGACGAGGTCGCCGACGCCATGGGCGTGAGTCGCGTGACCGTGTACAACTACCTGAACACGACCCGCTCCGCGCCGCCCCGGCCTGCTCGGGCGGACTGAGCGCCCCGCGCCGCCCCGGCGCTCACGGGCGTCACAGACGCGCGAACAGTCGCGTGGCCTGCTCGGCGGCCCGCGCCCGGACCTCGTCGGGGTCGACGCGCGTGGCGCGGCCCTCGGCGATGACCTGCACGCCGTCCACCCACACGTCGCGCGCCCGCACGCCGGGCGTGAAGGCCGCGCGCCAAGGGTCGTCGGCGCCGTCGTAGCTCCACCGGACGCGGTCGAGAGCCGCCTCGGGGACGAGCTCGGTGCCGGCGTCGAGCCACGACCACACCTGCTCGGGGGTGGTGGTGACGTCGGCCTCTCTCGCGCGCACGTAGGCCACCCGCGCCTCGTCGAGCATGTCCGCGCCGATGCCGTCGCTGCCGAGCACCACCCTTCCCGGCCACGCGGCCGGACGCGCGTAGCCGACCGCGTTGTGCATGTTGGAGCGGGCGTTGTGCGCGAGCGTGGCTCTCGAGAGCGTCTCGGGCAGGGGTGTTCGGCGGTGGACGCCGTGCGCGAGGAGCCAGTCGCCGGCGGCGAGAGGAGCGAGGCGCGTCGGCGCGTCGGCGTCGACCTCGCCCTCGGCGACGTGGATGTGGACGCCGACGCCGAGGTCGGCCGCGAGCCCCGCTGCTGCGGCCAGCGTCTCGTCGCTGCAGGTGAACGCCGCGTGCACCCCGACCATGCCCCGGCCTCCCGCGCGCAGGAACCGCTCGTTCTCCTCGAGCCCTCGACGGGCGCCGTCGGCCCCGTGGCGGTCGGTGACCCCGTAGCAGGCGACCACGCGGACCCCGACCTCGGCACAGGCCTGCGCGACGACGTCGAGGCTTCCCTCGATGGCACCCGGGCTCTCGTGGTGGTCGACGATCGCGGTCGTGCCGCACTCGAGCGCCTCGAGCGCGCCGAGCATGGCGGACCACCGCAGCATCTCGAGGTCGAGGGCGACGTCGAGGCGCCACCAGACCTGCTCGAGGATCTCGAGGAAGGTGGTCGGCGTCGCCGGTGGTGCAGGCATGCCGCGCGCCAGTGCGGAGTAGAGGTGGTGGTGACCGCAGACAAGCCCCGGCGTAATGTCGCCCACTCGTAGAGGCTCCCGCGCGTTTGACGATCTGTCAACCCCGCGGGTGCGCGTGGACGTCGTGTAAAGCGCCCGGACGCCGCTTCCCACTACCATCGCGTTCGATGCTCATTCGCGGCGGCCGGATCGTCGACGTCGCGGGCGACCGTGCCGGGGACGTGCGAATCGGCCGGGACGGGCGGATCGCGGCGACGGGTGCAGGGCTCGAACCGCTCAGCGGCGAAGAGGTCGTCGACGCGCGCTCCTGCCTGGTCGTACCGGGCGGGGTCGACGCGCACACGCACCTCCAGCTCCCGGTGGGCAACGTGCGGGTGAGCGACGACTTCCGCACCGGGACCGCGGCGGGCGCCGTCGGCGGGACCACGACGGTCATCGACTATGTCACCGCGTACCGCGGCGAGGACCCGCTCGAGGCGCTGGCGACCTGGCGGCGCTGGGCGGAGCCCGCGTCGGTCGATGTCGGGCTGCACATGACCTTCACCGAGGCGGTGCCCGAGGCCACCGTCGCGGCGTGCGTGGAGGAGGGGGTCACCTCCTTCAAGCTCTACATGGCCTATCCCGAGACGCTCCAGGTCGACGACGGGGTGATCGTCGACGTGCTGCGTGCCGCGGGCCGTCACGGCGGGCTCGTCACGGTCCACGCGGAGAACGGGGGGGCGATCGAGGCGCTGCGCCGCAGGGCGCTCGCCGAGGGCCGCACGGGCGTCTTCGAGCACTCGCGGACCCGCCCGGCGCTCCTCGAGGGCGAGGCGGTGCGCCGCGTCGGCGTGCTCGCCGAGCTCACCGGCGCGCCCGTCTACGTCGTGCACGTCTCCTCGGCCCCGGCGCTCTCGGCAGTCCGCGAGGCGCGCCGACGAGGCGTCGACATGCTGGCGGAGACGTGCCCGCAGTACCTCGAGCTCGGCGCAGCGCTGCTCGAGCGCGAGGACGGGGACAGCTTCGTGTGCACCCCTCCGCTGCGCGACCCTTGGCACCACGAGGAGCTCTGGCAGGGGCTCTCGGACGGGACCGTGCACACCGTCGCGACCGACCACTGCCCGTTCTTCGTCGCGGACCGCCGGACGGGCCTGCGCTCCCGGCCGGAGGGCTGGGCCGACTTCACTGAGATCCCTGGGGGGCTCCCGGGGATCGAGACGCGCATGGCCTTGGTCTGGGAGGGTGCCGTGGCCGGCAGGATCACGGTCGCCGACTGGGTGCGCCTGTGCGCGGAGGCGCCCGCCAAGACCTTCGGGCTGTGGCCGCGGAAGGGCTCGCTCGTCCCCGGCGCGGACGCGGACGTGGTGGTGTGGGATCCCTCCTTCCGCCAGCGGCTCGACGCCGACGCGCTGCACATGCGCACGGACCACTCCCCCTACGCAGGGCGCACGGTGTCGGGCTGGCCGAGGCTCGTCACGAGCCGGGGACGGGTCGTGGCGCGTGACGGGCGCTACGTCGGGGAGCCGGGCTGGGGCCGGTACGTGCCGCGCAGCCCGCGCGCGGGCGCTCGGGGCTGAGCGCTCCAGCAGTTGTCGCGCCAGCAGTTGTCGCGCTCCAGCAGTTGTATATTTCGTACATCTTCGTCAGGGGCTTGACAAAATGTACAACCCGGACGCACACTGAGTGCATGCGAGTGTGGGTTGACCAGGATCTGTGCACCGGGGACGGTCTCTGCGAGGAGATCGCACCGGCAGTCTTCCGTCTCCTCGACGACGGTCTGTGCTACGTGGTCGACGCGGGGGAGGTGCTCTCAGGGGGCGGCAACGAGGCGCTGGCGTCCGTGACCTCGACACACGAGGACGCGGTGCGCGAAGCGGCCGAGGAGTGCCCGGGTGAGTGCATCTTCCTGGTCGACGACGATGTGGCCGAAGTTGGCGCCGGCGCCGAGGGTGGGGCAGCCGCCTGAACCCGGGCGATCCGGCGTCGCCTCCTCCTCAGTCCCTGAGCCCGGGCGATCCGGCGTCGCCTCCTCCTCAGTCGAGGTCGAGGGCGGCGCCGACCCCGGCAGCGGGACGGTCCTCTGACGCTGTGCCGGCGGCGAGCAGGCGATCTTGGGCTGCGGCCTGCTTGCGCACGCTCGAGTAGGCGAGCACCAGGTAGACGAGGGCCCCGACCCCGATGCCCAGGTAGACGCTGAAGTCGGCGAATGTCGTGTGGACGGTGACCTCGTTCAGCCACGTCGGCATCGTGAAGTAGATCTTCGGTGTCACCGACAGCCCGGAGGCCGCGGCGAACATCCCGACCAGCTGGGCGATGATCGCCGGCCAGAAGAAGCCGCCGTTGCGGTAGTAGAGCGAGTCACGCCCGGTTCGCTGGAGCTGTGAGGGCACGTACTTGAACCGCCGCAGGACCCAGTCGGTCATGTAGATGCCGAACCACGGGGCGATCCACACGATCACCATGAACACGAAGTCCCCGAGGTAGGTGGCGAACGAGGTGACGAGCACGGCGAAGATCGTGAACCCGAGGACGATCACGCAGTCGATCAGCACCGCGACGTACCGCTTCACCCTGAGCCCGAGGGCCTGGAGGGTGACCCCCGACGAGTACAGGTCGAGGGCGTTGATCGCGAAGAGCTGGAAGATGGCGAAGATGAGGAACAGGACCACGAACCACGAGGGGATCGCGCTCTGGTGGGCGAGGGCTGTGAACGCCTCTCCTGTGCCGAGGCCCTTCACGAAGGTGAAGACCGCCGCGCCGAGGGTCATCACCAGGATCTCGGGGATCGCCGTCGAGACGAACACCCATCCCACGATCGACGACTTCTTCGCCTCGGGCGCCAAGTAGCGCGAGTAGTCGCTCCCGCACTCGGTCCACCCGAGCCCCGACAAGGTGATGGTGAAGGCGAGCCCTGCCATGTAGAGCGGCCACCCCACCCCCGCGTGGTGGCTCGCGGTGGTGACGTGAGGAATGGCGAAGCCGAGCATGATGGCGAAGATGACCACGAAGGGGATGGCCAGCCAGCGCAGGACCTTCACCATCGTCGCGTGGCCGAGGAACGGCAGGATCGCTTGGATCGCGACCGCGATGATCACGAAGACGACCTTGGCGGGGTCACCGGGGCTGAAGCCGGCCTTGTCCGAGAGCACGAGCCCGGCGCCGACGATCAGGATGATGCCCTCGACCTCGAAGCCGAGCTGGGTGAGCCAGTTGAAGAAGGAGATGATCCTCGACCCGTTGGGCCCGTAGGCGGCGCGGTTGGTCCCGAAGACGGTCGTGCCGGCCTGGGGGCCCTGGAGGCTCGAGAGCCCGAGGAGGAAGTAGGACAGGTTCCCGATGATGATCACCGACAGCGCCTGGAAGAAGGTGAACCCGAAGGTCATGAGGATCGCGCCGTAGATGAAGTACTCCACCTGGACGCTCGCGCCCGCCCAGAGCGAGCCGACATCCTTGGGTTTCGCCCATCGTTCGGACAGCGGGATGTAGTCGACGCCGTGGGACTCGATGCGGAACGGCTCGTCGGTCTCGGGCAGCACGCCCGCCACACCCTGGTCCTGAGCTGCAGTCGTCATGCGCGCACTCCCCCCCGTCACCGCTCACCGTAGCAAAGGCCTTCGAGGCCAAGCGAAGCCTACGGCCGGGTTGACGAAGTGTCAACGGTCTCGGTCGATATTGACGACTTGTACATCGATGCGCCACAGTGGATGCGCCACAGGCCGAAGGCGGCGAGTGGCGCGATCGCGAGTGGCGCGATCGCGAGTGGCGCGATCGCGAGTGGCGCGATCGGACGGGAGGGAGGACGCGTGGCTGCAGGAACCCGCGACGCTTCGGACTTCGTGGCGGGGCTGCCCAAGTGCGAGCTCCACGTGCATCTGGAAGGGACCCTCGAAGCGGCCATGGCCGACCTGCTCGCCGAGCGCCACGGCCTCCCCGCCCTCGGGGCGCGGCCCGCCAGCTTCGACGGCCTCGCCGACTTCCTCTCCCGCTACTACGCCGCGATGGCGGGCCTGCGGACCGAGCAGGACTTCTACGACCTCGCGGCGGCCTATCTCGACGTCGCGCGGCGCCAGGGGGTGACGTACGCGGAGATGTTCTTCGATCCCCAGGCGCACACCGCGCGCGGCGTGCCGTTCGAAGCGGTCGTGCGGGGACTGCACCGCGCGCAGCTCGACGCGCGCGCGTCGGGCGGACCGGACTCGGCGCTCATCTGCTGCTTCCTCCGCGACGAGCCGGTCGAGTCCGCGGCGGCGACGCTCGACGCCTCGCTCGAGTTCAAGGACTGGATCCTGGGCGTCGGGCTCGACTCCGACGAGCGCGGCAACCCGCCGGTCGAGTTCGCCCCGGTCTTCGAGCGCGCACGCGCTGCGGGGTACCGGCTGACCATGCACTGCGACCCTCGTCAGGAGGGCTCCGTCGACCACCTCTGGCAGTGCCTCGAGGTTGTGGGCGTCGACAGGATCGACCACGGTGTGGAGTGCCTGGCGGACGACCGCCTCGTCGCGGAGCTCGTACGCCGGCGCCTCGGGCTCACCGTGTGCCCCTTGTCGAACCTCCGCCTCTACGGTGACCTCATGGCCGACGCGGTGTCCGAGATGCTGCGCCGCGACGTGCTCGTGACCGTCAACTCGGACGACCCGGCCTACTTCGGAGGCTACGTCGCCGACAACTTCCGTGCCGTGGCAGACGACGCCCATCTCGACCGGGCAGCGCTCGTCCGCCTGGCGCGCAACGGCTTCGAGGCCGCGTGGCTCGCGCCCGATCGCCGTGCTGGCTACCTCCAGCAGGTCGACGACTACGCGGCGCGAGTGTGAGGCGCGAGATGGGCGACGTCGACCCGGGCGCCGGCATGCGGGTCGCCGGCATGCGGGTCGCCGGCGTGCCGGGCCCCGGCATGCGGGTCGCGTTGCCCGCGACGGTGGACGAGGCGATCCATGCCATGGCCGCGACCCCCGGTGCCCAGTACCTCGCCGGCGGCACGGACTTCTGCGTCGAGGTGAACTTCGGCATGCGCCGGCCTCCAGCCGTGGTGTGCCTCCGGCGGGTCGCCGAGCTGCGCCGGACGGAGGTCACCCCGACCGAGGTGGTCATCGGCGCGGGGGTCACCTACACCGACATGGGTACCGGGAGCCTCGCCGACGCCCTCCCCGCCCTGGCGGCAGCGGCGCGTACGGTCGGCTCTCCCCAGATCCGCAACGCCGGGACGATCGGCGGCAACGTCGCCACGGCGAGCCCCGCGGGGGACACGCTCCCGCTGCTCGCCGCGCTCGATGCACGCGTGAGGGTCCGCGGTCCCGGCACCGAGCGCGAGCTGGGCATCGGCGAGCTGGTGACCGGGGTGAAGCGGACGGCGCTCGAGCCCCAAGAGCTCGTGGTCTCGCTCCGTGTGCCCCGGCTCG
>JAKAQM010000022.1:6913-28998 GCA_021822565.1 Actinomycetes bacterium | reverse complement strand
GGCATCGCCGAGGTGCTGCGAGCCACTGCCTCAGACCCGCACCGAGAAGAGCTGGGCCCACCTGGACCGACGGCGTTCTCGATGAGCACGGGTCGCGCACAGGCCCGGCACTCAGCCTCCACAGCCCGGTGACGCATCGTCCCGCGGCCCAGGCGGAGCTGGCGTGGTCGACGACTGTCCCCCGTCGTCGACCACGCCTCTGGCTTCACGCCACTCCTTCACCAGACGAACCGACCGCTCCCTGAACTGGTCTCAGCAACCCGTGGTCCCCCATGGTCTCCGGCGGCATCGAGCGTGTGCGACCCGTGTGCACGGTGGGACGCCAGCACCCGGGTAGAGTCTTTGGACCCTGGAGTCGCACCTGTCGCACCCGTAGGGTAGTGCGCGATGGAGCATCTGCGGGAGCGTGTGCACAACGTGCAGCCTTGGGGAGAGATCCATGGGATGCACGAGGGGGAGCAGTTCCTGAAGGCCCACGACATCGGCAGGATCCTCGAGGTCGACCTGTCGACCGTGTACCGAATGGCAGAGAGTGGGCGCCTGCCAGCCCTGAAGGTGGGTCGCCAGTGGCGCTTTCCAGCCGAAAAGATCGCCTCGTTGTTCGGCGTCGACGACGTCAGCCCGCAGAGCGTAGCCAGCCGCAAGGCGCTCAGGCTGACCGCGACGGCGGCGCTCCCGTACCTGGAGCTCGGGGCGGAGCTCCTCGGCGTGATGATGGTGGTCACGGACATCGCCGGCGAGCCGGCGGTTGACATCGTCAACCCCTGCCCGTGGTTCCGCCAGCACGCCGACGATCCCTCGTTGCTGGCTGAGTGCCTGGCCGACTGGAAGCAGCTCTTCGAGGATCCCGACTTCGCGCTGAGCTTCCATTCCGGACCGCTCGGCTTCGATCGCGTGCGCACCTTCGTGCGGGTCGGTCCGCAGCTCGTCGGCATGCTCGTCGCCGGGGGCATCGCGGCGTCGGACGACGATCCGCGCGAGCTGCACCACCTGGATGACGACGGCCGCACCAAAGTGCTGACCGCACTCCCCGTGATGGCGGCACGGCTTTCGTTGCTCGCGGCAAAGAACCTGTCTGGAATCGACAGAAGGAGCGCATCATGAGACGACTGCTCATCCTCGGGGGTGGTACGGCAGGAACGATCGCAGCCAACCGGCTCCGCAGGCGTCTCAACCTGGACGAGTGGCGGATCACCGTGGTCGACCACAGCGATTCCCACTATTACCAGCCGGGCCAGCTCTTCATTCCCTTCGGCACCTACCAGCCCCGGGATCTGGTGAAGCCCCGTCGGCGGTTCCTCCCCGATGGGGTCGACTTCATCGTCGCCGAGATCGATCGGGTCGTGCCCGAGGAGAACAAGGTCCTGCTCGGCGACGAGACCGCGCTCGACTACGACTACCTCATCATCGCGACGGGGACCACTCCGCGCCCCCAGGAGACCCCGGGGATGGCCGAAGGCGAGCTCGGAAAGAGCATCCACGAGTTCTACAGCTTCGAGGGCGCGGTTGCCCTGGCTGACAAGCTGGCCGATTGGGATGGCGGGCGGCTCGCGATCCACATCGTCGACATGCCGATCAAATGCCCCGTTGCGCCGTTGGAGTTCACGTTCCTCGCCGACGCCTACTTCGCAAAGCAGGGGATGCGCGATCGGGTGGAGATGGTCTTCGTGACGCCGCTCGACGGGGCGTTCACCAGGCCGGTCGCCGCCAGGCACCTGGGGGCGATGCTCGAGGAGCGCAAGGTCACCCTCGAGACCGATTTCATGGTCGAGCGTGTCGACCCGGAGGAGAAGAAGCTCGTCTCCTACGACGAGCGCGAGGTGCCCTTCGACCTACTCGTCACCGTCCCGCTCAACATGGGCGCCGACTACGTGGCCCGGTCGGGCCTGGGTGACGAGCTCAACTACGTGCCCGTGGACCCACAGACCCTGCTCTCCAGGGCGCACGACAACATCTTCGCGCTCGGAGACGCCTCGGACATTCCGACTTCGAAGGCGGGTTCGGTCGTGCACTTCTCGCTCGAGCTCTTCGAGGAAAACTTCATCCAGCACGTGCATGGCCGACCCATGACCCGCCTCTTCGACGGTCATGCCAATTGCTTCATCGAATCGGGCCGCGGACAGGGACTGCTGATCGACTTCAACTACGACACCGAACCCCTGCCGGGCAAGTACCCCCTGCCTGGGCTCGGACCGTTCACCCTCCTTCGCGAGTCCGAGGCGAACCACTGGGGGAAGATGATGTTCCGCTGGGTGTACTGGAACCTGCTCCTCCCAGGGAAGGAGATGCCCCTGGAACCTCTCATGTCCATGGCCGGCAAGGAGCTGGAGGAGGTCGTGAGATGACGGCTGGTGCCACCCAAGTCTTGACCGAGTCGATCAGCGAGCGGCTCGATCGGCTGGACAGGAACGTCGAGGAGATCGCAGGAGAGCTGCGTCGCCAGCAGCGTGCGCGGGAACGCTGGCAGGAGCTCGCCGACGAGCTAGCACCCATCGCCGAAGAGGCGATGGACCTGACGATCACCCGCCTCGGATCCGAAGACTTCGACATGGCTGAGGTGGCTGGCCTCGCCCAGGCAGTGTTGCGGGACGCGTCGGTCCTCGAGGCCTGGATTGGCCCCCTACGCAGCCTGGCTGCACTTGCCGACGAGGCCGGTCCGCTCGCCACCCCGGCGGTTGCCAGTCTCAACACTTGGTTACAGCGCATCGACGATCGCGGCTATTTCACCTTTGTTCGCCAGGCGGCCGGGGTGTTCGACACCGTCATCACCTCCTTCACCGAGGAGGACGTCCGACTTCTCGGCGAGAACATCGTGCTGATCCTGCAGACGGTCAAGCAGATGACCCAGCCGGAGGTGATGGGTCTCTTGGGGCGAACCGCGGTCAGCATCCGAGATGTCGAGACGGATGGCGCGGGGCAGCCTCCCTCGACGCTGGCACTGCTCCGCCAGATGCGCGATCCCGAGGTCCGCCGCGGTCTCGCCCGCCTACTCGAGACGCTTCGAGCCATCGGGGCCCAAGGAACTGCCGGCAGTCCCATGCCGGTGGGTGAAGACGAAGATCGGAGGTAGATCGATGCCTGTAGCCACCATCAACGATCGCGTCGTCAACGTCGACGACGAGGGCTTCCTCACCGACTACGACGACTGGGACGAGGACCTTGCCAAGGTCCTGGCGTCCCAGATCGGGATCGAGCTGACCGAGGACCACTGGAACGCGATCCATTTCCTGCGTCGTGATTACAAGCAGACCGGCGAGACGGCGACGCTCCGTCGAGTGACGACCGTCGGGGGGATACCCACCAAGGAGCTCTTCACCTTGTTCCCGAAGAAGCCGGCAAAGAAGATGGCCTATATCGCAGGTTTGCCCAAGCCGCGCGGTTGCGTGTAGTAGTAACGAACGATTGGAGAGACGCGCATGAGTACCGATGTGACCCCAGCGCCGGTCCCGAACTTCGAGGAGACGGGATCGGAGCGCACGATGGTCTTCATCTGCTCCAAGGGCACGCTCGACATGGCGTACCCGGGATTGATCCTCGCCAATGCTGCTCTCGGAGAAGGCATCGCGGTCCACTTGTTCTTCACGTTCTGGGGCCTTGACATGATCACCAAGAAGCGAATGGACAGCCTCAGGTTCACGCCGCTCGGCAACACGGCAACCCACATGCCACAGGGTCTCGGTGGCTTGCCGGGAATGACCTCGGTGGCCACCACGATGATCAAGAGGCAGATCGCCTCGGTCGGCGTTCCCGAGGTGCCGGACATGCTCGAACAGATCGTCGCGTCAGGGGGCCACCTGTGGGCGTGCCGGATGTCGACCGACATGATGCACCTCGGGAAGGGGGACCTCTACGACGGCGTGGAAGACATCCTCAATGCATCCGACTTCATCGAGATGACCGAAGGCGCGCAGGTGTTGTTCATCTAGTGAGTGCGAACGCCGCTGGCGATCGATAGCGGGGGCCTTCAGCGATAGCGGGGCCTTCAGGGCGTTGGCTGCGGACTTCTTTCACGCGAACGGGGTCGTTCGTTGTCGCACTCACCGACCCTCAGGAAGGGACGTCGTGCTCGCGGATGATGCCGCCGAGGATGTCACGGCGAGCGATCGTGCCGTGGCCGATCAACCTCCAAGGTCCGAACACCCATCCAGACTGCTGCAATCTCGGGTCCTTGGACCCTAATGAGCCAGCTTCACTTCGTCTAGATATTGGATCCATGGCTCATCCCGACTCGAGCGCTGGGCGCGCCGGCACCGTCGGTCCAAGCACTGCGAAGCGCTGGCTCGCGCCATCCTTCGTCGGGCTGCTCATGGCAGCATTGCTCACTGGATGCTCGAGTGGAGGCGCTCCGCGCAGCGGAAGTTCTGCAACCTCTCAGGCGCCCAAGACCTCCACGACTGTCGCCGTGACGCCGCCTGGCAGCGCACCCCCATCGTCGACGACTGCAGCGCCACCAATGCCTGAGCTCGCCGCACTTTCTCCTCTGAACGGGCCCGCCGGCACGCAGGTCACCCTCAGTGGCTCGGCGTTCGGATCGACCCCTGGACGCGTAACCTTCACGCCGACGAGCGGCGGGCCTGGGCTATCTGCACACATAGTCAGATGGGCTGACGACAATATCGTCGTTGTCATGCCCGCCGGTGTGCCACCGGGCCCAGCAAGGCCGGATGTGTGGAACTCAGCCGGAGTAGAGGCGGGCCCAGCCGGAATTGGCTCGTGGCCAGAGTTCACAGTCACGGAACCGAGCCCACCCGAGACCACCGGGCTGTCCCCATCAAGCGCGCCGACCGGCGGACGCTTTACGATCGTCGGGACCAACCTCGGCAGTGCATCGGGAGGCGCCGTGACCTTCTGCGAGTTCTGCGGCACGGGTGCAGCGATCAACGAAGTCGCGTCGGTGATCTCCTGGAGCAGTAGCGAGATCGTCGGCATCGTGCCCGCTCTGCAGTGCGGCACTGCCGAGGTGTGGGTCACGATCGGGACGTGGCGCGGTCAGGCAGGGACCATGAACATCGCCAACTGCGGACCTTGATCAGCAGGACACCGTCGGCCCGGGGTCCGCCCGTTGCGGCGGGCAAGGTCGCACTCGCGAGTGCCGGTGGACCTGAGTCCAGGGCACCGGACATGGTGACGAAGCTCATGCAGCGCCAGGAGCGTCCTCGACGCTGTAGCGCAGGGGGTGATGGCCACCAACGCATCTGCGCTCTGGGTGTTGGCCCGGGCGCTCGATGGCGGCCACGATGCGCTGGTCCTCGGCGCGCCGCCGCTCGTGGGGCGTCTGGTCACCGAGCTGCGCACCGGCGGCGCAGCACCACGGTGGCCACCACGACTCGGGGCTCGAAGACGACCTCTTCGACCCACACACCAGGGAGGGCGAGAAGGCGAGAGAATGCAGCGGTGACACGCACGGGCGTCCGTCCTTCGTTCGGCTTCCTGAGCAGCTCCGAACTTACGGCCCCGTGCGTGTCACCTCACGATCGGCCTCGAGGCCGACTTGGAGCCGGCTGCTATCCTCTATCCTCCCTCCGGCGGCAAGATGCCGGTCGTGGTACAGGGTTCGTACTCGCGGGATCGCCTCCAGCACCCACATTCATGCCGGGAGACCCTCTTCTTCGCGGCGCCCTTCACTCGCTCGGACTCGAGCCAGGCCTCAGCTTGGGCCTCGGAGACGAAGTCGCGCCGAGCCACCCGCTTTCCGGCGGACACGTACTCCGCGTCCTATCTCCCGTCAGGGTGCAGTCGCACCGTCCCGAACGATCGTTTCCCCATGCCCGGCACAGTACCTGAGGGATACGACTGGCGTGACCTTGGCGTGACCTAGCGTGACCGTAGCGAGGGTCCGTGGCGGTCACTGGCGGTACCCGGCGGTCAGACCGAAATGCCCCGTGAGCTGGCATTTCTCGGAGATCTGCTGGCAGCCCCAACGGGGTTCGAACCCGTGTCTCCACCTTGAGAGGGTGGTGTCCTAGGCCTCTAGACGATGGGGCCGAGCGCAGGTGCGCCGAGGCGCGCCTGCTCAGCTCGGGGGGGAGGACTCGAACCCCCAATAACAGGGCCAGAACCTGTCGTGTTGCCGATTACACCACCCCCGAACGGGCGGGATCAGGTTACCCGAGCCCGGGAGGGGCCGGTGCCAGTGATGCGCGAAGCGCTTCGTGGCGGCAGGGCTCCGGCCGACCAGGCTCCGGCCGACCGGGCAGCGGACGGCGAGGCTGCGCCCACGGCCATCTCGCCGAGGGTGTGAAGGCGCTGGAAGCCGACGATGCGGCCAAGGGCGACGGCTGCCGCTGTGCTGAGGAAGTAGGGGATCACGGCCGTTCCCCTGATGGGTGAGGTCTGCGTGGGTGCCGGGTGGGGCGTGAGCCCGACGTCGGTGGCGACCGCCATCGAACGATCTTCGTGGAACGGATCCGTCACGATGAGCACGTCCGTGTCGCCGCGCGGCCTGAGCAGGCTGGCCGCAAGCGCGAGATTTGTCCAGGTGTCACGCCCACCGGCTTCGAGGATGTCCGTCGCGGGCACGCCCTTGCTGACGAGGTACGCACGGCCCGCCTCGGCTTCGGTGTAGGCGTCGCCCGGCTCCTTGGAGCCGGTGCACACGATCAGGTGGGCGTCGCCTTTCTGGAAGAGGAGGAGGGCCTCGTCGAGCCGCGCCCGCAGGTCCGGCGAGGGGACGCCGTCGTACTGCGCGGACCCCATCACCACGATGGCCTGCGCGCCGACGGGGTCGTACCGGCGCGACGTGAGCCAGACCTGCACGAGGGTGACCGCGTAGTAGATCACCGCGGCGACGACGAGCAGCACGACGATCTTGAGCGCCCAGCGGAGCGGAGCGGTGATCCAGCGGAGGACGAACACTTCACGCGGTCACTTCACGCGGTCACTTCACGCGGTCACTTCGCACGTGCGCGCTCGAGCGCGCGCCTGAGGCGTCGCAGCACCTCGTCTCGCCCGAGCACCTCGAGCGATTCGAAGAGCGGCGGCCCGACGGTGCGGCCGGTGACCGCGACGCGGATCGGCGCCTGTGCCCTGGCGAGCTTCCGACCCGCCCGCTCCCCGATCGCGCTCGTGGTCTCGCGCAGTGCGCTCGCGCTCCACTCGGCGTGCTCGTACGCGGCGATGGCATCCCCGAGCAGTGCGACCGCCCCTTCGTCCCGGCCGATCGCCTTGTCCCACGAGCCCTCGTCGAGCGGAGGATCGGCGAGGAAGACGAAGTCGACGAGCCCGGGGGCGTCGCCGAGGACCGCGACCCGCTCCTGGACGAGAGGGGCGAGCCGGAGGAAGACGTCGGCATCGAAGCGCTCGGGCGGCCAGGGGGGCCGCGCGGCAGCCTCGGGCACCCAGCGGCCCGCGGCTTTCTCGGTGTCGGGGTCCACCCACGGCCGGACCCGCTCGACGAACTCGCCCACGGACAGCTCGCGGACGTACTCGCCGTTCATGTGGGTGAGCTTCTTCACGTCGAAGAAGGCGGGAGAGTGGTTGACGTCCTCCAGCGCGAAGTTCTCGATGAGCACCTGGAGCGGGACCTTCTCCTCGCCGCCGGGCGGGCTCCATCCGAGGAGCGCCAGGTAGTTGCGGAGCGCCTCTGGGAGGTAGCCCTGGTCGCGGTACGACTCGACGGCCACGGGGTCGCGGCGCTTCGAGAGCTTCTTGCGCTGCTCGTTGACCAGCGTGGGAAGGTGCGCCCAGGCCGGCAGGTCGTTCGCCGCGCGCCAGGCGACGTCGGTCTTCGCCACCTCGTCGAGCGCGCGCCAGATGAGGATCGCCTTCGGCGCGCTCGGCAGGAGCTCCTCGCCACGGATCACGTGGGTGATCCGCATGTCGCGGTCGTCGACGATGTTGGCGAGCACGAAGAGCGGCTCTCCGTTCGAGCGGGCGACGACGAAGTCCTCCATCGTCTCGTTGCGGAACGTGACCGTCCCGCGGACCACGTCGTGGACCTGCGTCTCGCCGACGTCGGGCGTGAGGAACCGCAGGGCGTTCCCCTCCCTGGAGAGACCCCGCTCCCGGCAGAAGCCGTCGTACCCGGGGGTCGCCTGGCCGGCGGTACGCGCCTGCACCGCCTCGCGGGTGCAGTCGCACGCGTAGAGGTAGCCGGCGTCCCAGAGGGCGTCGATCGCCGCCCGGTAGCGCTCGGCTCGTGCCGACTGGCGGTACGGGCCCTCGTCGGGCTCCATGCCGAGCCACGCCATCGCCTCGATGATCCCGTGGACCCACTCCTCGCGGTTCCTCTCGGTGTCGGTGTCCTCGATCCGAAGGATGAACACGCCACCGTGGCGCCGTGCGAAGAGCCAGTTGTACAGCGCGGTACGCCCGCTCCCGACGTGGAAGAACCCCGTCGGCGACGGCGCGAAACGGACCCGGGGAACCGCCACGCCTCGCTCAGTCGTCCTCGACGAGCGTGATGGCGCCGGTCGGGCAACTGCGCACCGCCTCGCGGAGCCGGTCTCGCAACGCCTCAGGCGGGTGCTCGTCCAGCACGTAGAGGAACCCGTCGTCACGCACCTCGAAGACCTCGGGCACGATCCCCATGCAGACGGCGTTGCTCGCGCACACGTCGAAATCGACCACGACCTTCACCCGCATCCTCCCGTCGCGTCCCTCGCGGCACGGCCGCGCGGACGAGCAGCATACCGGTAGCGCGCGGTACCCCTGGAGCACAATCTTCACCGGGAGCCCGGAGATCCCGGGGCATCAAGAGCTCACGAGGAGGACGCGGTGAAGAGGTTCAAGAATTTCCTCATGCAGAGCAACCTGATCCTGATGGCGGTTGGTCTCGTGGTCGCGCTCGCATTCAGCGGGCTCATCAAGGCGTTCACCACAGCGATCATCGACCCGCTCGTCAACCGGGCCCAGGGCAACCATCCGATCGGCCTCGGGGTCCAGCTGGGCAGCGCGGGGAGCACGAGCACCTTCTTGAACTTCGGGGTGCTGATCTCGGCCATCGTCTACTTCATCGTCTTCATGGCCGTCGTGTACGTCGCCATCGTCGTGCCGTACCGCCACATGGAGGCGCGTCGGGGGGTCACCGTGTTCGGGGCTCCCGCCCCGGCGAAGACCTGCCCCTACTGCCTCTCGGGCACACTGCCTCTGGCAGCCACCAAGTGCCGCTACTGCGGGAGCGAATTGCCCCCGCAAGCCGCTACGACCGACGCGCCTGCCGGCACGGGTGGGACTGCTTCGTCCAGCTGAGCGCGGGCACGGCGGGCCTGCGGCGTCCAGCTGAGGGCCGCCGCGGCGGGCTGGGGGGCGCGGGTCCCGGCCCTCACACCCGTGCCTCTGCGACGAGCGACTCGAGGAGCTCACGATCCGCGAGGATCGGCCGGTCGGAGAGGAAGAGCTTCCCGTAGCGCTCGAAGTACATGAACTGCTTGGCCAACAGGAACGCTCCGCGTGTGAAGTCGGACATGAGCCCGCCGGCCTCGTCTGCAAGCCGTCGCATCCTGCGATTGGTCCGCAGGCGCAGCAGCACCGACCTCAGCGGCTTTCGGTGCGCGCGTGCTCCGCGTGCCTTCGCGGCCTGCACGAGCGGCGCCTCGAGCATGGCTGCGAGGCTCACCTCGCCGAACGGACGCGTCAGCGCGGGCTCGACGATCCCTCTCAGGAACGCCGTCAGCTCCTCGTCGGTCATCCCGAGGCCAACCTGGATCGCCCTGCCGTAGACGCGCGTGAGGTGCGCGGTGATGTCGGGCCACGCGTCCTCGTCGCCGAGCGCGGCGTCGAGCAGGCGGACGACGAAGCGGTGCGTGTCGCTGTCGAGCCTTCCCACGATGCCCCAGTCGATGATGCCGAGTCGTCCGTCGTCGAGGAGCAGCATGTTGCCGGCGTGCAGGTCCCCGTGGAACGCGCCCCACCGGACCGTCGTGGTGAAGAAGGCCCTGACGACCTGCTCGACGAGAGGCGCCGGGTCCTGCCCGCGCGCAGCCGCCGCCGAGAGGTCGTCGATCGCCACGCCGTGGAGCAGCTCCATCGTGAGCACGTTCTGCCCCGACAGCTCCGGGTACGGCTCGGGAACGACGAGGCGGTCGAGGCGCGAATCGGCGAAGAGCGCCCGGAAGTGCGCGAGCGCCCGTGCCTCGTTGCGCAGATCGAGCTCCTCGCCGAGCTGCTGACGGAGCCCGTCGAGCAGCTGGAGCACCGAGCCTGCGATCTGCTCCCCCGTCTCCCTCGCGACGAGCTCCGCAAGGGGCACCATCAGCGTCAGATCGGCGGCGACCTCGAGCTCGATCCCGGGGCGAAGGACCTTGACCGCGACCTCCCGGCCGTCGTGCAGGTGCCCCTGGTAGACGACGGCGATCGAGGCCTTGCCGATCGGCTCGGGGTCGAGGTCGGCGAAGGCTTCTTCGAGGCTCATGCCCAGGTCCGCCTCGATACGCTCCCGTACGGCCTCGAACGCGACGGGAGGCCCCGTGTCGAGGCACGCACGGAATTCCTCCGCCACGGCTTCGCCGAACAGTCCGGGTGAAGACGCCACCAGCTGACCGAATTTCATGAAGGTCCCACCGAGGTCCTCGAACATCTCCCGGAGCGCCCGCGCGGCGACCGCCGCGGGCAGAAGGCCTTTCCCGTCGCGCGCGTGCACGAGCTGCCGGGCTGCGAGCGGCCCGAGGCGCCGCATCGCGGATCGTGCGATCTCCGCGCTCCGGGCGATGAGCTGGTGGCGCGCAGGGCGGGGCAGATGGCGTCGGTGGACGCGGGGGATCGACACCCCGAGCCCGTCGGCGGGCGGGAAGGGCTCCTGCGCGGAGCCCCGCCGGGGCTCGGGATCCACCATCAGCTCGCCGATGCCGCCGGCGCCGCCGGCGGCCGAGCTGCGTGCGGTGCGGGCCGCGTGAGCGGCGCAGGAAGGGCGAGTGGCGAGAGGCGCTGCGTCATGGCGTGGTCCCGCGCGCGGTGCGCGGCGGAGCGAGCCTAGCCAGAGCAGGCACGGCGCCATTCCTCACACACCCACGCACGATCACCAGGCGCGCCGGCATGTCTGGGGCGCACACTGGTCAGGGTCCGCCTCCGGTGCCCGTCGACGGTGTGCCCGCCGACGGGGTGGGAGGCGACGAGGTGGGAGGCGACGGTGTGGGAGGCGACGGTGTGGGAGGCGAAGGTGTGCTGCCCGCCGTCGCGACTGTCGTGGCCGTCGTGCCCGTCGCGACTGTCGTGGCTGTCGTGCCCGTCGTGGCTGTCGTGCCCGTCGTGGCCGTCGTGGCCGTCGTGGCCGTCGCCGTGGTGGTCGTCGCCGTGGTGGTCTCGGGGGCCGTGGTCGTGGTGCTCGTGACGGTGGCAGGACCCACGGTGGCGGGACCCTGCGCAGGTCCGCTCCCGGCTGCCGTCTGCCTCGGCACCTGCGACGGCGCCGTCGACGCCGGCCCGGCCGCACCGGCTCGCTCCGCTGGCTCGTTGCCGTCGAGCGCCTCGGTCATCTGCGGGTCGTTGCCGTCCATCCCGAGCGCCCACGCGCCCACCCCGGCGAATCCCTCACGCTGCGCGAGGGACGCGACGAGATAGACGGACGCGGGATCGAAGACCGCGTCCTCGTACCACTGCCCACCGACGTCGTACGACGTCCAAGCCGTGTCGGTGACCGGGTCCCAGTACATGGGATGGCCGCTCGCGACCACCTGGGCGTAGGTGACCGGCGTGCCTGGTGCTGCCGCCTGCGCGGCCATCGTGCCGTTCGTCGTCGCCCACGAGTAGCCGAAGAAGGGGACGCCGAAGATCACCTTGGACGCCGGGACGGCCGCCGCGTACTGTTCGGCCTCGGTGACATCGGAGAGCTCGTTGCTGGTGATGGGCGAGGCCGCGCTCGGTGCGGCCCCGTAGTCGAGCCCGTAGGCCATCACGAACAGGGCATCCGCCACGGAGGCCAGCGCGCTGACGTCGTAGAACCCGCCCGGGTCTCCAGCTGCATCGCCATCGGTGTCGACCGTGACCTGGAAGCGGGGGTTCGCCGCGTGGACCGCTGCGGACACCGCCGCCACGAGGCGGGTGAGACCCGACCTCTGCGCGGGACCCCCTCCTTCGAAGTCCAGGTTCACGCCGTCGAGGTGCTTGGCGACGATTGCCGAGACGACGGACGCGCCGAGCGCGGACGCGGCAGTCCTGGAGGAGGTCAGCGCGGCGATCGCCGGCAGGGAGAAGCAGTTGACGGTGAGCACCACCCGGGCGCCGGCGGCGTGCGCACGGGTGACGAGATCGGCGAACGCCTGGCTCTCGTAGCCGTCCCAGCCTGTGCCCGCCTCGTCGAGCGTCCCGTTCGCGTTGGCGCTCAGCGCGAAGTAGGCGAGCGTCGTGAACCCGCTCATGTCGAGGCCGGCGTCCTCGCCGAGCGTCCAGTACGGGACGAACCCGAGCACCTCGTGCGAGGACAGGGCCGGTTCGCCGGCGACCGACGGAGGAGCGGGAGCTGGGGGCGAGGACGCCGGCGCGAGGTGAGCCGCAATCCCCTTTCCCAGGCGCGCATCGGCAACGAGGCGAGCGATGCCCGGCGAGAAGGCTCCGCCTCCACTTCCTCCTCTTCCTCCTCTTCCATCCCCCGCTCCTTGCCGGGCGTCGCGGCCGGCTCCGGGTCCGGCGCTCCTCCGCGGCGCACTGGCGCCACGCGACGCTCCGGGCTGCCCGCCGGTCAGTGCGGGTGCGGCCGCAGCGAGCGCCACCGCCGCCATCACGATCGCCAGCGCCCGTCTCCGGCGCGGCGCGTGCACAGCCCGCGCGAGCGCCCGCGAGATCGTTCGCCGGATCGCACCCAGGTATGCGGCCGACCGGCCCACCCACCGAGCGGGGGAAAGCCGCCAGATCCGCCAGCGCAGTGCGTGACGCGAGAGGAGCGAGAGCGTGGCCGTGACCTCGGCGGCGCGGAGCGCGAGCCGTAGCCGTCCGGCGTCCGTGACCACGTCGAGAGCCTGGAGGAACTCGCCGTCAGGGGTGCGGACCGCGTCGTCGGCGCAGAACCCGCGGACCGCCCACCACGGCACGCGCAGCAGCGTCCGGTCCGTTCCCTCGGCGCCGGCTCCCTCGGCGCCGGCTCCCTCGACGTCGTCTCCCTCGACGTCGTCGAGCACGACCCCGCCCGCGCAGAACCGCAGCGCGCACCTCCGTGCGATGCTGCCCGCGGGGTGCAGCACGAGCACCTGCGCGCGCTCCGAGGCGCGAGCCATCCCCTCTGTCGATCGGCGTCCCATCCCCAGGCCTCCGAACCCCGCACGATCCTACAATGTCGTGCCCTGCGGCGTC
The DNA here is from genome assembly GCA_021822565.1 of Actinomycetes bacterium. Taxonomy (GTDB): domain Bacteria; phylum Actinomycetota; class Acidimicrobiia; order Acidimicrobiales; family RAAP-2; genus JAJYVT01. Next base: position 15,777 of record JAKAQM010000022.1, on the reverse strand, counting down.
AGGTGCTGGCGCCGTCCTTCGGCCAGTTCTGCAACGTCTCGGCAACTTTGCGCAGGAACGAACGGACCGTCGACTCGGCAACCCGGTGGAGGAGCGCCCGGTCGATCGCCCTTCCCACACCGTCGAAGGGCGGGCGGTAGGAGGCGTAGAGGATGAGCCGGCTCTGGCCTGGCCCGACGGACGCCACCTCCAGGTTCCCGTCGAGCACGGGGAAGAGGTTCGGCCTCCGACCGTCCTCCCAGCGCAGCGGGACGACGACGCCCCCCTCGAGCGAGGTCGGCGTCCCCATGCGGACGCGCACCTCCCGGGTGACGAGGTCCCCGAGCGCGGTCAGCCCCAGCCTCACGAGCTGGCTCTCGGTGTCGTCGCCCGCAGCGCTCGCGAGACGCCCGAACCAGCCCTGACCGGTGGCGAGGCGCTCGCTCACGAGCTGCTGCGGCTGGTCCACGTCGACGAAGTCCCTGAGGAAGACCACTGGCGTTCTATCCCCGTCGGACACTTCTGCTGCCACCATGCGCTATCGACGCTACGAGCGACAGGTGGGGCGGGCTAGGGCCGAACGACCCATAGGAACAGGGATCGGGCGGCCGGCCGCTCAGACGGCCTTGACCGCGCCGACGAGCTTCTGGAGCGTGTCCTTCGCGTCACCGAACAGCATCACCGTCTTGTCGTCGAAGAGCAGTGCGTTGTCGATGCCGGCGAAGCCGGGCCGCATCGAGCGCTTCAAGAACACGATGTGCTCGGCCTGGTCGGCGTGGATGATCGGCATGCCGTAGATGGGGCTGCCGGGGGAGTCGACCGCCGCCGGGTTGACGGTGTCGTTCGCGCCGACCACGAGGGCGACGTCCGTCGTCGGCATCTCCGGGTTGGCCTCGTCCATCTCCTTGAGCTCGTCATAGGGCACGTTGGCCTCTGCGAGCAGCACGTTCATGTGACCCGGCATCCGGCCCGCGACGGGGTGGATGGCGTAGAAGACGTCCACCCCTCTCGAAGCCAGCTCGTCGGCGAGCTCTTTGACGACGTGCTGAGCCTGAGCGACCGCGAGCCCGTACCCCGGGATGATGGCGACCTTCCGCGCGTAGGCCAGGAGCACGGCCACATCCTCGGGGGTCGAGGACTTCACGGATTTCCCCTCGAGCCCTTCGGCGGTCCCCGTCGCGGTGACGACCGCGCCGAACGCGCTGAAGAGGATGTTCGGGAGGGAGCGCCCCATCGCCTTGCTCATGAGGCGGGTGAGCAGCGTGCCGGACGCGCCGACGAGCGTGCCGGCCACGATGAGGAGCGGGTTCCCGAGGGTGAAGCCCGACGCGGCGACCGCGAGCCCCGTGAACGCGTTGAGCAGCGAGATGAGCACCGGCACGTCCGCGCCGCCGATCGGGAGGGTGAACACGGTTCCGAGGATGAGCGAGAGCCCGAGGACCCCGAACGCGTAGTCGACCGAACCGGTCACGACCGCCGTCACGAACAGTGCGACGATGCCCGCCCCCACCAGCGCGTTGATGGGCTGCTGGGCAGGGTAGACGATGGGCCGCGTCGGCATGAGCTCCTGCAGCTTGGCGAACGAGATGGCGCTCCCCGCGAACGAGACGCAGCCGATGAGGACGCCGAGCAGCGCCTCGACCACCACGTACGTGGCCGGGCTCACACCGGTCGAGTGGATGTGCAGGAGCTCGGTGACCGAGATCAGCGCCGCCGCCCCGCCGCCGACGCCGTTGAAGATGGCGACCATCTGGGGCATCGCGGTCATCTTCACGAGGCGCGCCGCCGGCACGGCCACCGCCGTGCCCAGCGCCATCGCCCCGAGGGCGAGCCCGAGGTTGCGCGCGGAGTGGTTCACCGTGCCAGCGGAGAAGGTCATGCCGACCGCGACGAGCGCCGCGGCAGCACCGAGGAGGTTGCCCGGACGCGCGTGGCGGGGCGAGCTCAGTCCCTTGAGCGCCAGGACGAAGCCGATGATGGCGACCAGGAAGACGGCGGATCGCCAGGTCGACAGCGGGAACGACACGGCGGTGTACGCGAGCGTCACGACGAGCCGTCCTCCCGCTCGCGGGGTGCGTCCGGCCGTGCCGGCGCCGCCGGGCGCTCGGGCTTCGCACGGAACATCTCGAGCATCCGGTCGGTCACGACGAAGCCACCGACGATGTTGAGCGTCGCGAGGAACACCGTGATGAAGCCGAGCACCAGCTGCGCGGCACCGGTCGCCTCCCCCATGATGAACAGGGCTCCGACGAGGACGATCCCGTGGATCGCGTTGGACCCGGACATGAGGGGCGTGTGCAGGATGCTCGGGACCTTCGAGATGACCTCGTAGCCGACGAAGGCGGCGAGAACGAAGATGGTGAGGTACCAGACGATGCCCGTCACGGTGTGCTCCCGAGGATCTCGGCGGTCGGCGCGTGCACCGGCTTGCCGTCACGCAGCACGCAGGTGCCTGCCACGATCTCGTCGTCCCAGTTGGGCGCCACTGCGCCGTCGGCGGAGAGCAGGGCGAGGATGTTGGCGACGTTGCGCGCGTAGAGCGCGCTGGCGTGGGTCGGCATGCCCGACGGAGGGTTCGACATGCCCACGACCGTGGTGCCGCTCACCACCACGTCGCTGCCGCGCTCGGTGACCTCGCAGTTGCCGCCGGAGTCCGCCGCCATGTCGACGACGACCGCACCCGTCGCCATCCCTTCGACCATCTCCCTGGTCACGAGCAGCGGAGCGGGTCGCCCCGGCACGGCTGCGGTGGTGACGACGACGTCCGCTCTGGTCACCTCGTCGGAGAGCGCACGCTGCTGAGCGGCGAGCTCCTCGGGCGTGAGCTCGCGCGCGTACCCCCCGGCGCCCTCGGCACTGACCCCGAGGTCCACGAAGGTGGCACCGAGGCTCTCCGCCTCCTCCTTGGCCGCAGCCCTCACGTCGTAGGCTCGGACGACCGCGCCGAGACGCCGGCAGGTCGCGATCGCCTGCAGGCCGGCGACGCCCGCACCCATGACGAGCACCTTGGCCGGGGGGATCGTGCCAGCCGCCGTCATGAGCATCGGGAAGAAGCGACCGAGGCGGGTCGCCGCAGTGAGCGCTGCCCGGTACCCCGAGACCGTCGCCTGTGAGGAGAGCGCGTCCATCGACTGCGCCCGGCTGATGCGAGGAAGGAGGTCGAAGCTGAAGACGCTGCAGCGCTTGGCCGCGAGCGCCCGCAGCGCGTCGAGGGCTGCGGCGGGCTGGAGGAAGCTCAGGACGAGGGAGCCTTCGGGGATGAGGGCGGCGTCCTCCACGCTGGGCGGCTGCACCCGGATCACGGCGGCGGCGCCGCCAAGGCACGCGCCAGCGTCCGGAGCCACCTCTGCGCCAACAGCCGCGTAGTCGGCGTCCGTGAACGCGGCCTCGACTCCGGCGCCGGACTGGACGGAGACCGACCATCCCGCACTGACGAGGCGCTTGGCAACGTCCGGCACGACCGCGACCCGACGTTCTCCCGCGAGCGTCTCCGCGGGTATCGCCAATTTCATGGGAGCGTTCTAGCAGGGTACGCGCCCTCGGGCCGAATTGCCGTGGGCCACGGAGCCGCGCGTCGGCGCCAGCTACTCGGGCGTCCGGCGCAGCAGGTTCGAGATGCGCTGATGGGTCACGCCGAACAGCTTGGCGATCGCAGGGATGCTCGCACCCTCCCTCCGCAAGGAGTCCACCAGCTCCTTTCGGAGCGTACCACTCGCCTTCGCCAGGCAGGCGAGCATGCGGCTCACGACCTGCATCGCTCCGGGCGCTTCCTCGTCGCCGAGGATGTCCCGCCACGCGCGGCCCTCCGAACGGCGGCGGCGAAGATCCTGCAGGCGACCTTCGAGCAGCTGGGTATCGCGGCGCAGCTCGGCGAGGGCCCCGGACAGCGCGTCGAGCGCGCGGAGCGTCGCGTCATCGCTGCCGGGGGCGCCCCTCGCACCATCGCTGCCGGGGGTGGCACTCGCTCCGCTGCTGCCGGGGGTGGCCAGATCGTCGGGTGGAGCGGTGCCGTGGTCCTCTGGCCCGGCACCGCGAAGCCCGTTCACGGACGCGTCCTCCTGGTCGGCGAGAACGCGTTGCCCGCTGTCGCCAAGGTGCTGCGACATGGTCGTCTGCCTCCCGCTTCGTCCGGCTCGGGGTATCCCGCGACCGGTCCGTCTCGTCGTCGTGACCTACCCGACGCCGACGGACTTGAAACTGGGAATGCACCGGCGCTGCGAGCGATGTGCGGGGCCTGCCGGGCCCCAGGCACCGACGGAAGAAGGCCCGAGCGGGGGCGGATCCCGTGCGCTCGCTCGGCGCCATTCCACGGGCAGACGAGCCCATACGCCCGAAATAGGAGCCGGACGAGTGTTTGTTTCGTCACGAACGATGCCCTCTCCACGCACCGCTCATCGCCCGCACTGCGGTGACACGCACCGGCATACAAGCGTTTGATGGGCCCGACGAGAGAGTGCATTGTGCTCGAGCTGGCACTATCGTGCTGCACATCGCGCTTCGCCCTCCATCCATTTCGGCGGAGCGTTCCGGCCCGACGAGTGCAACGACGACCGGAACGAACACCTGGATCACGTGAATCAAGAGCCAAGGAGCAGCGGGTGATCTTTACGACGGCGGGATCGCCGCAGTGCCCCGAGCTCCCGGCCGCGCGCTCGATCTACGTACAAGCGGGGAGCGAGAATTTCCCCGTGGCCTCGCGCCTTCTTCCCGCCGCGGTGCGCGTCGACCTCATGGCGATCTACGGCTTCGCGCGGCTCACCGACGACGTGGGCGACGTGGCGGGCGGCGACCGGCTCGCGCAGCTCGCGCAGCTCGAGCACGAGCTCGAGCGGGCTGCCCGCGGCGAGGCGTCGCACCCGGTCATGCAACGGGTCGGCGCGACGATCGCCGCGCGACGGCTGCCGCTCCAGCCCTTCTTCGACCTCATCGAGGCGAACCGCCAGGACCAGGTCGTCCGGCGCTACGAGACCTTCGACGACCTGGTCGGCTACTGCCGGTTGTCCGCCAACCCTGTCGGCAGGCTGGTGCTCGAGATCTTCGGGGCCGCCACCCCTGAGCGGGTGGCCCTCTCGGACGACGTGTGCACCGGGCTCCAGGTCGTCGAGCACCTCCAGGACGTCGCAGAGGACCTTCTCCAGGACCGCATCTACCTTCCCCTTGCGGACTTGCGGGCAGAGGGCTGCGAAGAGGCTGACCTCGCAGACCCGAAGGCGGGTCCCGCGCTCCGGCGCGTGGTCGCGTTGGAGGCGGCACGGGCCCGACGTCTCCTCTTCTCCGGAGTGCCTCTCGCGGCGAGCCTTCCTCTTCGGCCCCGCGCTGCCGTCGCCGCCTTCGCCGCAGGCGGCATGGCGGCACTCGACGACATCGGTGCTGCCGGCTTCGACGTGCTCGCGCGCCGGTGCCGCCCGCGCCCGAGACGCTTCGCCGCCCGGTTCGCGCTCGCCCTGCTCGCCCCGCACGGAACCCGCGCCCCGCTCAGCGCTGGCACATCCCGAGCCGCCGGGTCGCCAGGCGCGGCCCGAGCCGCCCGGTCGGGAGCCGCCCCGTGACCTCGTTCGCAGCACCGGCCGTCGAACGTGCCTACTCGGAGTGCGAGACGATCACCCGGCGAGAGGCCAAGAACTTCGCGTACGGCATCCGACTGCTCCGCCCGCCGGAGCGCCGGGCGCTCTCCGCGGTGTACGCGCTCGCTCGGCGCATCGACGACATCGGCGACGGGGAAGCCCCGCCCGAGCGCAAGCTCGACGACCTCGCACAGGTCCGCGCAGAGCTCGCGACGGTGGACGAGCCCACGCAGGACCCGGTCCTGCTGGCGATCGCCGACGCGAAGGCCCGCTACGGTCTTCCGATGGACGCGTTCGGCGACCTCGTCGACGGATGCGAGATGGACGTCGCAGGCACGAGGTACACGACCATCGACGATCTCGTCGTCTACTGCCGGCGGGTCGCGGGCTCGATCGGAAGGCTGTCGCTGGCGATCTTCGGCGCGGCCCGCGAGCCGGGGGCGGTCGGCCTCGCGGACGACCTCGGCGTGGCGCTCCAGCTCACGAACATCCTGCGCGACGTGAAAGAGGACGGGCGACGCGGGCGCTTCTACCTCCCGTCCGCCGACGCCGCTGCCCACGACTGCCCTCCAGACCTCTCCGACGACGCAGCGCTCGCTGGGCTCGTCGCGTTCGAGTGCGCGCGCGCCGAGGAGTGGTTCGCCCGCGGGCTCCTGCTCCTGCCGATGCTCGACCGACGCAGCCAGGCGTGCGTGGGCGCGATGTCGGGCATCTACCACCGGCTCCTGCGCCGGATCGCCCGGGACCCGATGGCCGTCACCCGAGGCCGAGTCTCGATCCCGGCGTCGGAGAAGCTCTGGGTCGCGGCGTCCTGCCTCGTCTCCCTGCGCGGCGCCGGGGTGCCCGGTGGCGAGCGGAGAGTGGCGTGAGCACGAGCGCACCGAGGGTGTCGGGGCGGGTCGTCGTGGTCGGCGGGGGTCTTGCCGGCATGTCGGCCGCGCTCGTGGCGGCAGACGCCGGCGCAGAGGTCACGCTCGTGGAGAAGCGCCGTCGCCTCGGCGGCCTCACCTGGTCCTTCTGGCGCAACGGGCGCTGCTTCGACAACGGCCAGCACGTCTTCTTGCGCTGCTGCACCGCCTACCGAGACCTCCTCGAGCGCATCGGCGCGGCGGACGAGGTCCACCTCCAGGCGGCGCTGGACATCCCGGTGCTCGCTCCCGGCGGGCGACGCGCCCGGATCGCGCGGAGCGCTGCGCCGCTCCCCTCACCGTTCCACCTCGGCCGTTCGCTTCTCGGCTACGGGCACCTGTCGCTGGTCGAGCGCGCGCGGCTCCTCCGCCCGGTGCTCGAGCTGCGAGCCCTCACACTCGACGACCCCGCGCTCGACGGCGTGACGTTCGGGGAGTGGCTGGCTCGGCGGGGCCAGTCACGTCGCGCGATCGAGCGCCTCTGGGACCTCGTGGTGCTGCCGACCGTGAACGTCGGCTCGGCCGAGGCGTCCCTTGCGCTCGCCGCCAAGGTCTTCCGCACCGGCCTGCTCGACACCGTCGACGGCGCGGACATCGGGTGGTCGGCGGTGCCGCTCGGCGAGCTCCACGGGGAGCACGGCAGGCAGGCCCTCGAGGCAGCGGGCGTCGAGCTCGTCCTGGGCACGCCTGCAGACGCGGTGGAGGCGCCCACGGCCGGCGCACCCCACCTCACCGTCCTCGCCGCCGGCCGGCGGCTCGAGGCGGACGCCGTCGTCGTCGCGCTGTCCCACGAGGCCGCCCCGTCGGTCCTCCCCGCAGGCGCCCTCGGCGACCTCTCGGGCCTCGGTCGCTCGCCCATCGTCAACGTCCATCTCGTCCTCGATCGAAGGGTCACCGACCTGCCGATGGCGGCCGCCGTCGGGTCGCCCGTCCAGTACGTCTTCGACCACACGGCGGCCGCGGGCATCCCCGCGTCACGGGGCGAACAATGCCTCGTCGTGTCGCTCTCGGATGCCACCGCCTCCATCGGCTCCCGTCCCGACGAGCTGATCCGCACGTTCCACGCGGCCCTCGGCGAGCTCTTCTCGAAGGCCAAGGACGCCGCGGTCGTCGACGGCGTGGTGACGCGCGAGCACGCTGCGACGTTCCGCGCCGTGCCCGGCACCGCGGCGCTTCGACCACCCCCTGCGACCCGATGCCCCGGGGTCTTCGTCGCCGGGGCGTGGTGCGCGACGGGCTGGCCGGCGACGATGGAGGGCGCGGTGCGCTCGGGGACGGCGGCAGCCATGGCGGCACTCGGGTCGATCCGCTCCGGCGACCTGCCGGCACCCCTGGAGGGCGCGTCGGCGTGACTGCCCCGCTCACGTCGCCGCTGCCTGCCAGAGCCTCCTCGGTGGAGGTGCCCGACGCCCTGGTCCGCGCCGCGCAGCTGGTCGCTCCCGCGCTGGCGGCCGCAGTCGACGAGCTCGACCCGGCGCTGCGAGAGCCCGTCCGCCACCACCTGGCAGGAGGCGCCAAGTTCGTACGGGCAGGGCTCGTCCTCCTCGCTGCAGCCGCAGTAGGGGAACGCGACCGCGGCGCGCTGCCCGGCGCGGTCGCGATCGAGCTCGTGCACAACTACTCGCTCCTCCACGACGACATCATCGATCGCGACCGGGAACGACGACACCGCCCGACCGTATGGGCTCGGTTCGGCGAGAGCGTGGCGATCGTGGCCGGGGACGCGCTCGCCGGACTGGCGATGCAGGTGCTCCTCGAGAGCCCGACGGCGCGGCGCGTGGAGGCGGCTCGGCGGCTCGCGAACGCCAACCAGCAGATGATCGCGGGCCAGGCCGCGGACATGGCCTTCGAGTCGCGTGGCCGCGTCACCGTCGGAGAGTGCCTCGAGATGGAGCGCGGGAAGACCGGCGCGCTCCTCGCGGCGTCGTGCGCGATCGGCGCGGTCCTCGGGGGCGCCGGCGAGGTGACGGCAGACGCGCTCGGCCAGTACGGCGAGCACCTCGGGATCGCGTTCCAGGCCGTCGACGACGTGCTCGGGGTCTGGGGAGAGCCCGCGGTCACCGGCAAGCCCGTGGGTGCCGACCTGCTGGCTCGCAAGAAAGCCCTTCCGGTCGCGGTGGCCTTCGAGCGAGGCGGCGCCGCGGCGGACGAGCTGTCGGCGATCCTCTCGCGCCCGCTCGGAGCCGGTGACGTCGCTCGGGCGACCGCGCTCATGGAGGAGGCGGGAGTGCGTGACGCGGTGATCGCGATCGCCGACGAGCACCTGCGCACGGCGCTCGGTGCGCTCGACCTCGTGGACATCGAGACGGGGTCCAAGGAGCAGCTGGTGGAGATCGCCCGCTACGTGACGGCGAGGGATCGATGACGGCGAGGGATCGATGACGGCGAGGGATCGATGACGGCGAGGGATCGA
>JAKAQM010000022.1:0-6813 GCA_021822565.1 Actinomycetes bacterium | reverse complement strand
TGACGGCGAGGGATCGATGACGGCGAGGGATCGATGACGGCGAGGGATCGATGACGGCGAGGGATCGAAGGGACGCAGCGTCTTGGCAGGGAGGCGACGCAGCCACGACGCTGAAGAGCGCCATTGAGGCGCTGGTCGCGCTCCAGCACGAGAGTGGCTGGTGGAAGGGCGAGCTCGAGACGAACGTCACCATGGACGCGGAGGACCTCCTGCTTCGCCAGTTCCTCGGCATCCGCACCGAAGAGGACACCGCCGGCGCGGCACGCTGGATCCGGACCAACCAGCGCGAGGACGGGACGTGGGCCAATTACCTGGGCGGCCCGGGCGACCTGTCGACGACTATCGAGGCGTACGTCGCCCTGCGGCTCGCGGGCGACCCTCCGGACGCCCCGCACATGTCCGCCGCCAGCGCCTTCGTCCGCGAGCGAGGGGGGCTGGAGCGAGCCCGCGTCTTCACCAAGATGTGGCTCGCGCTCTTCGGGAAGTGGCCGTGGGACGGCATCCCCGTGCTACCGCCCGAGCTGATGTTCTTCCCCTCGTGGCTGCCGCTCAACATCTACGACTTCGGCTGCTGGGCGCGTCAGACCGTCGTCGCGCTCACGATCGTGAGCACCTACCGCCCGGTCAGAGACCTCGGCATCGACATCGAGGAGCTCCGCACGGGCCTCCCGCCGCTCCCGCCCCACCCGCTCTTCACCTGGGAGGGGGCACTCGAGCGGGGAGACGTCCTCGCACGGCGCTACGCGCGCCGGCCGGTGCGGGCGCTGCGCGAGGCCGCCCTGCGCGAGGCGGAGCGCTGGATCGTCGAGCGCCAGGAGGCGGACGGCGGATGGGGCGGGATCCAGCCGCCCTGGGTGTACTCGATCATCGCGCTCCATCTGCGCGGCTACGCGCTCACACACCCGGTGCTCGCCGCCGCGCTCCGCGGCCTCCAGGGGTTCATCATCCGAGACGAGCGCGGGCGGCGGCTCGAGGCCTGCCAGTCCCCGGTGTGGGACACGGCGCTCGGGGTCATCGCGCTGGCGGACGCCGGCCTCGCCCCTGACGACCCCGTGCTGACCACCGCCACGCGCTGGCTCGTCGGCGAAGAGGTCACCGTCGACGGGGACTGGAAAGTGCGACGTCCCCGCCTCTCCCCCGGGGGCTGGGCGTTCGAGTTCGCCAACGACCACTACCCCGACATCGACGACACGGCGGAGGTGGTGCTCTCGCTCCTGCGCTCCTCCGAGGACGACCACGGCGCCATCGCGCGCGCCACCGACTGGGTGCTCGGCATGCAGTGCAGGGATGGGGGCTGGGCCGCGTTCGACGTCGACAACACGCGTGCCCTCTGCCGCAAGCTGCCGTTCTGCGACTTCGGAGAGCTCATCGACCCCCCGAGCGCCGACGTGACGGCGCACGTCGTCGAGATGCTCGCCGCCCTCGAGGCGGCAGGCCGGCGGTCGGACCGCGTCGCGCTCGAGCGCGGGGTCGCCTGGCTCCTCGAGCACCAGGAGCCCGACGGCTCGTGGTTCGGCCGCTGGGGGGCCAACTACGTCTACGGCACGGGCGCGGTCCTCCCTGCGCTCGTGGCAGCCGGCGTGCCGACGAGCCACCCGGCCGTGCGTCGGGCGGTCGAGTGGCTCTGCGCCCGTCAGAACGACGACGGCGGATGGGGTGAGGACCTCCGCTCCTACGACGACCCCTCCTGGGCGGGGAGGGGCGCCTCGACCGCGTCCCAGACGGCGTGGGCCCTTCTCGCCCTCCTCGCCGCAGGCGAAGCCGACCGGAGCTCGACGCGCCGCGGCGTCGAGTTCCTCTGCACCACGCAGCGCCCCGACGGCACGTGGGACGAGCCGTGGTTCACGGGTACGGGGTTCCCTGGCGACTTCTACATCAACTACCACCTGTACCGGCTCGTCTTCCCGATCACCGCGCTCGGCCGGTTCGTGCACGGAGGCGGACCGCATGAGTGACGAGGTCATCGTCCTCGCCCCGACCCGGGTGGAAGCCCACGTGATGGGCGCGCGCACGGTCGTGACGGGGACCGGGGCCGCGTCGGTCGCAGACGCCGTCGCTCGGCTCCTGCCCGCGCTGGCGCCGGGCACCGCGGTCGCCGTCACCGGCACCGCGGAAAGGCTCAGTGCTGGGCTCCTGCCCGGCCAGCTCGTGGTGGCGACCGAGCTGTGGACGGCCGGCCCCCGGACCGCGCCGCGTCTCGTGCGACGGCTCCCCTCGGCGTCGCTGCTCGCCGACGAGCTTCGCCGCGACGGCCACGTGGTCGCCGAGGGCCCGGTCGTCTCGACAAGCGAGGCGTACGACGAGAGCCCCGGGGCGCACCCGGTCCTCGGGGCCATCGCAGAGCCCGCGTGCCAGCGCCGTGGCGTCCGTGGCGAGCTCGTGCACCTCGGGGCGCTGGTCCTCGACCACGACTCGGCGTGGGCTGCCGCGCTGGCCGACCGTGACCGCCCGCTCGCCGTCGTGCGCGCGGTCGAGGACCTGGCCGGCCCTGGGGCGATGTCGGCGGTCGACGCCCGGCACGCCGCCGCGTCGCTCGCCGGGGTGAGAGGGCCGATCGAGCGATGGGCCCGCGCCTGCCGCAGCCGCCGCGTGGTGCTCGCCGCGCCGCGTTCGTTCTGCGCAGGCGTGGAGCGGGCCATCGAGATCGTCGAGCGGGCGCTCGAGCGTCACGGGGCGCCCGTCTACGTCCGTCGCCAGATCGTCCACAACATCCACGTGGTCGGCAGGCTCGCCGCGAAGGGCGCCGTCTTCGTCGAGGAGCTCGACGAGGTCCCGGACGGCGCCACGGTGGTGCTCGCCGCCCACGGCGTCGCCCCCGACGTCCGCAGCGAGGCCGCGGCGCGCCATGGTTTCACCGTGATCGACGCCACGTGCCCGCTGGTCGCCAAGGTGCACCACGAGGCGCGCCGCTACGCGGCGCGCGGGTACGACATCGTGCTCGTCGGCCACGACGACCACGAGGAGGTGATCGGGACCTACGGCGAGGCTCCCGACCGGATCCACGTCGTCGCCACTCCCCGCGACGTGGCGGAGCTCGACCTCGGCGAGCACGCACCGGTCGCCTACCTGACCCAGACGACGCTCGCGACCGACGAGACCGCAGAGATCGTCGATGCGTTGCGCTCGAGGTTCCCCGAGCTCGTCGGTCCGAGCGCAGACGACATCTGCTACGCGACGCAGAACCGCCAGGACGCGGTGCGGGCGATCGCCGGCGAGTGCGACCTGCTGCTCGTCGTGGGATCGGCCAACTCCTCCAACACGGCGCGGCTGGTCGAGGTGGCGCGGCGCGAAGGCTGCCGTGCGGAGCTGGTGGAGGACGCCGGCCAGCTCCGTTTCTCCTGGCTCGACGGAGCAGCAACCGTCGGGATCACCGCTGGTGCGTCCGCCCCCGAGTCCCTGGTCGCCGATGTCGTCCGAGCGCTGTCCGCCCTCGGACCCGTCGACGTCGACGAACGCAGGACTGCGTCAGAATCCGTCCGATTCGCTCTCCCCCCACAGGTGCGCTGATGCCCATCCCCTTGAAGCAGAACTTGAAGATCGGTTCCCATCTCCTTCGGCAGCGGCTGAAGGGGCGAAAGTACTACCCGCTGATCGTCGAGATCGAGCCGCTGTTCACCTGCAATCTCTCCTGCCCGGGCTGCGGCAAGATCCAGCATCCGACCGAGATCCTGCGAAAGCGGCTCTCCGTCGACGACGTGGTGAACGCCGTCGAGGAGAGCGGCACGCCCATGGTCTCGATCGCCGGCGGAGAGCCGCTCTTGCACCCCCAGATCTCGGAGATCGTCCAGGCGCTCGTGCAGCGCAAGGTCTACGTGTACCTGTGCACGAACGCAGTGCTCCTCGAGCGCAGGCTCGACAAGTTCACTCCGAGCGAGTACTTCTCCTTCGTCGTGCACATGGACGGGCTGCGGGAGCGCCACGACGCCGCAGTCGACCGCGAAGGGGTCTTCGACACCGCGGTCGAGGCGATCCGGGCGGCCAAGCGCCGGGGCTTCCGGGTCACGACCAACTCGACGTTCTTCAACACCGACTCTCCGAAGACGGTGCGCGACCTCCTCGACTTCTTGAACGACGAGCTGGAGGTCGACGCGATGATGATCTCTCCCGCCTACGCGTACGAGAAGGCCCCGGACCAGGAGCACTTCCTCGGAGTGGAGCAGACGACGAAGCTCTTCAAGGAGGCCTTCGCCGGAAAGCGCAGGAAGTGGCGGCTCAACCATTCCCCGCTCTTCCTCGACTTCCTCGAGGGGAAGCGGGACTTCCAGTGCACCGCATGGGGGATCCCGAGCTACTCGGTGCTCGGGTGGCAGCGGCCCTGCTACCTCATGTCCGACGGGTACGTGTCGTCGTACAAGGAGCTCGTCGAGACGACCGACTGGTCGAAGTACGGCCGGGGAAGGGACCCTCGATGCGCCAACTGCATGGCGCACTGCGGCTACGAGCCGTCGGCGGTGATCGCCTCCATGGGATCGTTGCGCGAGTCGCTCCGCGCGCTCGTGAGCACCCACTGAACGGCGTGACGACCCTCCACGACATCGCGGTCCACCCCGAGGCGGTGACGGTCGCGACCCCCGCCGGTCCCGCCGGTCCCGCCGGCCCCGCTGCGGCGAACGGCAACGGGCACAGCCCAGACCGAGCGCGCGTCCCGAAGGTGCTCGGGGAGCTCACCCCGGCACGGCTTCGCGCGATGGACCGGCCTGCGCTCGACCGCCTCGCCGCGGAGATCCGGCGGTTCCTCGTGGCCTCGGTGTCACAGACGGGAGGACACCTCGGATCGAACCTCGGCGCGGTCGAGCTCTCGATCGCGCTCCACCGGGTCTTCGACTCGCCCTCGGACCCCATCGTCTGGGACACCGGCCACCAGGCCTACGTCCACAAGGTGCTGACCGGGCGGGCGCAGGGCTTCGCGCGGCTCCGCAAGGCCGGCGGCCTCTCCGGCTACCCCAACCGCGCCGAGTCGGCACACGACCTCGTCGAGAACAGCCACGCGTCGACCTCGCTCGGCTATGCGGACGGCCTCGCTCGGGCGCGCGACGCGCGCGGTGAGCACCACCACGTCGTCGCAGTGGTCGGCGACGGTGCGCTCACCGGCGGCCTCGCGTACGAGGGCCTCAACAACATCGGGGTCGCCCAGCGTCGCGTCGTCGTGGTGCTGAACGACAACGGCCGGTCGTACGCACCCACGGTGTCCCCGCTCACGACGGCGACCGCAGCCGCAGGCACCTGCTCGGCATCGCCAGCACCCGGACCGCAGGCACCCGCCGCGGCACCCGCCGCCTTCTTCGAGGCACTGGGCTTCTCCTACGTCGGCCCCGTCGACGGCCACGACCTCGACGCGCTCGAAGCCGCACTCGGCGAGGCGGCCGCAGTCCCCGGCCCCGTCGTGGTGCACGTCCACACCGTGAAGGGCCGCGACTACGCGCCCGCGGAGCGCGATGCAGAGAAGCGCCTCCACGATGTCTCCCCCTTCGACGCCGCGACCGGACTTCCCCGGGTCCCCAAGGGCACCATCACCACGTACACCGACGCGTTCGGGGCGGCAATCGTCCGCGAGGCCGCCGCCCGACCCGACCTGGTCGCGATCACCGCCGCCATGACCGGGCCGACGGGCCTCATCCCCTTCGCCGAGCGCTACGGCGACAGGCTGGTCGACGTGGGCATCGCCGAGCAGCACGCCGTGACTGCCGCCGCGGGCATGGCGATGGGCGGGTTGCGTCCGGTGGTCGCCGTGTACTCGACCTTCCTCAACCGCGCGTGGGACCAGGTGCTCTACGACGTCGGCCTCCACCATCTCCCCGTCGTGCTCTGCCTCGACCGCGCGGGGGTGACCGGGGACGACGGCCCGAGCCACCACGGGATCTTCGACCTCGCGCTGCTCACGAAGGTCCCGGGCATGACCGTGCTCGCCCCGTCGTCGTACGAGGAGGTCGAGGTCATGCTCCACGATGCCTTGGAGCACACCGGCGGGCCCGTCGCCATCCGGTGGCCGAAGACGCCGGCGCGCCGATCGGCCGAGACTGGCTCGGGGCTGCAGGCACGGCGCCTCACCGCCGGAGACGGGTCGGTGTGCCTGCTCGGGGTGGGCAAGCTCCTCGAGGCGTGCGAGCGCGCTGCCGAGGTCCTCGACGCAGAAGGCGTGGCCGCGACGGTGTGGGACGTCCGGGTCGCGAGCCCCCTCGACCCCGAGATGCTCGCCGACGCGCGGTCCCACGCCGCGGTCGTGACCGCCGAGGACGGCATCGCCGAGGGAGGCGTGGGCTCGGCCATCGCGACCGCGCTCGGCAACGGCGCCTGCGGCATCTCTTCTTCGGCATCTCGTCCGGCCGTAGCCACGTGCGGCCTGCCGCTCGTGTACCTTCCTCACGGCAAGCCCGACGAGATCCTGGCGGCCCACGGTCTCGACGCCCGCGGGATCGCCGGGGCCGCGCGCCGCGCGCTGCACTCGGGGGCTGCCGGCCGGGGCTGAGTCCGGGGCTCGCCCTCCTCGCTGGCGCGCAGCGCGCCCGCGGAGCGCACGATGCTCCGGCCAGCACGCGGCCAGCTCGCGGCCAGTTCGCGGCCAGATCCCGGGGTAACGTCACCCCGTGCCGACTGCGACCAGACCCGTTCGGGGCGCCACCGTCGAAGTCCGAGGGCTCACCAAGCGGTTCGGCTCCATCACCGCGGTCGACGACCTGAGCTTCACGGTCGAGCCCGGACGTGTGACCGGGTTCCTCGGCCCGAACGGGGCGGGGAAGACCACGACGCTGCGGATCCTGCTCGACCTCGCCTCGGCGACGTCGGGAAGCTGCTCGATCGGTGGCCGTCGCTACC
>JAKAQM010000138.1 GCA_021822565.1 Actinomycetes bacterium | reverse complement strand
GATCGCAGGGGGGTGTGACGCGTAGCCGCTGCGATGGCGGGAGGGGCGGGCCGACTCAGCCGCCAACGGGCGTGGGGCAGCCGCCGGCAAGAGGCGCGGGGACGACCGGCTGGCGCAGCCGGCAAGAGGCGCGGGACAGTCGTGCGCATGGAGCCGGGCGCGAAGAGGACGTAGAGCTTCGCGGGAAGCCGGGTCGACCGCACCACACTCCACCCCACCCGGATGCCGAGATCGGCGAGAGAAGGTAACGCGGGAGAGAGGAAAGGGAGTGAGAAGGGAGCAACAGGTGGAGGAGCAGCTGAGGACAGGAGCTGCCGACGGCCGCAGGACATCGGCTGCTGAGAGGCGCCCGGCTCAAGAGGAACCGATGTCGAGCACCTCGCGTCCGGCTCAAGAGGAACCGATGTCGAGCACCTCGCGTCCGGCTCGGAGCGCCATCGCCTCCGCGACGTGCGTTTCACTGATCGCTCTACCGTCACCACCGAGATCGGCAATCGTGCGAGCGACCCGGCGTACCCGATCGACGCCGCGCCCACTCAGCCTCCCTGCCCGCACCCCCCGTTCGAGCAGTGCCTCGGCATCGCGAGAGAGCGGGGCAAGCTCCGCCAGACCAGACGCGGGGATCTCGGCGTTGCAACGCGTTCCTCTCGAGCGCGCGCGCCGCCGCGCCTCGGCAACACGCTCAGCCACAGCCACCGTCGTCTCGCCGCGCGCAGGGGCGAAGAGCTCGTCGGCGGTCGTGCGCCGCAACGAGACGACCAGGTCGAAGCGATCGAGGAGTGGACCAGAGAGTCGCCGCATGTAGCGCGCCCGCGCCGCCGGCGAGCAACGGCACGAGCCGGGCACGCCCCCTTCCCCACACGGACAGGGGTTCATCGCGCCGACGAGTAAGAACCGCGCCGGGAATTCTGCGGTGCCTCTGGCCCGGCTCACGCGGACCACGCCCTCTTCGAGCGGTTGGCGCAACGCATCGAGCACCACCGAGGGAAACTCGCCCATCTCGTCCAAGAAGAGGACGCCATGGGTCGCGAGGCTGATCTCGCCCGGTCGCATCACCCCGGCCCCGCCGCCGACGAGCGACACCGCCGAGGCGCCGTGGTGCGGAGCGCGGAACGGCGGGTCCCAGACGATGCCTCCGTCGGGCATCGGCAGCCCCGCAGCCGAGTGGATCCTGGTCACCTCGAGCGCCTCGTGGCGCGAGAGTGGCGGCAACAGCCCGGCAAGACGCACGGCGAGCATGGATTTTCCCGATCCCGGTGGCCCGACGAGAAGAAGGTGATGGCCCCCCGCGGCGGCGACCTCGACGGCGCGGCGGCCTACACGTTGGCCCTTCACGTCCGCAAGGTCCCCATAGCGCAACAGGGCGCGTGCGCGCCACGTCGCAACCCCCGGCCGGACGTCGGATGACGCCGTTCCGAATCGAGCCCGAGGGCCGGTTGCACCTGGTGAACGGCGCTCGGGTGTAGCGCGCGGCCACGGCTGAGCCCCTCGAAGGGTCTCGACGAGCGCTCGAAGGCTCGGCATGGCGAAGGTGCGACCCGGCCGGACGGCAGCGGCCTCCGCGAGGTCGCACGCCGGGACGACGAGGCGTCCAGGGTGCACCGCTTCGGCCAGCGCGATCGTCCCGGGCACGTGGCGCAGGGTCCCGTCGAGCCCGAGCTCGCCGACGAATGCGACACCGTCCAGCGCCGTCGCCGGCAGCTCGCCGACGGCGACGAGCACCCCCAAAGCGATCGGAAGATCCAGGCCAGCGCCCGCCTTCCGCACGGCGGTGGGTGCCAAGTTCACCGTGACGCGCCGCAGCGGCCACGAGAATGTGCTCGAGAGGAGCGCCGCCCGCACGCGGTCACGCGACTCACGCACGGCCGCGTCCGGAAGACCGACGATCGTGAACCCGGGAAGGCCCCCTGACTCGTGCACCTCCACGACCACCGGCCTCCCAGCCGCCCCGGTCAAGGTCGCCGAATGGACAGTAACGGTCACACGACCCAACGGTCTCCGACAGGCCGCACGTTGCGCCGGTGGGCAAGGGTCCCCTGGACCATCTGGAAACGGCCGAAGCCGGAGATGCCGACTGGGAACAGGATCCCGAGATGCGCCAGATGGGCCGAACGAACCCCCCTGTTCAGGCGGCAGGAGGGTTCGACGTCAAAGGCTGGAGGCTCGGTGTGGCCTGGTCGCGACCCCTGACGGGGGCCCCTGAGCGTCGACCGACGTCACCTGCTTCGCGCACGAAGCGCACCCAGCCAACCCGCTGTTCGGTGTGTTCTGCCATCCAAGCGTCACGCGCGGCGCGCGCCGCCAGTCGGTCGTCGAGCCGTCTTGCCCCCTCCGCCGCCCGCGCAACGGCAGCCGCCAGCTCCTCGTCACCCTCGAGGACGCGCACGTTCGTCGGCGGGAGGAACCTGGGGTGCGCGCTGGAGCGTTCGCTGTAGCCATCCATGGCAGCCATACCTTTCATTCATCAGGTCCGTCCCAGACGATCGTAACCATCGCCCTCTCGCGATCCTGCTCGGGTTCCCCGACAGCGATGACCGATCGGGCGGCGAGCCGTCCCCTCCTTCCCCTACGCGCCTCCTTCCCCTACGCCAGCACCGGTCGACGATCCTCAGGACCCGACGAACCGCGGCGAACGCTTCTCCGAGAATGCGGCGATTGCCTCCGTCACGTCGGCACCTGCGAGGTTTGCCGCCTGACACTCGGCCTCGCGCTCGATCGCCTCGGCGAAAGACGTGCTCCACGCGGCATCGAGGAGTGCCTTCGTCGTGGACAGCGCGAGCGACGGTCCCTCCGCAAGGCTCTCTGCCCAGCTCGCGACCTGCGCATCGAGCTCGTCCGCGGTCACCGCACGGTTGACCAGGCCGATCCGCACGGCCGTCCCTGCATCGAGGATCTCACCGAAGAACGCCAGCTCCTTTGCCTTCGCGCTGCCCACCAGCCGCGGAAGCAGCCAGGAGGTTGCGCAGTCCGGCGACAACGCACGCCGGGTGAAGATCATCGACAAGCGTGCTCGCGTGCTCGCGACGACGAGGTCACAGGCGATGGCAAGCCCGAGCCCTGCGCCGACAGCAACGCCGTCGACCTTCGCGATGGTGGGCTTCGAGAGCCGGTGCAGCGACGAAACGACGTCCCCCAATGCACGCACCCATTCGAGTGACGACGCGGGATCTCCGACTGCCGGAGCGTCCGCGTCCGAAAGGTCCGCTCCCGAGCAGAAGTCGCCACCTTCCCCGGTGAGGACGAGCACCCGGTCTTCCGCGTTGTGCGCGACCGCGTCGAACGTCGAGCGGAGCTCTTCGGTCATGCCCCGAGTGAGTGCGTTCTTCCGTTCCGGTCGGTTCATCGTGACGGTCACGACGCCACCGGCACGGGTCACTTTCACGGTCTCCACGACGCCTCCTTGCGTTCGCTCGATCCCCGTCGCCAATCTCGATCGCGCCCGGGTGAACGGACGGTAGCCGAACGTCTTCTTCTTCCGTCACCAGGCACCAGGAATGATCTCGACGTTCCCTCCGAGCACTGCGGCGACATCGAAGCGGACATTCGGGGCGTGGACGTCGTGGTCCATGAGCCACCGAGCAGCGAGCCGCCGCACCCTGATGCGCTTGGCAACCGTCACCGCTTCTGCAGGCGATCCGTAGAGGAGCGTGGTACGCGTCTTGACCTCGCAAACGACGACCGTCGTCCCATTGCGGAGAACCAGGTCGATCTCGCCGATGCTGCATCGCCAGTTCCGGTCGAGAACCTCGTAGCCTCGCGCCGTGTACCACTGGGCGGCGAGCAGCTCCCCATGGGCCCCGAGGCGGCCGCGGGCTCCTTTCACGTCAGCCCTGCAGCGTCGCTGACGTCCGCCTCACGAGATGGAACCGTCGCCTCTCCCAGGCGGGTCGCGCGTCGTCGCGTCTGCTGCTAGAGATCCTTTTCGGGGAGCCGTTCCACGTTCACGTCACGCCAGGTCACCACGCGCACGGAGGGTACGAAGCGCGCGGGGCGGTACATGTCCCACACCCAGGCGTCAGTGAGCTCGAGCTCGACGCACGCCGGCTGCACATCGGAGCGGACCGTCATGGAAACCTCGTTCGCGAGGTAGAAACGGCGTTCGGTCTCGACGACGTAGTTGAACATCGGAAGCACCGCCCGGTACTCCTGGATGAGGGCGAGCTCGATCTCGGCCTCGTAGCGCTCGAGGTCCTCCTCGCTCACCTCGCCGGCCTCATCCTCGTCGCCGTGGGCCGGGCGTCGAGCCGCGGTGCGACCTCACGGACGGACGGCCCGCTTCTCCCTCACCTTCGCGGCCTTCCCTGAGCGTTCACGCAGGTAGTAGAGCTTTGCCCGGCGCACGTCGCCGAAGGTGACCACCTCGATACGAGCGATGGTCGGCGAGTGGACCGGGAAGGTCCGCTCCACACCGACGCCGAAGCTCACCTTGCGAACGGTGAACGTCTCACGCACGCCCACGCCCTGGCGTCGGAGGACGATGCCCTGGAACACCTGCACGCGCTCCCGGTTCCCCTCGACGACCCGCACGTGGACCTTCACGGTGTCGCCCGGGCGAAAATCCGGGATGTCGCCCCGCAGGCTGTCGCGGTCGATGATCTCAGTGGGGTGCATTGGAGGCGTCCTTCGAGTCCGCTGGGCCGGTGCCGGACTCTGCATCGTAGCCGTGATCTTCGAGGAGCTGCAGCTCGCCCTCCTCGGCCAGGAGGGCTGCTTCCTCGTGGGTGAGCCCGCCCCGAGCGGCCAGCAAGTCGGAGCGTCGATCCAGAGTACGCCGTAGGGATTGCACTCGGCGCCACCGAGCGACGCGGCCGTGGTCTCCCGATCGAAGCACCTCCGGCACCTCCCACCCCCGGAAGACTCCGGGTCGCGTGTACTGGGGGTACTCCAACAGTCCCGTGTGGAAGCTCTCCTCGTCGACCGACGCCTCGTTGCCGAGAGCTCCGGGCAGCAGCCGCGTGACCGCTTCGACGACCACGAGGGCAGGGAGCTCGCCGCCGGCGAGGACGACGTCGCCCACGGAAAGCTCCTCGTCGGCGAGATGGTCGGCGACCCGCTGGTCCACCCCCTCGTAGCGTCCACACAGGAGTGAAAAGCCGGCGCCCGTGGCGAGGTGCCGCGCCATGGCCTGGTCGAAGCGTCGGCCGCCGGGCGAAAGGAGGAACAGGGGCCGCGGCAGTCCTTCTTCAGCCTCGACCGCCTCGACCGCTGCGAACACAGGCTCGGGCATGAGCACCATCCCCGCGCCGCCGCCGAAGGGCGCGTCGTCCACCGAGCGTCGTGGGTCCGACGCGCCGGCGCGCAAGTCCCGAACCCGCAAATCTAGCACGCCTCTGCCCCTCGCCCGCCCGAGAACGCTCGCGCCGCAGTAGCCCTCGACGAGGTCGGGGAAGATCGTGAAGACGTCGATCCGCACGCGCCTCAGTCGACGAGTCCTGCGGGGATGTCGACCGTCACCTGTACCTTCGGCTCGAACGCGGTGACGAACCGAAGAGGCACGAGCGCCCCGCTCTCGAGCACGAGGAGATCGCTCGCCGGATTGGGCTCGAGCGCGGCCACCCTGCCGATGTCCCGGCCCGTCACGGTGAGCACCCTCGCGCCCACCAGTTCGTGCACCCAGAGGACACCGTCGACGAACAGCGCCGGAGCCCTCAGCTCGAGGCCGCGCAGCATCTCGGCACCGCTGCGGTCACCCACTCCCTCGAACCGCACGAGAAAGTGGTTCTGGTGCGTACGTGAAGCCGCGACGCGCAGCTCACCGGCATCGCTCGAGAGGATCACGCCCACGTCCACACGCTCGGTGCGGTCCGTCCACAGGTCGATGACCACGTCACCAGCCAATCCGTGCGGTCGGAGCACCCGCCCAACGGACAGGAGAGGCGCCGCGTCGGAGCCTTCAGCGAGCTCAGTCGTCGGCGATGTCAACGAGAGTCTGTGCCCCGTCGCTCGCCCCCGCCACCGCGACCAGCGTCCGGATCGCCTGTGCGGTTCGGCCGCGCCGTCCGATGACACGGCCCATGTCGTGTGGCGCAACGTGAAGCCGCAAGATGGTCGAGCCGCGACGATCCTCTTCACGGATGACGACGGCATCGGGATCGTCGGCCATCGAACGTGCGAGGTACTCGAGCACGGCGACCGCCGTGTCGCCTCGGCCAGCAGCTGGCTCGCCGCGACGGGCAGCCGGTCCCGAGATGGTGTTCACGTCACCGGGCTCGTAGTCCGCCTCGCCAGCGTGCATATGACCTACGCCGTTCCCGAGGTGCTCATCCTCCTCGCCGTCTTCGTCATCGAGGTCGTCGTCGTCGAGGTCGTCGTCATCGAGGTCGAGCTCCTCGTCGTCGAATTCTTCCTCGTCGTCGAATTCTTCCTCGTCGTCGTCGTCGAGCTCCTCGTCATCGTCGTCGAGCTCCTCGTCGTCGAATTCTTCCTCGTCGTCGAGGTCCTCGCTGCCGCCCTCGAGGACAGCCTCCCGATCGGCGGTAGCGCCGTCGATCGAGCCGGATCGCTCTCGATCGTCCGACGTCATGCGGACACCGAGCCTGCTCCGGTGGCGGCGTCGGCTGCTGCACCCGCGTCGGCTGCTGCACCCGCGTCGGCTGCTGCACCCGCGTCAGCTGCTGCACCCGCGTCGTCCACCAGCTCCGTGTGCGAGGCCGGCGGCGCTGGCGTGGCTTCCGCGCCAGGCCCGGCTTGTGCTGCCGCTCTCCCCCCACCA
>JAKAQM010000137.1 GCA_021822565.1 Actinomycetes bacterium | reverse complement strand
CCATGCCCACGATGAGCGAGACGTTCGTCACGAGCCCGTCGCTCACACCGAACACCGCGGCCCGCGCCGCACCGCCTTGCACCGCACGGTGGCGTTCGGGCACGCGATGCTCGGGTGCCGTCGCCTCTCGCACCCGGCCGCGCCAGGTGCTGCCGACGAGCGCGAGGATCGCGAGCAGCGGGAGCACGACGATGTCGGCAGGCCGGTCGTGTCGGAGCGCGAACGCCAGTCCGACGAGCGCGAGCATCGCGACGAAGAGCTCGGGGGTGTCACCGACCAAGAAGTCCCACCAGAAGTGCCCGAAGGCCTTGAGAGCACGCACGAGGACCGCCGTCACGGCGCGGCCTGCTGATCTGCGCCATGCGTGTGCAGCTCGCCGGCGGTGGCGGCAGCGGGCGCCTGGGTCTTCAAGAGGGCGATTGCTCCAGCCGTGACCAGCGCGAACACGCCGATCAGCACTGGGATGGCGAGGTCGCTGCCTGGCCAGTGCGCACCCGAACCCTCTCCGACCCAGAAGAGGCCGAAGCTCGTGAGCATGATGCCGACGAGCGTCTTGATCGTGTTCTCGGGGATTTCGGAGAGCTGCCGGGCGACGAGCAAGCCGATCGTCACGACGACCACCACTGCCGCACCGGCAGCGGCGGCGGCGTTCCCGAGCTCGTGCTGGCTGGCGCCGAGGCTGATCACGATGAGCACGACCTCCATCCCCTCCAAGAACACACCCTTGAAGGCGACCGCGAAGCCGACCCCGTCACGCCGTGGTCCCTTGGACCCGTGGGCCGCGAGGGATGCCCTCGCCTCCTCGTAGACGGCGTCTTCGTCGTGCTTCGCCTTGTGGCCACTCGCGCGAAGGATCGCCTTTCGCAGCCACGAGAGCCCCAGCACGAGCAGGAGAGCGCCGACGAGCACTCGAAGGGCGTCGATCGGGACGTAGTGGATGAGCGGCACGCCGACGGCACCGACGAGCACCCCCAGGACGGCGAGGGCGGCGGCAGATCCCTCCAGAGCCGAGCGCCAACCGCGCGTGGTCCCTGCCGCGAGGACGATCGTGAGCGCCTCGACGGCCTCGACGCAGCACGCGCCGAAGACCGCGAGCATCGAGATGACGGCCGCGCTCACGGGACGTGGCGAGCCCGGGGAAGGTCGGCGCCGTCCGGCATGTCGTCCGGCGAGCCACTCGGCGCATCGTCCGGCACGCCGTCCTGCACGTCGTCCGGCGCGTCGAACAGGAGACAGCCTGCCGACTCCAGCTCGAGCCCGACGACGGTGCCCCGAGGCACTCGTCGCTCGCTCACGACCCCCGAGACCCGATGGCCCACGGGCAGGTCCACGACCAGCTCGTAGTGGCGGCCCCGGAACGCGGTATCGGCGACGCGGCCGACGAGATGGGCGGCACCTCCTTCAGGATCGCAGAGGCGGACCGCGGTGGGTCGGATCGCAAGGGATCCATGCTCCCTCACCTCGCCTGTGGCGAGGCGCACCTCGATCGGCCGGACGCTGGAGAAGGCGGTCGGGCCGACCTGGACGCGGCCGGGGACGACGCCATTGCCCGTGACCCCCACGTGGAGCTCTAGAGAAAGCCCCGTGAAACGGGCGACGAACAGGCTCGCCGGTGAGCTGTAGATCTCTTCTGGCGTCCCCAGCTGGACGAGCACGCCGTCGTGGAGCACCCCCACGCGATCCGCGAGGGCGAAGGCCTCCAGCTGGTCGTGGGTGATGTAGATCGTCGTCGCGCCGGCCTCGCGCACGAGCGACGAGATCTCGACGCGCATCCGCTCGCGTAGGTCGGCGTCGAGGTTCGAGAGCGGCTCGTCGCACAGGAGCAGTCCCGTGTCTGCGACCAACGCGCGGGCGAGCGCCACGCGTTGCTGCTCGCCGCCCGAAAGCTGCGTCGGGAACCGATCTCCGAGGTGGCCCAGCCCTACCCGTTCGAGGATGTCCATGGCCCGGCCCCGGGCCGCATGGCGGGCGAGCCGGCGGCGCCGAAGAGCGAACGCGACGTTGTCGCGAGCGCTCAGGTGGGGCCACAGCGCATAGTCCTGGAAGACCATGGCCAGGTCGCGGCGCTCAGGGGGAAGGTGGGTCCTGCCGTCCGCGACGACCGTCGTGCCGATCACGATGCGTCCGGAAGAGAGCCGCTCGATACCTGCGAGCGAGCGCAGCAGCGTCGTCTTGCCGGAGCCCGAGGGGCCGAGGAGGACCATGAACGTCCCTGGCTCCACCGTGAAGCTGGGTCCACGCAGCGCGTGGTTGCCGCCGGGATAGACCTTCGAAGCCCGTTCGACGACGAGCCGCTCAGCCACGGACCGTCGATCCGATCCTGCGCCAGCCCTTCGGGGCGAGCAGCCGGTAGGCGAGGAGCACGACGCACACGAGGCACAGCGCGATGGCGACACCGATGACCGCCTGTGCGAGCCCGAGGCCGAAGTGGTACCCCGCGACGTTGAGGTTGATCGCCACCGAGAGCGGCGGCGACCCGGGAGCGTAGAGCAACTGCGACATCGGCAGCTCGAGGAAGATCCCGCAGAACGTGAAGAGCCACGCCATGACGACAGGACGCGACACGGCAGGCAATACCGCGCTGAGCCATGCGCGTACCGGGCCCGCACCGTGTGCGCGGGCGGCATCGTGGAGCGACGGCTGCACCTGGGAGACCGGGCCGACGAGCACGCGCGCGTTCGTCGGAAGGCTCGAGGCGATGTAGCCGATCACCAGCAGCCAGACCGTTTGGTAGATGTCGACCCCGATACGCGAAAGGAAGGGAAGGTTGTACGCGAAGATGTACCCAGCCGCGAAGACGACTCCGGGTAGCGCCACGGTCGCGAGGAGGAGGAAGTCGAGCATGGCGGTCGAGCGCGTCCGGCGACGCGAAAGGAGCCGGGCCACCATGAACCCCGCGACGACCGTGATGGATGCGGTGACAACGCCGTAGACGAGGGAGCGGTAGATCGGCCCGGACACGCCGGGGATGTGGAGGACGCCCGCGTAGTTCGCGAAGGTGACCCTGTTCGACGCCCCGAAGTCGGCGAGCAGCGAACCGGTCACCGTGCCGATCGCCGGCGCGCCCAGGGCCAATGCGAAGAAGAGCGCGACGCATCCGGTCGCGAGGATCGCCCCCTTGGTGGAGAGCTGGCGCCGGACCGCTTGGCGCGTCCGCGCCGAGAGCACCGCGTAGGACCTCCCGCTGAGCGCCCTCGCCTGGAGCGCGAGCGGCAGCGCGACGGACGCGACGAGGACGAGGCCGATCGCGGCCGCCGCTGGAAAGCTCGGCGGAAAGTTGTCGATTGCTGCGTAGAGCTGGTACGTGGCAAGGGAGAAGTGCGAGTTGTAGGCGAGCGTGTACGCGACCCCGAAGTCGCTGATCGACTCCGCGAACCCGATCGCGAGTGCGGACCAGATCGCCGGAGCGAGGATCGGGAGGACGAGCCGGAGCGCCGCAGATCTCGACGCGCCATGGACGCGCGCCGCGTCCTCGAACTCCTGGCCGAGGCCGGCGAGCGACGCGGTGATGGTGAGGTAGGCGAAAGGTACGGCGCGCAGCCCGAGCAGGAGCACGACGCCGAACGGACCCATGATCGCGTGTGTGACGAAGGCGGATCCGAGACCGAACCGTGTGAGCACGCCGTCCTTCACGACGAGCCGCTCCCAGCCGATCCCGGGCAGCCATGAGGGGAGCAGGAGGACCAGCCACATGCCGAGCGAGACGAACCGACGACCCGGCAGGCTCGTGCGTCCCGCCAGCCACGCGATCGGAAGCCCGATCACGAGCCCCAGCAACGCCGCCGAGGCGCTGACCCACAGTGAATCGACGATCGAGACGGCCGTCGTCCCGGTGAAGATCGTCTTCAGGTAGGCCAGCGTGAACCATTGGGGCCCTTGGTCGAAGAGCCTCGGCGAGACCGACAGCGCGAGGAAGCAGACGCAGGGCACGAGGATGAACAGGGCGACGAGGCCCCACAGCCCGAAGCGCACTGCGCGCCCTGCCGCTGCGAAGCGGCTCGCCGTGACCCTTCCGGGGGACGGCGGGGACGCCGGGGGGTTGCACCCAGCCCCTTGGTCGCCCGCCGGAGCGGGCACGTCGCGTGCCAAGAGCCCCGAGTCCCGATCGGCGAGGGTCACGGGGCTCTCTCGGACGTAGACCCCGCCAGCGGGAACCCGGCCGGAACGCTCATTTCGTGATGGTGTTCACGAACCAGCTGTTGATCGATGCCTCTCGCGGCCCCCAGACGTAGGGGTTCGTGTGCTGGACCTTGACCGAGGAGAGGCTGGGGAGCCCCGGTCGAGGCCTGATGCCCTGGATCACCGGGTAGTAGAGCGAGTCCCCAGTCGGTGTCCCTGTTTTCATGACCGCCTGGCCGAGCTTGGAGAGGACGAAGGCCGCAAACTTCTTGGCCTCGGCGATCTCGGTCTTTGTCGCCTTCGCGTCGATACCGATGTTCGAGGGCAGCATCGTCGTTGGGCTCAGGTATTTCACTCTGAGCGTCGGGTCTGTGTGCTCCGCTCCGATCGCCGCGGTGCTCTGCACGAGGGCGATCTTGATCTGCCCGCTCGCGAGCGCAGAGACCGTCGGACCGTTCGTTGTGTGGATCACCAGGCCGTTGGCCTTGAGCTTCTCGAAGAACTGCTTTCCCTTCGTGATGCTGCCGAGGTAGCTCATCATCCCCGCGATGAAGGGGTACGTAGGCCCGGACTGCGAGGGTGTGTTCATCCCGACGTCGCTTTTCCACTTGGACGAGAGGAGTGTGCTCCACGACGTCGGGGGGTTCTTCAGCACCTTGGATGTGTAGGCGACCGGCGCCATGAGCGTGATGCCCGTCGGGACGAAGCTCTGGTCCTTCGGGATGACCTTCTTGCCGAGCGCGTTCCACTTCACCTTGGGTTCGAAGTGCTTCACGAGAAGGTGCTCGTCGTCGAGCTCGGCGAACGCTGTCTGACCGTCGACCCAAAGGAGGCCCCAGTGCGGGTTGTTCTTCGACGCCTGGATCTGTGCCAAGAGCGGACCCGTCGAGTTTGTATCGAGCTCGGTCGGGATCCCCGTCGCAGCCTGGAACGCATGCACGACCGCTTGGTCGTACCCTTGGGCCGAGTACACGATGAGCGGCACCTTCTTGTTCCCCTTCTTGGCGGCGAGTGCAGGAGTCGCACCGGCGGCCGCGCCGACGACGACGGCCGCGCACACAAGTCCGGTACCAAGTGCACGTCGGTGACGAGCTCTTCGTCCGGGCCTCTTCGGACTCGCTTGCTGCATGCCCTTGCTCCCTTCGCACGATCTCGAACACGCTCTCTGTCAATATCCGTGCTCGACCACTGCTCCCCAGCGGCCGCAACGAACGGTACGCGTCGCTGGTTAACTGCCCGCGACGCGACGCTGAACTGCAGCTGTACGATCGATGAACTTCTCGCGACGCCCAGGTTTTGCAACAGTTCACCCCGGGTTCACTCTCGCGTTGCGGTTGCGTCGCGCCCCGTTCACCTGCAACTCGTAGGGTTCTCGCGATGAGGCGGCAGGCAATGGCCGTCAGGCCACTCCACGGTCCGCGGCTGCGGGCCGTGGGAAGGCAGGAGGACGCAGCATGACCGTCTCTGGCGACCGGACCAGCGCAGAGGACATGTCGGGCGCGCCCCGGGGATGCCTGCATGGCGGCGGGACGACAGCGGGCACCGCGCCACGGCCCCGTCCCCTCGTCCTCGTCGTGGACGACGACGCGTCCTACCGCCAGGCGCTCATGTCGGGCCTCAGCCAGGAAGGGTTCACGGTAGAGGTGGCCCGAGACGGGCAAGAGGCGCTCCGACTGTTCACCCGGACCCACCCGGATCTCGTGCTGCTCGACGCCTCGCTCCCCGACCAGCCCGTCGTGGGGCTCTGCCAGCGAATGCACGCCGCCGCGCCGGTGCCCATCATCATGGTGAGCGCCAGAGGCTCTGAGGTCGACGTCGTTGTCGGGCTCGAGGCAGGCGCGGCGGATTACGTCTCGAAACCCTTCCACCTGCGCGAGTTGCTCGCACGCATGCGTGCGGTGCTCCGGCGTGGCGCACTCCCCCAGGTGCATTCCCACGTGCAGCAGGACGGGGTGCTGGCAGGCGGCCCGGTGCACCTCGACACCGCCGGTCGGAAGGTCAGCGTCCAAGGGCGGCCAGTGGGCCTCTCGCGCAAGGAGTTCGACCTCCTGGCCATGCTCTTACGTCACCCCGGACAGGTTGTCACCCGAGAGCAGTGCATCGACCAGGTGTGGCAGAGCCAAGACCTCACGGACACCAGGACGCTCGACACGCACGTCAAGCGACTGCGCTCCAAGATCGAGCTCGACCCCGCCAACCCGCGACACCTCGTGACCGTGCGCGGGGTGGGCTTCCGCTTCGATCCTTGAGGAGCGAGGCCGGTCGGTCCATGCTGCGTCTTCAGCGACGACGACCTCGAGCAGCAACAACACATGGAGAACGCCCCCCGACGCCACACGACCCCGCCGTCGGTGCCGCAGCGCGATGGTGGCGCACGACAACTGCAAGGCTGACCTGTCGCACTGGGCCCCGCTCGGAGCCATCGGCCCGAACGGCCTCGGCCTCGATACCGAACGAGGCGGTCCAGATGCTGATCTACGGACTGTGATCGGCGCACGCGGTCGCACCGGGCACGACGGGGACCTCCGCCGGGTCCTCTTCGCCCGCGGTGCTCGGGGGCTCACCTCGGGCTACTTCGCCGTGATCCTCGGCGTCGAGCTG
>JAKAQM010000136.1 GCA_021822565.1 Actinomycetes bacterium | reverse complement strand
CCTGCGCCGGCCGACCTCGGAAGCCGAGCTCAACCCCTACCGCCAGGCGTTCTGTGACATGTTCCGACGGCTTCGCGCCGAGCACGGCGTGGCGTCCTTCCTCGCCCACAACATGACGGTCACCCCCAGCAACGTGGACGAGATCCCCCAGGTGATCCGCGACTGCCGCTCCATGGGCTTCAACATGCTCTCCTTCCAGCCCGCCGCCTTCGTAGGCGACGAGCGGCGCTGGCGGGAGGAGTACGCCAGCCTCGATGCCGACGCCGTGTGGGAGCAGATCGAAGAGGGCGCCGGGGCACACCTGCCCTACCGGGTCTTCCAGACCGGCGACGAGCGCTGCAACCGCTCCGCGTTCGGCTACTACCTCGGCGAGCGGTGGTTCCCGGTGCTCGACGACGACGACCCGGAGGACCTCGCGGCACGTGACGCCTTCTTCACCTACCTCGGCGGGATCCACTGGGGTGCACGGCCGGCCCTGCTGGTGGCCCGCCTGGCACGTGTGCTCGCCGCCCACCCCCGCCTGGCCGCCACCGCGGGCCGGTGGCTCGCCCGGCGGGTGCGCCAGGCGGGCGGTGTCGTGGCCGTCGTCCGTGCCCTGCGGCGAGGCGAGCTCGTGCCGATGACCTTCGTCATGCACCGCTTCATGCACGCCGAGGACGTGAAGCCGGCCTGGGAGCTGCTACAGCGGGGCGAGACGAGCGACGACCCCCGGATCGTCGAGACCCAAGAGCGTCTTCAGGCCTGCTTCTACGCCATGGCCCACCCCGAGACCGGCCAGATCGTCCCCGCCTGCGTCCAGCACAGCGTGCTCGACCCCGCAGAGAACGCGGCGCTCGTCGAGCTGCTGCCGCTCCCTCGTAGGCGAACGGTGTCGCAGCCGGTGCCAGCTTCGGCGGCGGGCGCCGCCGCAGCAAAGGACGAGCCGTGCTGATCGGGCTGATCTCGGGTTCGGGCACCGAGCACTGGCCCGGGCTCGAGCTCGAGCAGCAACGGACCGCCGAGACCGCCTACGGCCCGGTCGAGATGGCGTTCGGTCGGGTCGGCGAGGTCGACGTCGTCCACCTCGCCCGGCACGGCCCGTCGCACCGGCGCCTGTCGAACCACGTCGAGCACAAGGCCAACCTGTCGGCCCTGATCTCGGCCGGGGCGGACGCGGTGATCGGCTGCACCGTGTGCGGCTCAGTCGACCCTTCGCTCACCCCCGGCTCCCTCGTCGTCTTCGACGACCTCTACTTCCCCTCCAACCGCCTGCCCGACGGAAGCCTGTGCACCTGGCACGACGAGGCCGGGGGAGCCGGTCGGGGGCATTGGATCTTCGACCGGCCATTCAGCGAGCCGCTGCGCCGGGCGCTGGTGCGCGCCGGGGAGGGTCTCGACGCGCCGCTGGTGGACGGCGGCGTCTACGGCTATGTCGACGGCCCGCGCTTCAACACCCGAGCCGAGATCGCCGCCTTGGCCCGGGTCGGGGTGAGCGCGCTGAGCCAGACGGCCGGTCCCGAGGCGGTGCTGGCCGGCGAAGCCGGGCTTCCCTACGTGCTGGTCGGGTTCGTCACCGACTACGCGAACGGGGTGGCGGACGAGCCCGAGGCGCTGGAGGCGCTCCTCGCCAGGGTCGCCCGGAGCGGTGACCGCTTCGCCTCGCTGGTCGCCGCCGCCCTGCCGCAGCTGTCAGCCGACGACCTGGCCCCTGCTGGCACGGTCCACCGGGTGGACCCGTGACCGATGAGCGAGCCGTCCTCGTGATGGCCAAGGCGCCCCGTCCCGGTCTGGTCAAGACGCGCCTCGCCCCGATGCTCGGCCACGACCGGTGTGCGTGCCTGCAGGCGGCGCTCATCACCCGCGCCGTCGCAGTCGCGACCTCGGTCGCGCCTGGCGCGACGTTCGTCGCCTTCGACCCGCCCGATGCCCGGGATGAGCTCGCCGGCCTCGTTCCTCGTGGCGTCGAGCTGCTTCCCCAGTGCGGCGTACACCTCGGCGAGCGCCTCGCTGCTGCGGTCACCGATGTGTACGCCGTCCATCAAGGACTGCTCGCCGTCGTCGGCACCGACATCCCGCTGCTTGGAGCGCGGCATCTGCGCGGCGCCTTCGCGGCGCTCGCCGGCGGAGACGACGTGGTGCTCGGCCCGGCCTACGACGGCGGCTACTACCTCGCCGGGATGACCCAGCCCGTGCCGTCGCTGTTCGACATCGACCCGCAGCTGTGGGGCGGACCGGGCGTCTTGGCCGCCACGGTGGCCCGGGTCGAGGCGGACGGACTGCGGTGCCGCCTGCTCGAGGTACTGCGCGACCTCGATACCCCCGAGGACGCCGTGGCGCTGGCCGCCGAGCCGGCCCTGCCATCAGCGCTTCGCCCCCTGCTCGCCGGCCCGGTCGCCGTGTCGCCAGGAGGCAGCTCCCGTGGCTAACCGGGAGCCGACCATCACCGGCGGCGCGTCCTCTTCTCACTGCCGCCCAGCCGATCCTCTCCCGGTCGCCATCGTCGTGCCGACGCTGAACGAAGCGGACGGGATCGTCGCCGCGCTCCGACAGCTGCGTCGCGACTTCCCCGGCTGCGAGCTGGTCGTCGTCGACGGCGGATCGTCCGATGCCACGGCAACACTCGCCGCCGGCCACGCCCGGGTGCTCCACAGCCCCCCCGGGCGGGCCGTCCAGATGAACGCTGGCGCGTCGGCCACCTCGGCCCCGGTGCTGTGGTTCGTCCACGCGGACTGCCGCATCGACCCGAACGCCCTCGGCCAGGTTCGCGCCGCGCTCGCAGATCCCGCCGTAGTGGGCGGCGGCCTGTCGCTGCGCTTCGACCGGCGCAGCGTCGGTCTCGACTACCTGGCCTGGAGCTCCACCAAGCGGGCCCGTCACCTCCACCAGGTCTTCGGCGACCAGGCGATGTTCGTCCGACGCGACGCCTTCGAGATGCTCGGTGGGTTCCCCGAGATCGCCATCATGGAGGACCTCGAGCTCTCCCGGCGCCTCGCCCGCCGCGGCCGCCTCGTCGTACTTCGTGCCACGTCGACGGCGTCGTCCCGCCGGTTCGTCGAGCACGGCACCTGGTCGATGATCGTCTTCATGCAAGTGCTGAAAGCGTGCTACTTCCTCGGTGTCGCACCCGAGAAGATCTGCCGCCTCTACCGCGCCGGGCCGCCCTGGAAGCGGCCATCGAGGCGGGCCCGACGCCGACAGCGGCGTCAGAGATCCACGAGGCCGGCGGTCTCTGGCTGGGGAAACCCGGGCGTCGCCGCACCTCGGCCCCAGATCGAGCGAACCCGGCCGGAAGCGGCTGTAGCCGACCGGGTTCACGTCCCCGACGACGCCCGATGACCCGTCGAGCACGCCCGACAATGCGATTGCAGCCCCCAAGGAGGAGACACCGTTGACGAGACCGCTCACCCAAGCCGAGGTCGGTGCCCGCCTCGACCGGCTGCGATGGAGCCCCCTGCACACGACCATCCTGGTGGCGCTCGGCGCCGGGTGGCTGTTCGACTCGTTCGAGGTGCAGATGTTCTCCAACGCCGTCGGGCCGCTCGGCGACCACTTCGGCGCCAGCGTGTTCGAGCGCGACGCCATCCTGGCGGTGTGGCTGGGCGGGATCCTGATCGGCGCCCTGGCTGGCGGGCGACTCGCCGACCGCTTCGGTCGCCGGCGCCTCTTCGTCGCGACGCTGCTGTGGTACGCCGGGTTCACGGTGCTCACCGGGCTCAGCCCGGACCTCGGCGCCGTCTACGTGCTCCGGTTCCTGGCTGCGCTCGGGGTCGGCGCCGAGTACGCCATCGTCAACGCGGCGATCGCCGAGCTGATCCCCGCCCGGGTCCGCGGCAAGGCCAATGCCGTCGTCATGAACTTCTGGCCCGCCGGCGCGATCCTCGCCGGACTGCTCGCCTACCTGGTCCTCGACACCCTCGCCGTCGGGGCTGCCACCTCCTGGCGCTACCTGTTCGTCTTCGGAGGTCTCATCGCCCTGGTGGTGCTGGTCTTCCGCCGACGCATCCCCGAGTCACCCCGGTGGCTCGTCGCCCGAGGTCGCCACGACGAAGCGGAGCAGATCCTCGCTGCGTTGGAGGCCCGAACCGGCCGCCGTGTGCGACTCCCGCTCGCCCCTGCCGTCGTTTCATCCGATGCGGGGCTGCGCCAGGGGCTCGGCGAGCTCCTCCGGCACCACCGGGGACGCCTCGCGCTCGGGGCGCTGCTCGACCTCGCTGAGGCGTTCGGCTACTACGGGATCTTCGCCCTTTTGTCGGTGGTTGTCTTGCACCAGGTCCACATCTCCGACCGGGCGATCCCGTTCTTCTACATCGTCGGCAACGTCGGCGGCCTCGCTGGCGGGCTGTCCATGGCCGCGGTGTTCGACCGGGTCGGGCACCGCCTGACCGTCGGCGTCACCTACCTGGCTGCGGCCGGTGGGATCGGCCTGCTCGCCCTTGCCACCGCCGGCCGCAGCGCCGTACTGGTGACTGTCGCCTTCGTCGTCGCCAACGCCGCGGGCACCGCCGCGTGGACCTCCGCGTATCCCACGTTCACCGAGCTGTTCCCGACGCACCTGCGCGGGGCGGGGGTCGGCGCCTCGGTCGCCGTCGGCCGCGTCGGTGCCATCGTCGGTACCCTCGCCCTCCCCACCATCGCCACCCACCTCGGTGCCACCGCCTCCTATCTGCTGGTGATCGGCTTCTGGCTGGCCGGGGTGGCCGCCATCGCCGTCTACTCCCGCGGGGGAGGTGTGGAGCCGGCCTGTCAGCCCTTGGAGCTCGTCGCCCGGGCGGCTCCGACTCCGGTGCCCGCCGAGGTGCCGGCGTGAGATCCGTCGGCACAGCTCCTCTTGCCGAGACCGATATGCGCCGCCGGTCCGGAGATGTGGGAACCGAGCGGCCACGGCGGATCGCGGTCTGCGGCGGCCCGTACGCCAACCCCTACGCGCTCTCCGCCTTCGTCACCGACGCCCACCGGCGCGGCTGCGAGCAGCTCTACTGCCTGGGCGATCTCGGCGGCTTCGGCGCCGAGATCGACGCACTGTGGCCGATCCTCCAAGCAGCCGACGTCACCTGTGTGGCGGGAAACTACGACGTGGCCATCGCCCGAGGCGACCCCGACTGCGGGTGCGGGTACCGCGACCCCACCGACAACCGCTACGCCCAGCTCATCTACGACCACACCCGCACCCACACCAGCCCCGGCTTCGCCGCCTGGATGGGCCGCCTCCCCACCGAACGCCGAGAACGCCTCGGCGGCTGCGACGTCCACTTCGTCCACGGCTCGCCGCTCGCGCTCAACGACTTCTGGTGGGAGTCCCTCCCCGAGGAGGAGCACGCGCTCCGGGTCGCGGCCAGCGGCGCGGACGTGATCTGCTGCACCCACTCGGGCCTGCCCTGGCAGCGCCGTGTTGGCGGCACCCTCGTGGTCAACGTCGGGGTGCTCGGCAAGCCCGCCAACGACGGCCGGCCTGAGGTGTGGTACGCGATCGTCGACGTCGCCGGCGGGCACGCGGAGGCCGAGCTGGTACCGCTCGCCTACGACTGGGAGGCCCAAGCCCAATCCATGCGGGCTGCTCGAATCCCTGAGTCGTTCGTCGAGACGATCGAGACGGGTTGGTGGACGACGTGCCTCGAGGTGCTCCCCCCCGCCGAGCGGGCCCGGGGCCGCTACCACCTCTACCGGTCTTCGCTGCCCACCGCCTTCGCCCCCACCGGCGGCACGTGGGGCAACGACAGCGACGATCGTCGCAGCAACCGGGCCGGTGCCGATCCCCACGTCGACGAAAAGGAGATCGGCGACGCCGGAAGCGAGAACCTCCCGGTGGTGCCGCTGTTCGGCACCGCCTACTTCCCCCGCCGCCTGTGGGTGTACACGAACTTCCACTGCAACCTGGCCTGTGACTACTGCGCCGTCGGCTCCTCGCCGCGCGCCCTTCCACGGCTCCTTCCCGCCGAGCGCTTCCGTGCCCTCGTCGACGAGGCCGTCGCCGAGGGCTTCACCGAGCTCTACTTGACCGGCGGCGAGCCGCTCCTGCACCCCGACATCGCCGAGGTCCTCGCCTACGCCAGCGCAGCGCTGCCCACCGTGCTGCTCACCAACGCCACCGTGCTGCGCGCCACCCGCCTCGAGCGGCTCCGCGCCCTCGCCGGCAACCCGAACCTGGTCGTGCAGACCTCGCTCGACGGTGCACGGCCGGCCACCCACGACGCCCATCGGGGCGCGGGTACGTGGGCCAAGACGATGGACGGTATCGCCACCCTCGTCGACTTGGGACTGGCGGTGCGCGTGGCGATGACCGAGACGCCGGAGAACACTGGCGAGGTCACCGAGGTCGCCGCCCTGCTCGCCGACTCGGGTGTCCCAGCCGACAGCTTCGTCGTACGCCCGCTCCTGCACCGGGGGCTCTCCGACTCCGGCGTCGACATCACCGAGACCACCACCGTGCCCGAGCTGACCGTGGCAGCCGACGGGCTCTACTGGCATCCCGCCGGCGCCGATCGCCGCTCCAACCCCGACATGCGCATCGCGGAGGCCGAGTGCACCCTCGCCCACGCCAAGCAGCTCGTCGTCCAACGGTTCCTCGCCGCGCGGC
This sequence comes from Actinomycetes bacterium, assembly GCA_021822565.1. Classification (GTDB taxonomy): domain Bacteria; phylum Actinomycetota; class Acidimicrobiia; order Acidimicrobiales; family RAAP-2; genus JAJYVT01. Next base: position 181 of record JAKAQM010000136.1, on the reverse strand, counting down.
TCGGAGACGGGAGCATGCCCCGCCCCTACCGCTGCGCCGTATGAGTGCCATCCAGGCCTGCCGGCAACGCCCGACCGGGCCGGACACTCGGCTCGGATCGCCGTGGGCATCAACGGGATCGAACTGGACCACTCCGGGTTCCCTTCCCGTGACAACTCGGACCAGGCGGAATCCCAGATGA
>JAKAQM010000135.1 GCA_021822565.1 Actinomycetes bacterium | reverse complement strand
CGTCCCGATGATGAACAGGTCGTAGGCGTCGGTGAAGAAGCCCATGCCGGCGGTGAACACCGTCAGCCAGTGCTTGCGGCCGACCTCGGCCTCGTCGAGCGGTCGGTACAGCTCGGTGACCGACGCCAACTGCTTGCCGTGCTTGTCCACAGCTGGTCTCCCCTCCCTGTCGCATCGACAGGAGCTCACGTCATCGGCATTTGGTGATCCGTGGGCAGCATGGCAAGGCAAGGTTGCCCGAGCTCGAACGCAGGGTGTCCGAACGGCAATCCGAAGGTGAACTCTTCGCGAACTTCGAAGAAGCCCGCCGTGCGGCTCCGCTCGGGCGTGCCGACGGCACATTCGTGGCGTCGATGGCTAGCTTCGAACCAATGGGCAGACGTCGTCGAGACGGAGCGCCCGACCCACACCTTCGGTCTTGTGGGCGCGTGTCCGATCAGGGCTCGCGCGCCCTGGGTGACCAGATCGACGGGCGCGCGCACAGGGACATCGGCGATCGCTACGTCGGTGGGTACCGCCGTGCTGGCGCTGGTACCCACCGTGCGGCGATGGCCGCGACACGCGACGACCGGTACGGCCAACCAGGCGATCGACAGGGCCCCGGACGCAGCGCCGACGGAGGGGGAGCGCGCGGTCCCGGAGGGCCCGGGAGGCCGGGAGGACCCGGAGGCGGCCGAGGCGGTGGAGGGCGACGCGGTCGGCGCTGGTCGCGAAGGCGCAAGATCCTCACCTCCTTGGTCGCGCTCGTCGTGCTGGCCGCGCTCCTCGCCGGCGGGAGCTACGCGTACCTTCGCTACCGCTACGACCAGATCAAGAAGGTGCCGGTGGCCGCCGAGCACCGCGTCGCGGTCGGGGCACCCTTCAACATGCTCGTCATCGGTTCGGACTCTCGTGCAGGCGCGAAGCCGGCAACAGGCTACGGCACGGTCACAACGGTCGGTGGCCAGCGAAGCGACGTCACCATGGTGGTGCACGTGGTGCCAGCGACCAAGAAGATCACCATCTTGTCGTTGCCCCAGACAACGCTGACCCAGATGGACGGGAGGGCACGGACACAGTTCGGCGAGTTCAGCAAGCTGAACGCCGCCTACAACGATGGGGCGACAGACCTCGTCCAGACGATCCAGGACAACTTCGGCATCCCCATCAACCACGTCGTGCAGGTCGACTTCGCGGGGTTCAAGGGCGCGGTGAACGCACTGGGCGGCATCTACATGGACTTCCAGTATCCCTCGAAAGACGACTTCTCGGGACTCGACATCCCGACCCCCGGGTGCCACCTCCTGAATGGCGCACAGGCGCTCGCGGTCGTGCGCAGTCAGGACTTCGAGTACTTGAAGACAGGGCAGTGGTACCAGACACCGCTCGGAGACCTGGCGCGGATCAGGCGCGAGGACTCGTTCCTGAAGGCGCTGGTGGACACCGTGAAGACCAAGTTGAACCCGTTGCAGATCAATGCCTTCTTGGGGTCGCTGCCCCAAGGCATCGTGGTGGACAAGACATTCTCTCTGAGCGAGATGATCAACTTGGCCGAGTCGTTCCACTCGGTCACACCCGGCTCGATTGCGAGCTACACGCTGCCGACGCTCACAGGGGGCAATGTCACAGGGTACGGGGACGTGCTCTTCGTGAACCAACCCTCCGCACAGGAGCTGCTGGTCAAGATCTTCGGACGCGAGCTCACGACGCCGACGACCCCTCCGCCCAACCAGGCACTCACGCCGGAACCACCGCCGGCGGTCGCGTCCTCGGCGTCGATCGCGTCGACGAGCCAGCCGGCGAACGCGTTCTCGAGCGCGGAGCTCGACACGACGCCCCCGTATGACCCCGCGCCCTGCACGCCCTGAGGCACGAGGCAACGGTGGTCGTCTTGGCCGGCCAGGCGATCTCGCCGGCAGCTGCGGCATCGCGGGTCTTCGCGTCGCTGGTGGTCGTGGCGGTCGTCATGGACGCGCTCGGAACTCGAGCATGCCGGCGATAGTGTCGCCGGGGGGTCTTGTCGGGCCCCGAGCCCGGCTCCGTCCCAAGGACCATGTGACTCATGACCCCGCCCATGATCGAGGCGAACGGCATCACCAAGGCCTTCGGCACCACTCTGGCGCTCGACCATGTCGACCTCGAGGTCGAGGCCGGCACGGTGCTGGGGCTGCTCGGACCGAATGGCGCCGGGAAGACCACCTTCGTACGGATCCTCACGACGTTGCTCCGAGCAGACGCCGGGTCGGCGAGCGTCGCCGGGTTCGACGTGACGCGCGATGCCGTCGCGCTTCGTTCGGCGATCGGACTGGCCGGCCAGTACGCGGCGGTCGACGAGCTGTTGACGGGGCGGGAGAACCTGGAGCTGGTCGGCCTCTTGTACCACCTCGGCAAGGCGGAGCGCCGCCTGCGGGCGGTCGAGACCCTGGAGCGCTTGGCGCTGACCGAGGCGGCGGATCGCCAGGTGAAGACGTACTCGGGCGGCATGCGCCGTCGGCTGGACGTGGGTGCGAGCCTTGTCGGACGCCCGAAGGTCCTCTTCTTGGACGAGCCGACGACCGGCCTCGATCCGGCCACCAGGATCGACCTGTGGCGCTTCATCGAGACGCTGGTGGAAGAGGGCGCGACCGTGCTGCTCACGACCCAGTACCTCGAGGAGGCGGACCGTCTCGCCAACCGGATCGTGGTGATCGACCACGGCCGGGTGATCGCCGAGGGGACGAGCAACGAGCTCAAGGCCCAGCTCGGCGGTGCCGTGCTGGAGGTCACCCTCACCGAAGGGGACCAGTTGGACAAGGTGGCCGCACTGCTCGCCGACCTCGGCCACTCCCCGCCGGCCGAGGACCTGGCCCGGAACCTCGTCACCATTCCCAGTGACGCCGACCCGAAGGTGATCGTCGAAGCCGCTCGACGGCTGGGCGACCGCGGCATCGGGCTCGAGGACATCGCCCTGCGCCGCCCTTCTCTCGACGACGTGTTCCTGTCCCTCACGGGCCATGGTGCCGAGGACGGTCCAGGCCAGGGTGCAGAGCCCGACGGTGAGCCCTCCGCCACTCACGGGGCGAGACGGTGACGACGGTCGGCGCAGTAGCCGTCGGGCACCCGCCCCGGAGGGTCAGCGTCAGGGAGGGCCTGGCGGACGTTGCCGGGATCACCCAACGGAACCTGCGCCGGATCGTGCGGACGCCTCGACTGCTCATCTTCTCGAGCATCCAACCGATCATGTTCGTGCTCTTGTTCCGCTACGTGTTCGCAGGAGCGATCAAGGTCCTCCACGGCGACTACGTGGACTACCTGATGCCCGGGATCTTCCTCCAGACCTCGCTCTTCGGCGGTGCGTCGACTGCGGTCGGGCTCGCCGCCGACCTGCAGGGCGGCATCATCGACCGGTTCCGCTCTCTGCCGATGGCCAGGTCGGCCGTGCTCGCCGGCCGGACCCTCGCCGACCTCATCCGCAACGTGTTCGTCGTCGCACTCATGGTGTTCGTCGGCGTGCTCGTCGGCTTCCGCTTCCATGGAACGGTCGGGACCGACCTGGCGGGCATCGGTCTCGTGCTGCTGTTCGGCTACGCGTTCTCGTGGTTGTTCGTGACGGTCGGGCTCTACGTGAAGGACCCCGAGACCGCCCAGGTGGCGGGGTTCATCCCACTGTTCCCACTGGTCTTCGCCAGCTCGGCGTTCGTGCCGGTGGCAAGCATGCCCGGTTGGCTGCAGGCCTTCGCCAACGTGCAGCCGGTGAGCGTCAGCGTGGATGCCGCCCGGGCGCTGCTCATCGGAGGACCGATCGAGCACTGGCTCTGGCAGGCCCTGGTGTGGGCGGGAGGCGTGCTGGTGGTCTTCGCGGTCCTCGGCGTCCGCCAGTATCGCAGGATCTGAGCGGGACCTGGTGCCGGCGCGCTGACGTTTCCACCAGGGAAAACGCTGGAGCGGGCGACGGGAATCGAACCCGCGTTCTCAGCTTGGGAAGCTGATGTTCTGCCGCTGAACTACGCCCGCGAGCGGTGGTCACACTATCCTCTGCCACGCCATGGGTCCTCTCGACGCTGCCTCGCCGTCGTCGGCTGAGCCGACGGGCCCGCCGTCGTCGGCTGAGCCGACGGACCCGCCGTCGTCGGCTGAGCCGAGGGGCCAGGGGACAGGCATCGGCAAGGAGGCGTCTTGCCCGTAAGGATCGCCATCGGCCTCGCGGTGACCGTGATCTGCTTCGCGGTCGCCGGGCGCCGCTTCCACTGGATCTCCCGCCTGGTGCGCGCCGGCCAGCCCGCACCAGGGCGGTTGCGCGCGGACCGGGCGGACGTCGCGCGAAGGGCCGAAGCGGAGATCACGGAGGTCGCCGGCCAGCGCAAGCTGCTGAAGTGGACCGTCCCCGGGGTCGCCCACTTCTTCACGATGTGGGGCTTCACCATCCTGCTGTTCACGATCATCGAGGCCTACGGGGACCTGTTCGACCCGACGTTCCACATCCCGGGGATCGGGACGTCGGCCGCGCTCGGGTTCCTGGAGGACTTCTTCGCGACCGCCGTGCTCGTGGCGCTCGCGGTGTTCACGGTCATCCGCATCAAGAGCTCGCCGTCCCGCAAGGAGCGAGCCTCCCGGTTCTACGGGTCGCACACCCGTGCCGCCTGGATGACGCTCCTGCTCATCTTCGGGGTGATCGCGACGCTGCTCCTGTACCGGGGAGCGCAGGTCGACACCAGCCCGCGGCAGTTCCCCTACGGGGACTGGGCCTTCGCCTCGCACGTCATCGGCGCCGGCCTCGCCGGTCTCGGCCACGGTGTGAACGGCGTGCTGGCCACGACCTTCCTCCTGCTCAACGTCTCGGTCATCAGCGCGTTCTTGGTCTTCGTCTCCCACTCGAAGCACCTGCACATCTTCGTCGCCCCCTTCAACGTGGCCTTCTCGCGCCGGCCGCGTGCCCTCGGGGGGCTCGACAAGACCCCCGACATGGACATGGAGAACGTGACCGAGGACACCGTCTTCGGCGCGGGGTTCATCGAGAACTTCACGTGGAAGCAGATGCTCGACTTCGTGACGTGCACCGAGTGCGGCCGGTGCCAGTCGGTCTGCCCGGCGTGGACGACCGGCAAGCCGCTCTCGCCCAAGCTCGTGATCATGGGCCTGCGCGACAACATGTTCTCGCAGGCGGCGCACCTGATGGCGCAGAAGGCGCCTGGAGGCGACGGGGAAGGCGGAGGTGCCATCACCGCCGACGGCACGAGCGACGGGTCCAGAGCCGCCGCGCCGGGGCCGGAGCCGCTCGTGCCGGGCGTCATCGAGCCCGATGTGCTCTGGGCGTGCACCACGTGCGGGTCGTGCGTGGAGCAGTGCCCCGTCGACATCGAGCACGTCGACGCGATCGTCGACATGCGGCGCTACCAGGTGCTCATGGAGTCGAGCTTCCCGCACGAAGCCGAGCTCATGCTGCGCAACATCGAGAACCAGGGCGACCCGTGGGGGCTGGGCGGCTCGAAGCGCACCGAGTGGACCCAGGCACTCGACTTCGAGGTGCCGGTGGTGAGCGACGCGATCCCCGACGACGTCGAGTACCTCTACTGGGTCGGCTGCGCGGGCGCGCTGGACGAGCGCGCCCGCCGCCAGGTGCAGGCGACGGCCCGGCTCCTGCACGAGGCGGGCGTGCGCTTCGCCATCCTCGGCCCGAAGGAGTCCTGCACCGGAGATCCGGCCCGCCGCATCGGGAACGAGTACCTCTTCCAGGAGCAGGCGAAGGCCAACATCGCGACGCTCGATTCGGCGGGCGTGCGCAAGATCGTGGCGACGTGCCCGCACTGCTTCAACACGCTGAAGAACGAGTACCCGGCTCTGGGCGGGAATTTCGAGGTCGTGCACCACGCAGAGCTGCTCGAGCACCTCGTGCGGGAGCGCAAGATCGTCCCGGGCACCGGCTACGCGGGCACCGTCACCTACCACGACCCCTGCTACCTCGGGCGCCATAACCGGGTGTTCGACGAGCCGAGGACCGTGATCGACGCGATCCCCGGAGCTCGCAACGTCGAGATGCGCCGCTGCAGGGAGCGGGGCTTCTGCTGCGGCGCCGGCGGGGCGCGGATGTGGATGGAGGAGAGCATCGGCACGCGCATCAACGTGGACCGCACCCTCGAGGCGCTCGGCACCGGAGCCGACGTCGTGTCGACGGCGTGCCCCTACTGCATGATCATGCTCGACGACGCCGTGCGGGCGAACGGCAGGGAAGACGACGTGCGGGTCCTCGACATCGCCCAGCTCGTCGAGGAGTCGATGCGCGTCCCCGAGCCAGCTGGGCCCCCCGGGCCTGGTCGGGGGACCGAAGAGGGGATCGCCCCGCAGCTCGACGACTGACCCTGCAGCTCGACGACTGACCCCGCAGCTCGACGACCAGGTCGGCTCAGCGGGCGAGCAGGCCGTACGCGTGCGTCGGGTGCAGCCGTGCGACGAGGCGCCGCTCGGCCACCATGGACTCGCGGTACTCCGCCCAGTCGGGGTGGTCCCTTCCGCTGATGGAGCGGTAGAGCTCCACGAGCTCCTCCACGGTGTCGTCGTCCGAGGCGGAGGCGACGGGGGAGAGCTCCGCCGTGCCGTCGAGGACGACGTAGGCCCAGAACGACTCGCCGGGGACGTAGAGGGACGCGGCGGGGTCGCGCCGCATGTTCCTCGTCTTCGCCCGGCTGTCGGTGACCGAGATCCGGACGACCGGGCCACCACCGCCACCACTGGCATCACCACCAGCACCACCGCCACCAGCACCACCGCCGGGCGAGTCGCTCAGGTGGTAGAGGATGTTGGAGAGCTGCGGCCGCCCGTCTGCGCGCCGGGTGACGAGCACGCC
>JAKAQM010000134.1 GCA_021822565.1 Actinomycetes bacterium | reverse complement strand
CTCGTGGAACAACTCGGCGCGGTCGATGCTCAGCGGCTCGGAGACCTCGTGGGCCATCTCACCCACGAAGAGATGTGGGGGGTCGACGAAGCTCTCGCTACCGTGCTCGGGCTGCCGTAACAGCTGGCTCCGCCCCGTGTGTCAATAACGCTGGCGACGAGGACGGCGTCACTGTCCCTGATCGCCGGCGGGGGGCGTCTACACGTCAGCCTGGTGGCCAAGACACCGATACCCCGCTCGTGTCGACGACCGCCAGCTATTCCTTCTCGCGGCGACGCTGCACAATGGCGTGGCGAACGTGCTCGGGCGTGGGGGTGACCGTTTGTACTGCGATATGCACCCCCTTCAGTGCCTCGCCGTGAAGCTCGCGCACGAGACATCCGTCGCCGAGATGGCACTCCGGACCCTTTGACGTCACGCGGTGAATCACAAGGGGGCCGGGACACTTCCGCTCGCCCTGCGGTGTCAAGCTCTCCGGCGTACCCATCATCTACACTGTACGGCAGCTATCGCTCAATCGTCTTGGCGGAGGGTAGCACCATGGATCGCGTGCTGGCCGACAGCAAGTTGGGCATCGCGCTGACCACCCCCGATCACCGCCGAGCGGTGCGCTCACCCTCTGCCCACTATCGCCGGGATCGGGACGGCTCCGCGGCGGGCCCCTTGCGTGGCTGCGAGGCACCACACAGGGGAGTGTGGCCGCAGGCGCCGGGTAGGCGTATAGTTAGGCGCATGCCACGTCTGCAGGTCTATCTTCCTGACGAGCTGTACCGCGCTGTCAAGGAGCGCCAGCTCCCCGCATCAGAACTCCTCCAGGGAGCGGTTCGTGCCGAGTTGCGACGCCAAGCGATCCTCGAGGAGACGGACCGCTACCTGTCTGAGCTCGTTGAGGAAGTGGGAGAGCCTTCGCCTGCAGCAGTGGCTCGAGCTGAGCGGTTTGCCCAGCGCGTACGTGGAGGGAAGGCCGGATCGTCCAAGGCGAGCTGAGGTGCTCGTCCTCGACTCAGGGGGAGTGAGCTTCCTCGCCAGGCGGAACCAGGATGCGATCGCCACCATCCGCGCGCTTGTGCGAGAGGGAGCGTGGCCACCGCTGGTTCCTTCGGTTGTCCTCGTCGAATCCGTTTCGGGACGTCAGCGGGACGACGCCGCTGTCAATCGGCTGCTCAACACCTGCGATGTCAGCGAGGAACTGCCGGTGCCGCTCGCTCGCCGTGCAGGCGAACTCCGCCACCGCGCCCGCAGTGGCTCCGCGGTCGACGCCATCGTCGTCGCCAGCGCCGAGCCGGGAGGCATCATCCTCTCCGGCGATGTCGAGGACCTCAGGGCACTCGCCTCGTACGCCAAGGGTGTCCGCATCGAACGCGTCTGAGGTCGCCCATAGTCACGAGCACTCGGTGGCCTTTCCGCGTCTCCGAACGCCGGACATGGGCAGAGTTCCAGCCACCGACGAATAGCAGGGTGGCGCTTGCTGCCAAGTCAACCTGCGCCTGCCGCCCGCTGCAACGTTTCGCTGGCTCGCGACAATGAGAAGGTATGGAGAGCCGGCGGTCGCAACGCAAAGGGGAGCCAGATCTGGCATTGCTGACCGCCAGTCCTTCGAGCGCCGCTTCGAAGAGCTGTTCTCGGCGGTCCACCGCTACCTCGCCCGTCGTGTCGGCACCGCCTTTGCCGACGACCTCGCGGCGGAGACCTTCGCCACCGCGTACCGAAGCCGCCACGACTACGACCCCGGGCGAGGTGCCCTTCGTCCATGGCTTTTCGGCATCGCCACGACCCATGTCCGCAACCGCTGGCGAGCTGAGCAGCACTTGCTCGAGTTCGACGCTCGCCTTGCAGCGGATGTCGAGCTGCGCGAGGACCTCGCAATGAGTGATGGCCGGCTGAGCGCGTCACTGGTCGCATCGCGCATTGCAGCCGCGCTCTCTCAGGGAGTTGGTCAAAGTCACAGCGCTGGATGATGGACATGCTGGGCCGAACGTGCCGTGGAGGAGCCACAGGAGCGGAGACGTGCCGCTGGCCCACGACGAGCGGTGATCGCTGCGCGTGATCGTTGTCCAGGCGCGTCGATGTACTCGATCGAACGGGCGATGCCTGACGGGTCGGCATGAGATCTACAGGCCGAGCATCGTGAGCACGGACGCGGGCCGCCGGGACAGCGAGCGCAGCGCTTGAGCAATGTTCGTTGCACCAGCCAGGCGCAGCACGCTGATCACGAGGTTGCGCATGGTGGCGAGTGCCCGGGGTGCAGACCCCGAGCGCACCTTGGAGCGGTCCTCACGCATGGTCGCGTCGCGCACCGAGTGCAGCCCGTTCTCGATCGACCAGTGACCTCTCGAGGCGGTGAGGAGCTGGCGTCGGTTCGCCTTGGCCCTGGGGAGGCTCGTGACCGCATACGCGGTCTCGGTCGATCGTGCGGTCTTGGTCTTTGCGTCGACCTCGCGCATGATGCGGATCACCTGGGAGAGGTGCGGGAAGTCGTGGATCCCGGCTGCGTCGGCGACCCAGATGGTGCGGGTCTCGAGCCGACCGTGGCCCTTCCCGGTCTCGGTCACAGGCTTCGACCACCGCTCGTCACCGAGCCCTGCGATCGCGTCGTAGAGGGTGGGCTGGTTCTCCTTCACGAAGAACAAGTAGTCCGCCGACTTCTCCTCGACGAGGAACCGGGCGTGCTCGCGCTGTGTGTGCAGTGCATCGGCGGTGACCAGGCAGTCGGCGAGGTCGAGCAGTTCGAGCATGGGGCGGAAGGCGATGATCTCGTTCTCTTTGTGGTCGACCTCTGCCTGGGCGACGACGACCCTCTCTGTGCGGGTGAGAGCGGCCAGCAGATGAACCGGGCGGCCGTCCGTCTTGGACCGCACCACGCACGCTCTTGCCGTCGACCGCGATTGTCCGCAGAGACGCAGCCGGCGGGCAACGACCCCGTGGACGACCGCGTCGAGCTGGTCGCGCTCGACTGCCCACAGCACGCGCTTGATGGTGGAGAGCGAGGGAGCAACCAGGAGCCCGCTCTGTGGCGAACGCCGGACGTGGAGGCGACCGTTTCGGTGGTCGGCGACTTCACAGGGCCGCTCGTAGAGGCCGCCGGCGCCGTCGATCACGACGTGGGTGAGGTCGACCACGCACGTCCTTTCGTTGTCCCACACGCTGAGCAAGGCTGGATGGTCGAAGGGCGCAGCGAGCACCGAGGTGGCCCGGCGATGCAGTGGGTACACCCAGTACCGCTTCACCTCGCCGTGATGGGCCCACGAGCCGTTGCGCCGGGCGAAGCCCGAGGTCTCGCCGATGGGCACGTGCTGGTCGAGGCACCACGAGGCAAGGTGGGCGAGCGCCCGGATGCAGCGCCGCATCGTCTCGAGTCCGACGTTGAGCCGAAGGACCTGGTCGACCACGAGCCCGCGGACCTGCGCCCAGCGGCCGTCGGGAAGTCCCTCCGGCTCGTAGGCGTGAACGTAGAGCGCCACCGGGTCGTCCACGGCGCGCGGGGTCGAGGTGAAAGATCGCATGGGGAAGGCGTTGGCGGTGCGGGCTCGGTTGGGCATGGCGGCACCGTCCGGAGCCGCCCAGCCGTGTCAGCCGCTGATCTCGCGACTTCGTCGCGCCCAGGAGGTTAGCGCGACTTTGTGACGGTCATGCCGGTTGCCGTGCCAGACTTGGCCGGTGCCCCCCGGCTTCCGCCCTGCCAGCTACCTCCAGACACCCCGTGAGTTCGGGATCGCCGCAGACGCCGCCTGGCGGGCGGTGCCGACGGGCGAGCAACCGAGGTTGGCGGTGGCGTACCTCCAGCACCGGATGGCCGTCGCGCTGCGCGCCCACCTCGGATCGAACGCCCCGGGGCAGCTGGCCCGCAGGTTCGGCGGGCTGTACCGGGAGGACTACTTCCGCCGGAAGCTCAACGGCCAGATCCCCTTCACTCTCACCGAGGTCATGGCGCTGGTGCTCGAGTTCGGTGCTGCGCTCGACCCGATCGTCCTCGGTGCGTCAGCGCTGGTTCCAGGCCCGCCACTCATGCAGCCACCATCGAACTGAGCCGCGCAGCCCGGCGTGACAACGGGTCGCGCTGTGAGCTGTGCATCGCCGCTTGCTCCGAACTCGAACGCTCCTTCGGGATGGCGATGTCAAACGCGGCGTGGAGAACGTCGCCATCTCTGCTCCGGCCGTCGATAGTTGCGTGCCCATGAACGGCACTTCTCTTCAGCCGCGAATGTGGTGTCTTCGACGTCACCGACGAGGATCTGGCGGTGCGTCGATGACGCGCTATCTGCAGCGGTGTCCTCGAGGTACTTGACGCAGTCGTAGGCGGGGCACATAATCGAACATGTGTTCGCCATTGGGGGGCGGAGGCGGTGATCCTGCAGCGGGTCGTGCTGACCCGCAACGGTCGCGCGGCCGCCGTCATCATGAGCCCTGAGGACCTCGAGGCACTGGAGGACACCGTGGAACTTCTGTCCGATCCGAAGGCGCTCGAGGAGATCAACCGAGCACGACAAGACGTCGCTCGGGGCAAGGTCGTCACCGCCGAGGAGCTCCGCGCCAAGTACCTGCGGCGGTGAGCGAGCCGGCGTACCGGCTCCTCATGGCCTCCGGCGCAGAGCGTCCCTTGGCACGGCTGCCCGAGAAGGCGGCGGCGGCCGTGGTCGAGTTCGCGACCGGAACGCTCGTCGAGGCCCCTCGGGCGGTGGGGCATCCCCTGCAGCGCGAGCTCTCGGGCTTGTGCGCGGCCCGTCGAGGCCCCTACCGGGTTGTCTACGAGATCGACGAAGATGCCAGGATCGTCACTGCGTTGCGTGTCGACCACCGTGCCGACGTGTACAGATCGCACTGAGGTCGCTCCGAAGGTCGCCACGTCGCGAAGGCACGTACACGAAACGCCGGCTGGACGACACTCCAGCTCCATGTGGTGGGGGGTCATCGCCGCGACTCCCCGGGTCCATCGGGCCTCACGCATCGGCGGGCAACAGCATCATCATCGTGAGGGGATCGACGGGAGACTCGACGAATCCGTAGTGCTGATAGAAGCTCTTCGCGACTTCGTCCTTGGCGTGAACGAGGAGGAGGCGTACCCCTACCGACGCCGAGACTTCCATTGCCTTGAGGACGAAATGCTTGAGAAGAGCCGCCCCGAGACCTCGACCCTGGTGCTTTTGGTCGACCCCCATCCTTGCGAGCAACAAGGCGGGAACCTGCTCGGGTTGGCCTTTGCCGATCGTCCTCGGAGTGGTCGAGCGGAGAACGGAAGCGGTGCACGACGCGTAGAAGGCGACCACCCCGCCCGAACTGGACTCCGTCACGACCCAAGACCTCGTCGTCCCGGTCTGCTGGTTAGCGAGAGCGCGGCGCTTCAACCAGTCGTCGAGCGCGTCCTGTCCGCAGGCAAAGTCCGAGACGAGGTGAACGGCTGCCAATAGCTGCGGGCCGACATAGGCCACTCTCAGCTCTCGAGCACGCTCGGATTCGAGAGCAGCTTCAACATCGGCAACGGCACCGAGACGGGGGAGGAAAGTACAGCTTGCAGCTCATGCCACGCGGGTTCGTCGATGACGAACACGCGGCGGTCTGCAAGGTCCTCCTGAGCAGCCTCGACCGCATTCCTCAGGACGTACTCACTGGCGGTCTCCCCGTGGGCGTCGGCGGCAGCTCGAAGCACCGTGTCTTGAGCTGGGGTCAAGCGGAGATTGAGTCGCTCGCTCTTCGCAGCCATGGGGACACTGTACACCGTTTGACGTACACTTCAATCAGCAGCTCGCCTAGCTGGGCGTTTGGCGACGCGAGGCAACCCGTCGGAACTACGACCTCAGGCTGCCCCATAGCCTCCGGCCCTCTGCCGGCCCGAGGGAGCCCGGCCGGGAGAGCGCCGTTCGCGTCAAGTGCCAGGCCACGCAGCCGGTCCGGCTCTGCAGGCCGAGCCTTCGACCAGGAGCTTGGTCTGGTGTGCCGTTGTCTCGTCGACTGGGACTATGGGTCCTCCGGGGTCTGGTTGCTGCCCAGCACGCCTTCGAGCGCCTGCCAGCTGTCCCTTGGAGGCGTGCTCGCCCCTACTCTTCACGAGGACCTGAAGCAATGGAACGAGTGGGCTGAGCGGCTCTTCAACGGGCGGGTGATCGAACCAGACCGGAGGAAGTGACCCGCTGGGAAGCCATGAAGCTCGATCTCGCCCAGCGGGCACAAGATGAGCTCGGTGAGGAGTGGGAAGTCCTCTATCAAGACGCGGGCGCATGGACCTGGGTGCGCCGTCCGAACTGCGGGTGCTCGTAGAGCCGAGGGGTGTCAGCACGGTGCAGGGTGAAGATGAACCGGCCCAGGTCGTCCTCGAAGGGCGCGAGCCCCGGATTGGCGGCGGTTTGGCAGGCCCCGAAGTCGGCCTGGAGGGCTGGGCCGGGATCCACCGAGAGATGGGCGGAGGTCTCGAGGATGGTCATGACCATGAGAGCAGCAGCGAAAACCGGTAAGAGACCGAAGAGGATCTTGCGGCGCGTCCGGATGGTGGTCCCAGTCGCTGCGGCGAGCGCAGCGCCAAGGGCAAGCGTGAGGAGTCCCCATCTCTGGGATCCCGGCGACCATCCCCGGTTCAGCCAGTGCGAGAACGGCGTCCACGGGGGCGTCTCGCGCTATGGAACCAGGGGAGAGCCGTGCTTGCCATGAAGAGGACGACGAGGGTCAGCGTGCAGATGAGCGCCGCTTGCGAGGGACGCACCGGGTGGACAGCTTCGGTTTTCGTCTTCCATGCAGGATCATCGAATAGGTCCACCGTCCGCTTTCCCATGGGGTGCAGGTCGCACATCCATGTGCTCTCGATCCTGCCG
>JAKAQM010000133.1 GCA_021822565.1 Actinomycetes bacterium | reverse complement strand
ATTCGATGATCCTGCATGGAAGACGAAAACCGAAGCTGTCCACCCGGTGCGTCCCTCGCAAGCGGCGCTCATCTGCACGCTGACCCTCGTCGTCCTCTTCATGGCAAGCACGGCTGTCCCCTGGTTCCATAGCGGCGAGACGCCCCCGTGGACGCCGTTCTCGGACTGGCTGAACCGGGGATGGTCGCCGGGATCCCAGAGATGGGGTCTCCTCACGCTTGCCCTTGGCGCTGCGCTCGCCGCAGCGACTGGGACCACCATCCGAACGCGCCGCAAGATCCTCTTCGGTCTCTTACCGGTTTTCGCTGCTGCTCTCATGGTCATGACCATCCTCGAGACCTCCGCCCATCCCTCGGTGAATCCCGGCCCGGCCCTCCAGGCCGACTTCGTTCCGTCAGCCCGGTTGACGTCCGCCGCCTTCGACTCGGCTCTCGGTGCGCCCACGGCCCGCGGTCGGTGCGTGGCACCGGGCATCATCGGACTGGAGGGGATAGGGGGCGTCGGCAGCGCCATCATTGCAGTCAGTGGTCCGCCGACCAGTGTGTCTACAAATCATCTACACTTCCTCCATGGCGTCCGAGGAGACCACCACCGTTCGCATCCGTCGGCCTGACTCCGAGCGACTACAGGTTCTGGCGCAAAGACGTCACACCTCTGTGATCGAGGTCGTCCACAACGCGATCGACGCACTGGAGCGGCAGGACTTCGTGAGAGGTCTCGCCTCGGACTATGAGCGCCTGCGCTCTGACCCGGAGCGCTGGGAGGAGTACGTCGACGAACGCCGAGAGTGGGACAGCCTCGCGTGATCCTGCGAGGCGAGGTCTACGACGTCGATCTTGGTCAACCAGTCGGCCATGAACCAGCCCGCAGGCGTCCAGCGGTTGTGGTTTCCTCCGACGTCGTCTCCAACAGCGTCGGCGGACTTGTCGCCGTGGTGCCAATCAGCTCGCGCTCGTACGGACTGCGCAGCCACGTGGAGCTCGACTCAGCCCAATCCGGCCTTGCTCACGTTTCCTTCGCCAGATGCGACCAGCTGCGATTCGTCGCTGTCGAGCGACTGGACGGACGACGGGGAGCTACCTCGACGGGTGAGGTGGCCAGCATCGACACGGCACTTCGGTTCGTTCTCGACCTTTGAGCGGGCACCTCATCGCACCTCGGGGCGTCGCGATCGGCCGTGGGCCGGAGGTCCGACGGATGGGGTGCCCACGGGTGCACGCCAACCCGGCGATCGGGGCGCCCGTTCCACCGCGGAATGCGGAGTTGATAGGGGACACGCGGTAGGGGCGCGCTCGTAGAGATCAAGTCGGGATGTCGAGCATGATGGCGATCGTCTCTCGGATCTGCGCGAGCGTCGCTGCGTCGAGGTTGCCACGAGTTGCGACGATGCGCCCAGTTGATACGGACCGCAGGTGCTGGCACTGGGCGGCAGACCTCGTACCGAGCCCGTTGTAGTCGTCCGGATCGATCGTGATCTCTGAGTGGAACCCACGGACCCTCGAGGTCAGCGGCACCACGTAGACGACGGAAGGCTCGGCGTTGAGGATGCGCTGGGCAGAGACAACGATCGCGGGGTGATGAAAGCCAGCCTCTCGGCCCTGAGGCAGTCCGAGATCGAGATCGACGACGTCACCCGAGGTCAGCATCCAGCCAGGCCGTCTCATCGTCGCGTAACGGCTGAGCCAACTGCTCCCCAACACGGTCCTGGCGCAGAGCGCGAACGGCAAGGCTGACGGTGTGACCGACCGTGGTCCCGAGCTCGTCCGCCAGGCGCTTCAGCTCGTCATGGGTCTCGCCATCAATCCGGACGCTCGTCGATTGCATGCAAATCAGCATACACGCTCAAGCATGCCGAGCCGCACGCCGACCCGGCAGCGAGGAGCAGCCATGTCAGACGTGGCGGGGGCGTTCGGGGACACGTTGTCCTACCGCTGTGCTACCATATCTGGCGTGCCTGTCCGGAAGAAGCGTTCGATCTCCATCCCTCCGGATCTCGATGCCTCCATCGAGGAAGCAGCCAAGAAGGCTGGGACGACGTACAGCGGGTGGCTGGCCACCACGGCGCGAAAGGAGCTCACCCTGCGCGCCGGCCTGGCCGCCGTTGCGGAGTATGAACGAGACGAGGGAGCATTCAGCGAAGACGAGATCGCCGAGGCTGAGGCGTGGGCTCGAGAAGCTGTTACCCGGGGCCGGCGAAGCGGGACCCAGTCGCGCAGAACCGCGTAATGGGCGTGACCTACGACGCCGGGGCACTCCTGGCAGCGGACCGCGGCGAGCGCAAGATGTGGGCTCGCCATCGAGCCGTGCTCGAACTACGCCAGGTGCCCACCGTCCCGGCGCCTGTCGTGGCCCAAGGGTGGCGCGGCGGCAGCCGCCAGGCGCGTCTGTCGCGTCTCCTCGTCGGCTGCAATGTCGAAGAACTGGACGACGGTCAGGCGCGGCGCGTGGGTGAGCTCCTTGCCAATGCCGCACGCGCCGATGTCGTCGACGCGACGGTCGTCGAAGGAGCCCTTCGGCGTAACGACATCGTCGTCAGCTCGGATCCCGACGACCTCCACGTGCTCGCCGCTTCGGTGCACCGTCATCTCGAAGTAGATCGGCCGTAGTCGGTAGGCACCTCGCGACTGCCTCCTACCGCGCTGCGTCAGCGTCCCACTACCGCGCTGTGACCCTGTCCTCGAGGTGCCGTTGGAAGCAGACGGTCGCAAGGATCTGCGCTCTCGGCGCTCGCTCCAGCCCAGCGGAGATGTCGAAGCCGCATGCCCACTGCGATTCGGAGTCGTTCACTGGCGATCGCAGCTGCCCACTGTCCCGCGTACCGTTGCGACGCTCAACCACGGCGGGTGTCAGGCAGTCCGCGTCGGGCGACCGTTCCGTCACGTGAACCGAGACTGCAGCCGCATCGGCACCGTCTCTTCGCGGGAGCGAGACAGGGGACGATGCTGAACCCCCGCACGGGCCCGCGCGTCCCTGCCCACCAGGTGACGACCCGCCATCTCGGCGCCGCCTATCCCCTCCTCACCGAGGCCGGCCTGGGGCACCGAGGTGTCCTCGTCGGGCACGACCTCCTCCGGGGGTCCTTCGTGCACGACCCCTTCGAGCTCTATGCGGCCGGGATCCTCTCGAATCCGAACATGATCGTGTGAACGCGGTTCAGGTTGCGGGACCGATCAGCGCTCCGTCAGAGACAAGACAAGAGGCAGTCCTCACCACAGGCCCGAGCGTCGACGGCGCCTGCGCTACGTGGAGCTCCGTCGTCCAGGAGATCGGGACGGTGCCGATCGGGACGGTGCCGATCGGGACGGTGCCGATCGGGACGGCCAGCGACATTCGAATGCGTAGCACCTAGTGCTACGATGGGTCGAATGAAGGAGATCAATCAGCGCCAGCTTCGCAACGACAGCGGAGAGATCATGCGCGGACTCGACGAGGGTGAGACGTACGTCGTCATGCGCAACGGCACCCCGGTCGGAGAGTTGACGCCCTTGCGCAGACATCGGTTCGTCCGCACGGAGGCCGCGATGGCCATGTTCCGGGGGGGGCCCCCGGTCGACTACAAGCTTCTCCGGAGGGATCTTGATGCAGTCGCTTCGCAAGACGCCGAACCCCGTGGCTGAGCGCCCGGCGCGCGGACTCATCGACACCTCAGTGGTGCTCGAACTCGAACGGCTCGATCCAGAAGGACTGCCGATCGAGCTGGCCATCAGCGCGTTGACTCTTGCCGAGCTGGCGGCAGGACCCCATGTCGCGTCTGATACCAAGGAGCGCGGGGTTCGACAGGATCGCCTGCAGCGGACCGAGGCGACGTTCGATGCGATCCCGTTCGACACGGCCGCAGCGCGGGCATACGGACGCGTCTACTCAGCAGCGGCCTCGACGGGTCGAAAAGCGCGGGGCGGACGAGCGGTCGATCTGTTGATCGCCGCGACCGCCGCCGCCGCCGGCTTGCCGCTCTATACGCGGAACGTCGCTGACTTCAGTGGGCTCGAGGACGTCGTCACGGTCGTGGCCGTCTAGGAGCGTGGGTCAGAACCGGCCAGCCGGCCAGATCCGACGATCGGACTCGTTGTCATCATGAAACACTCCAGCCTCAGGGTTGAAGGATGCGCCCGACGTCAGCAAGCTGGCAAGGGGCTGCGACCCGCGTGTTCACGCCGTTGCCAGCCCCAATCGGTCCCGAGCGGTCATCAGCTTGCGCAAGTTGTGGCAGATGGCGTGGAGCGTCCACTCGCCGTGGGCGCCGTCACGGCCGCGCAGGCGGAGCTGTCCGGCGTGCTGGCGGACCTTCATCTGTCCGAAGGCCGGCTCGACGATCGCCTTGCGCCTGGCGTAGTCGGCGCGGCCCTTCTTCGTCCGCAGCTTCCTCGCCATGCGCTCGCGCCGGGTGGCGTTCTTCGGGATGCGACCGCGTGGAGCCTTCGGGAACTGCTCGCCGTGGCGCTGGCGCCCGGTAGCGGCGAGGACCTCGGAGTCGAGCGCTTCGGTCGCCTCGAGGTTGTCCTCCGAGCAGTAGCCGGCATCCGCGAGGTAGGTGTCGGGCGTGTCGTCGATCCCGGCCGCGGCGAGGTTCTCCTCGGTCTTCTCGATCATCGGCACGAGCTGGTTCATGTCGCTCGCCTCGTCGGTCACCTCGGCGGCGAGGATCACCTGGCTCTTCTCGTCGACGACCGCCTGGGCGTTGTACGCGTAGTCGAAGCCATGGTTGGTCTTCATCATCCGGCTCTCGGGGTCGGTGAAGCTGCGCTGGGCGGAAGCCTTGGGCTTGGCCCGTTCGGCGGCCTGCTCGGCAGCGGCATCCACCTCCTCCTCGCTCTTGTTCGCCGCCTCGGCCTTCTTGCGCGCCGCCGCCTCGGCCTTCTCCCTGGCCTCGGCTTCGATCGCCTCCTTGGCGGCGCGCAGCTTCTCAAGCCGGCTCTCGCGCCGGGCGAGCTCGGCGGACAGCTCGTCGCCGCGGCGATCCTCACCGAAGGCCTCGTCCTCGGCCCGGTCGACGCGCTCGGCCTCCTCCAAGAGGGCCTTCACCTCGGCTTCGAGCTCGGCGATGCGCGGGACGATGTGGTCGTAGCTCATCGCCTTGTGCTTGGAGGCATTGGCGTCGAGCTTGGTGCCGTCGAGGGCGACGCGTCCGAGGCGCACGAGCCCGGCCTTGGCGCACAGCGCCAGCACCTGGACGAACACATCCTCGAGGGCGGCGAGATGGCGGCGGCGGAAGCGACTGATCGAGCGGTAGTCGGGCACCTCGTTGGCCACGAGCCAACGGAAGGCCACGTCGACTGCGCATCGCCGCTCGGCCTCGCGACTCGAGGTGACGCCGGTGGCGTAGGCGTAGACGAGCAGCTTGGTCATCATCTTCGGGTGATACGGCGGGGCGCCTGCGGCCGACGTGTAGCTGGCGTAGATCGGGGCGAGGTCGAGCAGGTGCTCGACGACCTCGGAGACGAAGCGTGCCTCGTGGTCCTGCGGCAGCCACTCGTCGAGCGACGGCGGCAGCAAGAAGCACTGGTTCTGGTCGTAGCGCCGGAACGTCTTCGCCTCACCGGCGGGAGCCGACGGCCGCGGCAACTCGCCCTCGCCCAGTTCCACCGCAAAGAGCTGCTCGTCGCCAAGCACGGAGGTCATGAGAAAATTCTCGCCGCTACGAGGGGGTCAGTGGTGGATTCTGACCCACGCTCCTAGCCCACCCGGCGTTCGGGCAGCGGTTCGCTGACCTGGCTGAAGCTATGGGCGTCAAGGGGATCTGGGCCGTCGTTGTAGAGGGCCCAAAAGGGGCGGATGCTCGTGCAATTCGCATGTGCTTCCGACACGCTGAGTTCCCGGGTGTTCTCATCGCGTGTCGGAGCTGGTTAGCGGGTACGGATCCTCATGAGCGCGTGTGGCTCATCGAGGAAATCGCGACCGGTGCACTACGTCGGGTCACGCAGAGTCAGCCGGCGGTAGCAGACGCAGACGAAGTCGTCTGGATCCAGTTCGACGAACGGTGCCTTGTTGCGCGACCAAGGGCAGCGAGTACCTGACCGGTGGTCGTACTGAACGAGAGCGCCCGCTCCCGGCGTTCAGCGGCGAGTCCAGCCGGAGACAGGCAGCGTGGCCAGGCGTCAGGGAACCGCCAGGTATCCCGCTCGGACAGTGGCATAAGCATGCTATGGTTGTGGCATGAGCCGGGTCCGGATCAGCACCACCGTGGACCAGCACCTTCTCGAGCAGGCGCGCGAGGTGAAGGCGGGCGTGCCGGACTCCGCGCTTGTCGATGACGCCTTGGCAGCCTTCCTCGCCCGGCACCGTGCCGCGGAAGTCGACGCGGCGTACGCCTCCTACGACGACCACCCGATCGACGAAGACGACGAGTGGGGTGATCTCGCATCGTTCCGGGCTGCGGCCGCGGCGTCATGAGCCCGTTGCCCGCTCGGGGCGACGTCTGGTGGTGTGAGCTTCCCGACATCGGCCGAAGACCGGTGATCGTGTTGTCGCGTGACGCCGCCATTCCTCGCCTTCGGCGGGCAGTCATCGCTCCGTGCACCACGACCATCCGTGGCTTGGCCAGTGAGGTCGTTCTCGAGCCAGGTGACGACCCTGTGCCACGGCACTGCGTGGCCAACTTGGACTCGATCGAGAGCGTCGCCCTCGGCGTGCTCACCGAGCGGATCGGGCGCCTTGCCGACGCGAGGATGCGGCAGCTTTGCGAGGCGCTCGAAGTCGCCGTCGACTGCGACCGCTGAGCCTCCGCGTGCGCGGTCTCCCGCGACCCGGCGGTCGGTGATCGTGACGCCGTGCTCGTCGCCAGCGTTACTGAGAAGGGCGGAACCAGCTGTTACGGCAGCCCGAGCACGGTAGCGAGAGCTTCGTCGACCCCCCACATCTCTTCGTGGGTGAGATGGCCCACGAGGTCTCCGAGCCGCTGAGCATCGACCGCGCCGAGTTGTTCCACGAG